>JAISFV010000032.1 GCA_031263445.1 Synergistaceae bacterium | reverse complement strand
TACCGTTTGACCGCCAGGGGCTTGCGGATTATCTCTCCGTCGAACGCTCCGCCCTCTCCGCTGAAATGTCGCGGCTGAAAGCTGACAGCATCATCAACTACCGCAAGAGCCATTTTGAGTTGCTGGAGGACGCCGCCATATGAGCAATCTGCCGCTGAAACGGTTGGATTTCTGTGAAATCAGGCGATTTTTGGTTTTTGGCAGGGCATGGAAGTCTGTGGGTCATGAAATGACGGCGGAGTTTCTGACAGCGCCTTCGTCAATACGGCGTACAAGTCCGTGGTATATGCTGTAAAGTTTTTCTGCCAAAAACTGTATGCTTGAGGGTTTATGCTCTCGAAGTCCGTTCCGAAGGAATCGTATCCCTCTGCTCTTAGAGTTTTCGCCGCAAGCAATTATCGCTGAAACAAGAGTCTTTTGCAAACGAGCTTAATGTATCGCACCAAACTGTTTCGTCGTGGTGACACGACAATTTTATCTCCGAAAGCGTCACGCTAATAGCGATTAGCAAACTCTGCAATTGCTCGCTTGGTGACCTAGTAAACCCTTCCCCTCCCCTGGATGCCGCGTCGGAGCAGCCGGGTACGGAGCGCAGGACGGCGTAGGCAACCTGGGCGAAGGGCTGAGGGCGGTTCAGGCGCTGGGCAAGATCGCGGAGATCTACGCCGCCCCTGACAAGATAGCCCACCTCATGGCCGACTACTGCGCTAACGTCAGGGTCGACAGCGAGGAATTCCGCCCCGTGTTCGAGGAGCTGCTGGACGTCGCAAGGGCGGCGTTCGAGTGAGCAGGAGTGGACGGCGTAGGAAGTAGGGGAGAAGATTCGATGAAGGCGTTTGCGATGCACCCGGAATACCGGCTATACGAACGCAGGAGCAGAGCCTTCTGCTCCTGCCTATAGGTGGCTGAGACGTTCGGTAAAAGGCACGACAATGTTCTCCGTGATATTGAAAACTTGGATTGCTCTGCCGGGTTTCGACTCCTCAACTTTGAGGAGATTAAACACAAGGATGACTGGGGAAGAATGCAGCCGATGGTCATCATGGCGAAAGACGGTTTTACGTTCCTCGTAATGGGGTATCGCGGGAAGAAGGCGGTTGCGTTTAAGGAAGCGTACATCAACCGCTTCAACGACATGGAAGCCTTCATTTCCGAACAATACGCAGCCAGGATGGGGTTCCCTCAGTTCACCGAGGCGGTGCAGATGGCTCACGGCGAGCCGAAGAGCTATCACTTCTCGAACGAGTGCGACATGATCAACAAGATAGCGCTCGGTGTTCCCGTCAAGGCGGTCAGGGCGTCGAACGGGGTCAAGCCGGGCGACAGCATCAGGCCGTATCTTTCCGACATCCAGATCGCCGACATCCGCACCTTGCAGATGGCAGACATCGGCTTGCTGACGAGCGGGGTGGAATTTCAGGAGCGCAAGAGGGCGCTCGCCGAGTACCACGGGCGCAGGAAGGTAGTCAGGCTGTCGGCGTAGGAAGGCAGCAAACACGGCAATCCGCACCTTGACAACCGAATAGCGGGAATTTGCTGTCAGTCGACCGGGCGATGCCTACCCGGCGTGAACTGGTGCGCTTAATTTGTACAAAGCATACTGGTTGAGTGACACGCCTTCTTTTTCTGCCTCGATCGCAAGGCGCGCATGAAGGGTCTTGGGCAGCCTTACGACGAATTTGCCGCTGAATCTGCCAGTGTCAATCGGGGCAGGGATGGGGAAACCTCCTGCAAGTTTCGTTTCAAGCCACCCCTCCATGGCTTCCCGGAGGCACGAAAACGCTTCCTCGAAGGTGTCGCCCGTACTCTGGCATCCGTCCAGTTCCAAAACTGACGCATGAAAATAAGCGCCGCTTTCGTCGTCGACTGGTTTGACAATGTAGCTGTATGGGAGCTTCATGTAATCCTGCGCGTTCATGGTTTTCCTCCTTCGGCAATCCGGCTCAGAATGTCCTTGACGTAAACGGCTTTCAGAGGCGTTTCGTCCTTGATGGTGGTGACACAGCCGCTGGAATTGACGTACTGACGATGAGACCCTTTCTGCCTGTCCAGCCTGTATCCGCTCGCGGCAAGGACTTTATGCGCCTCGTCCATGCGGATGCCGCTTGGCTGGTTTTTCATCTTCTCGATAATCTTGTCGACGCCGGCCATGTCATTCCCTCCAATGAGAGTATAGTATTATATATGATACTATAAGTCAAGCGGCGATTTAGCTGCTTTGTGTGAATTTGCCTCGTCGCTCCTGCCCACCAGGTAGTCCAGGGAGACGTCGAAGTAGTCCGCGAGGGCGATGAGGTTGGCAATATTTGACTCTCGCGTCCCGGCTTCGTAATGCTGGTATGCGCGCTCAGAAATACCCAAGAACTCCGCAATCGCTTTTTGTGTTTGTTTTTTGTTTGCGCGAATTTCTTTTAATCGTTCCGAAAATTGCACAAAATCAACCCCTTGACAACGAATAAAACGGAGTGTTAATATTTCTCCTGACACGAACAGAACGGCGTGTTAGGGTATAAGGAGGACGGTGATACATGAAAACAGAGCGCAACGAACAACTCATAGCCAGACGCAAAAACTGCGGCTTCACTCAAGAAGAAGTCGCAAAAGCAGTCGGCATCAGCTACAGGTTCTATCAAAAACTAGAGGCGGGAGAAAGCAATCCCAACGTGGTGACGGCAATCTCCATCGCGGAACTTTTAAAATGCAACGTCTCCGACCTCTTCGGCACCTCCCGGCGGCAACCAGGAGACGACACTCAACAACCGGATTATAGCAACTCAGGCCTCGGCGGTGTAGCGGAAATGAAAGAACTCGACCGCGCGCTGAGGGATTTTGACCACAGGGACATCGGCGTGGTCGTGGACGTGCTGAGGGACGGAAGGCTGGACGACCCGGGGAGCCGGGGCGCGGCGCTGAAGGCGCGGGACGCGCTGAACAGGGTTCTGGACGGCACAGCGTAGCAGCCGCTATAGGCAAGGCGACATCGCACCTTGACAACTTAATAGCGGGAACTACAGACCCGACAAAAGTTTTGTCAACGCAGGTATAAACGGCAGAAATACTGTCATGTGGCTGGCTGCGGAAGAAATGAAAACATTGTATTTCTCTGCTAAAGATTTCTTATCGCTTACAGACTGTGACATTTCATTAATCGAATCGATCACTTTGGAGTGAATGACTTCATCAAGTATCGGCTCGGCGGCAATAACAAGGTTTTGAAATAACTCCTGGTCTGGCTCGGCGTGTATGACAGTGTTTTGCGAATTGTCCGTGGAGTTGATATTGAAACGTGCATTATCGCTGGATACAAGGATATTTCCCGCGCTGGGTGACGATTCCGTATTCAGTGCGCCTATCATCTCAATTTTGGCCTGGTAATGAGCCTGGATGCGTCCGATACGCGGCCTGTACCCTGGAGACAGGACACGATAATTCTCTTTTGTGCCGCTCGGGCGGGTTCTGACGAGTATGTCGCCTGGGTCAAGGTCGAAAGGCGCATCGTAGGTGAGGATCCCTTTGTTGTTGACCTGAGCCAGAATACCTTCTATCTGTTCGCCGTTAGTCTTTTTGATCAATGTCAGCGTGTCGTGAAAAAGGAATTTGCTCATCGTCATTCGACGCGCTCAGGGGCGGCGGGTGCGGATGCCTCCTGGCCGACATGCCTGACTTTAGCTGTATCGCGTCGTGAGACTGCGAGGCGTGCCATGCGAAGGAGGCGTTCCCGTAAGTCACGGGAGCGGAAAGGGAGGCATAGGGAATGAGCGAGACGAAAAAACAGGCGGTCGGACCCGCCTGGCGCTAGAGAGCTTCCTGAACCCTTTCAAGCATCCCCCTGAGCGCGTAAGTGGGGTCGCTGACGCATCTGCCTGTCGCTATGGCGTAACGGAATACCTGGCTGATGATTTGCCTCACCCGTCTGCACATTTCATATTTGCCTAAAGCCGACAGGCGCTGCATGAGAGGCAGCAGGTCCACGGTCGTCAGCCCTGCGATTCTCATGTCCCCTATGAACGGCAATACGTGACTGTTCAGCCGCCTTCTGATATTTTGTTTCTCTTTGTCGTTCGATAGCCGTTGTTCATGCGAACGCGTCCACTCCGACGCTATTTGAGAAAACAGCGTTTCGTCTTTTTTAACTGCTTTTTCGGCGGCGTCCGGACGGCGGGCTTTGTTTCTCAGCTCCCTGGCCTCTTGCAGCGTTATGAACGGGTATTCCCCTAAATCCTGCCAGCTTCTTTTGCCGTTTTTGTTGCTGCGGAACCGCCAGTATTTTTTGCCGCTCGGGGAGATTTCAATGTATAATCCATCCGTATCGGCTATCCGGTATCGCTTTTCGCCAGGCTTGGCGTTCTTTATCTTCGTGTCCGTCAGCGTGGCAATCGCCCTCCAGGGGGTGGACTACAGAATCAGAATCGTAGTCCAGATTGTGTACCATTTATTGCGTGATATTATATCACATTAGGTTATTTTAATTGACTAGGGGTTTTCATGGATCAAGGCTGTGAGAAGATTTAGGTTACTTTAATTCTCTTTAGGTTACTATGAAATGGCGGAGAGCGCAGGATTCGAACCCGCGGTGGGTTGCCCCACAATTGATTTCAAGTCAACCGCCTTCGACCACTCGGCCAGCTCTCCGCACGGTTTTATATTATACTTACAGAGCGGCGTTCGCGCAAGGACAGCGCAGATTGAGCCCAGGAATCGCTGATTAATTCGCTAAACGGGCGTTTGGCGTGGATTTGCCGACAATACGAAGGACTGCCGAACGGACGCCCGGAGGCGTACACGCGGCACGCTGGGGACGGCAGGCCGGGTAAGCGTGAAGGGGCGGCGGGTAAAGACGCGTCAAACGCCGCAAGGGTTCAAATCGCAACCCTTTAGGCATCTGACAATAAATCGTCCTTTCCCTAAGACTACGTTTGAAGAAGAGGCGCGTATGATGACTGACGAATCGAGAAAAGGGCAGTTTACTCAGGTATCCTCCATCAGGGTCAGGTACAGCGAAACTGACAAAATGGGCATAGTCTACAACGGCAACTACTTTATCTGGTTCGAGGTCGCTCGTACCGAATACTGCAGGTATTTCGGAAAATCGTACCGCGGGTGGGAGGCCAGGGGGTATTTCCTCCCGGTGGTGGAGTCGTATTGCAGCTTCAAATACCCGGCCAGCTATGACGACACCGTCATGCTGTGCTGCCGCGCCCCGGCCGATCAGATCAAGCCGCACAGCATTCTGTTCGAGTACAGGCTCTGCATGGAGACGGGCAGCGTCATCGCGGAAGGCTGGACGAAGCACGCGTTTGTCAACTCCGAGGGCAAGGTCTACAGGAAGAACAACGAGTTCTACGACTGGCTTTTGCGGGAAGTGGAGAAGCTGAACTCATGTTAGCCAGGAGGTCTTTCACGCTGGTAGAGCTTGCCGTGACCTGCTCTGTCGTCGCCATTTTGTGCGGATGCATAAACCTGGCCGCGTCGCCTGTGATCGCTGTTTTTTTGGACGAATCGCGGGAACGCGCCGTCGAGCGCGAGGTGCGGGAAACCGCCTCGTGGATCAAAAGCTACCTCCACAGGGCAAGGGCGCTCCGGCGCGATATGAGAATTTATGTGCCGGCTGTTCCTGCGACACCGGTAATATATTTCGAGGGCAAGAATGACGTTACCGAAAGATACGCGCTGTACGGGGAGTCGATCGGTTTCAGGGCGAGCAGCGCGTACTTCGCTTACAACCATCTGCACCAGACGATGACGCCGGCCTTTCAGCTCAGGATACTCAAGGTGACGGACAGCGGGTACGAGATGACCGACTGGGTCGTGAAGGTCTCCGGCCGCGGTCACGTCACTCCTGAAAAACAGCCGGTCAAGGGGCTATAATGCTGATTTTTTTCTTGTCATAGTTGACAGTGTAAATTTCAATGACTTTTGCTAATAATATGTCGGATGGCGATACGCAGGCCATCCGGGGGAGGTCTGTCTCTGGTGAAAAATTTTAGAATAGCGTTAGCCTTGGCTCTCCTGCTCTTGGCGGCCCGGTCTGGCATTGCGTCCGCGCACCCGCCTAAGGAGATATCGCTGTCGTGGGACCCGGGCGGGAACTTGACGGTAAACGTGGCTCATTCCGTAAACGACCCGCAAAAGCACTACGTCAGCAAGATCATCGTATATGTCAACGACAAAATCGTAGCCCAGAAGGAGTACGCGTCGCAGACTTCGGGCGAAGCGCTGTCCGACACGTTCGACCTAGGCGCCTTGCCAGCGGGCACGAAAGTCAAGGCCGAGGCGTTTTGCGTGATAATGGGATCTGTCACAGGGGCGATTACGGTTCAGTAAAAAGGATGCCCAAAAGTTTTGTCGTACCGCGAAGGACAGGCGGGAGGTTTAAAGGACTTCTCGCCTGTGCCGTGCGATAGATAATAGACTTTATTATACGCGCTGACGGCCCTTGCGCGACACTCCGAAAATGGGCTTATAATACATGACAGGCGAAGGGCAGGCTGATCCACAGGCGCTTGGCCGGATTGGTATTAAACGGCGGTTTTTTTGGAGGGGTTTCGATGGAGAACGTTGGTTTTGCTCCGGCCTTGGCGTGGCTCCTGCTAGGATACCTGATGGGATCCTGCCCGACGGGGTTTGTCTTAGTCAAGCTCATGATAGGGGAGGACATCAGGAATTTCGGGTCTGGCAATATCGGCGCAACGAACGTCGGGCGGGTCTTAGGCAAAAGATGGGCAGTGCTCACCGCCGTAATCGACATGCTGAAGGGCGGGGCGGCTGTGATGCTGGCGATGCTGGCTGGCCAAAGCTCGCCTGCCTTGCTATCCATGATAGGGATAGCGGGCGTATTGGGCCACGATTACCCTGTCTGGCTCAAGTTCAAGGGCGGCAAGGGCGTTGCCACGACCTTCGGGGTCTTTGCCTTCTACGATTTCTTCAACCCGCTGCCGGTCATCATGGGCGGTCTCCTCTGGGTCGCCATACGGGAGGTCACCCGCATCGTTTCGCTCGCGTCCATGGTTTCCCTGCTCGCCGCGGCGCTCCTCATGCCGCTCTTCATGACAGACAGGGCGTATTACCTCTCCGGCCTCTTCCTGGCGGCGCTTACGATATGGAGGCACAGGGACAACGTAAAGAGGATGATATCAGGAACCGAGAACAAGGTAAGCAGGTTTTTTCTAAGATAAGAGAACAGGTTTATTGCCAAGAGCCTAAAGGAGAAAGCTCCAAACCGTCGAGGCATCCTCCTTCCTAAACGGTAAGGCGTCCTTTAGGAGAATTAATCGGCAGGTAATTAATATCAGCGGAATAATCTTGACTTTTGTTGACTATGACATATAATCGCCTCATGGAATACCAGATAGGAGTGGCGCGTATGTCGAGCCTTACGAAGGCTATCGGTGATTATCTTGTGACTCTGTTCGGCGATTCGGACAAAAGCGAGATCGTGCTGAGGCGGAAGGACCTCGCAGAGAAATTCGGGTGCGTCCCGAGCCAGATAAATTATGTCCTCCGCAGCCGGTTTTCGCCGGAGCAGGGTTTTCTGATCCAAAGCCAGCGCGGCGGGCATGGGTTTATCCGGATCATGCAGCTCCGGTTCGGTGACTGCGACGAATACGCGGAGCATCTGGAGGAACTAGTGGGCAGCGCTATCTCGGAGCAGGACGCCAGGCGGCTGATGGCGAGCCTCCAGGAGAGGGAGGCCATAACCGCCAGGGAGCGCCTGTTGGTGGAGGTCAGCCTCCGTAACCAGGACGAGCAGGGGAGGGTGTTGTTCGACTTGCCCCCATACAAACGGGATACCATGCGGGCTGTGCTGCTCAAGAAGATACTCGTTAGCCTCGCGATGTCGTGAGGGGATGGTGTCAATGCTTTGCGGTAACTGCGGTAAGCGGGAGGCAGAAGTACTCATCAAACAGGTTGTGGACAACGACGTCCACAACATCAGCCTCTGCCGTGCGTGCGCCGAGGAACTCGGTTTCATATCTCCCGACATACCGAGCATAACGATATCCTTTTCGCTTGGCAGCCCTGATTCGATTGACCAGAGGATGGCGAAAAGGATGCGCCTCGAAAAACGCGAGAACGCGTATGACATCCTCGTCTGCGCTTCCTGCGGGACCAAGTACTCGGTTTTTCGCAAGACAGGGCTTCTGGGGTGTCCGGCTTGTTATGAGGCGTTCCGCGTCCCTCTCGGGGCGCGCTTCCAGGGCGAGCAGGGGGCCGAAAGCCACTGGAGCGGCTCCGAGACGTTTACCGGCCTCGGCGTCATCAGCGACATCGCCGCGATAGAGGAGGGCGAGCGCGCGAGGGCAGAGCGCGAGGCCAGCATAGACAGACTGCGGCATGAGATAGATGACGCTGTTTCAAGGGAAGAGTATGAGAGAGCGGCCGAGTTGAAAAACATCTTGAACCCGCTCCTCTGCGAGAGAGAGGAAAACGATGACAACCGCTGACTCCTTCGCCATGGTAACCCCGGCGTGGGTCGAGGCTCAGGACATGGAGGACGGGGCCGATTCGATAACTGTGATGAGCGCCGTCAGGGTAAGGCGGAACATCGACGGCTTCTCGTTCCCGGGAAGATGCGAGAAGTCCGAGCTTTACGACTTGGCTGCTATCGCGCTCGGTGCCATCGGGCGCAGCGACGGATGGGAGTGCCTGGATTTCCGCATGGTGGACAACCTGGACGGCACGTCGCGGAACCTCCTGCTTGAGTCGAAGGTGATAACGCAGGCATTGGCGCAGGGCGGGCCTGGGCGTTTCCTGATGCTCGACGGGGATGGCGCTCTCTCCTGCATGATAAACGAGGAGGATCATATCTCGCTGTCGCTCACGAGGCCAGGGCTTGGCCTGGGCGAGCTGCGGGACAGGGCAGAGTCGCTGATCGGCTCTCTCGATTTGAAATTTACGCGGGATTCCGTGCTCGGGTATCTCACCGCTGACCCAGGCAACGTAGGTACGGGCGCGAAGGCGTTCGTCCTCCTCCACCTCCCGGCGCTCGACGTGCTGTCTGAGATGCCGAGGGTATGCGACTCGTTTGGCAGGGACTGGAAGAAACTGTCGCTTCACAGGCTGCATTCGGACAAGAACGAAGAGTGCGGCAGCTTCTTTCTGCTATCGAACAAGGTCACGCTTTCTGTCACGCCCGGCGAGATAGCGGGCGCGGTGTCGGAGGCCGCCCAGTCGCTGGCGTCGAAAGAACTCTTCGCGAGGCATAAGATAAGGGCGTCGACGGACGCGGACATAGACGACAGGCTATGGAGGGCGTGGGGCGTTCTCCGCCATGCCAGGAAGCTGTCCTACGACGAGTCAGTCAGCCTGCTCTCCTTAGTTAAACTCGGTTCCGATATGGGCATATTGCCGCATATATACAATAGCGAATGGAAGAAAATGGTGCTGGGCGTTCAAAGGTATCACCTCGCCCAATCCGCGCGGGGGATAATAAGGGAGCGCCACGAGGAAGCGAGGGTGCGGGCCGCGAGATTCAGGCAGTTTATGGAGAAAAAAAGCTCTCCTGCCTCTTTTTGAAGCGGCCCGAGATAAGGAGTTGTAATTTATGTGGCAATTTTTTAACGAAAAAGGGAAAAAAGTAGTCCAGATGGCCCACAAAGAAGCCCTGCGCCTCGGTCATGACGTGATAGGGACGGAACACCTGCTGCTCGGGATACTGGGCGACGTGGATCCTGTCTGCTCGCAGATTTTCGACGCATACGGGCTGTCCGCCCCCGACATAAAGAACCAGGTGGACGCCTTGGTAGAGAAAGGACGCCCGAAGGAAAAGGTGGTCGACCTGCCCCTCTCGCCGAGGGCCAAGAGGGTGCTGGACATCTCCATGAGAGAGGCCCGCAGCATGGGCATGAACTACGTCGGCGCGGAACACATACTCCTTGGCCTCGTCTCCGAAGGGGAAGGTCTGGCCGCGCAGATACTGACGAACTTCGGCATGAACATATCGCGGATGCGCAAGGACATACAGGGCATATCGGCGGACTCCGGGGAGATGCAGTTCGCCGGGATGACCCACGGCGCGCAGGCCGACAACCCGCGGAAGGCGGATTCATCGAAGACCCCGACGCTGAACCAGCTCTGCACAGACCTCTCCGAGCTGGCCGCTAAAGGGTCGCTCGACCCTGTGATAGGGCGAGACAGGGAGATTGCGAGGATCTCTCAGATACTGACCCGCAGGACGAAGAACAATCCCGTCCTGATAGGCAGCCCCGGGGTGGGCAAGACCGCCGTGGTCGAGGGCCTGGCCCGCAAGATATCGAGCGGCGAGATCCCTGAGATGCTGAAGGACAGGCGGATCGTCCAGCTCAACGTCGCGAACCTCATAGCCGGCACGAAGTACAGGGGCGAGTTCGAGGAGAGGATGCGCCGTATCCTGAAGGAGCTCAAGGACTCTAAAAACGTTGTGCTGTTCATAGACGAGATACACACCATAATAGGCGCGGGCGGCGCGGAGGGCGCGGTCGACGCGGCCAATATCCTCAAACCGAGCCTCGCGCGCGGCGACATACAGGTGATCGGCGCAACCACGATGGACGAGTTCCGTAAGTACATCGAGAAGGACAGCGCGCTGGAGCGCCGCTTCCAGCCCGTGATAGTAGACGAGCCGTCAGAGGAGAACACGGTGCTGATATTGCAGGGCTTGCGCGAACACTACGAGGCGCACCACAAGGTCAAGTACACCGAAGACGCGCTAGCATCCGCCGCGAGGCTTTCGAGCCGGTACATCTCCGGCAGGTTCCTCCCGGACAAGGCCATAGACCTCATAGACGAAGCAGCCGCGCGCGTGCGGCTCGACACGATGGAATCCCCTGAGGAGCTCAAGGAGATGGAGCGCAGGCTTGCCGAGCTCCGCAAGGAGAAAGAGGCCGTCGTCGTGGCGCAGGAATTCGAGAGGGCGGCCAGTCTCCGCGACGACGAGCGGGTGATGAGCGAGCAGCTCGAGGAATACCGCAAGAGCTGGCAGCACGCCCGCAGCCTCTTGGTCCCTGAGGTCGGGATGAACGACATAGCAAACGTCGTGGCCGAGTGGACAGGCATACCGGTCGTCCAGATGACGGAGGAGGAGATGCTCAGGCTCCGCCGGATGGAGGAGGAAATCCACAAGCGCATGATCGGGCAGGACGAGGCCATCGGAGTCGTGTCACGCGCCATCCGCAGGGCGAGGAGCGGCATGAAGGACTCGAAGCGCCCCGTCGGCGGCTTCCTCTTCCTGGGCCCGACAGGCGTCGGCAAGACGGAGCTGGCGCGGAGCCTGGCGGAATTCCTCTTCGGCAACGAGGAGGCCATGCTGCGGTTCGACATGAGCGAGTACATGGAGCGCCACGAGGTGGCAAAGCTCATAGGCGCGCCCCCCGGCTACGTCGGTTACGAGAGCGGCGGCAAGATGACGGAGATGGTGCGCCGCAAGCCGTATTCGGTGGTTCTCTTCGACGAAATAGAAAAAGCCCACCCCGACATCTTCAACCTGCTCCTCCAGATACTGGAGGACGGCCATGTGACTGACGGGCCGGGGCACAAGGTCGATTTCCGTAACGCCGTCATAATCATGACCAGCAACGTCGGCGCGGAGAACATCATAAAGGGACAGTCGCTCGGCTTCGGGCTGGACGCGGCGGACGCCGACAAGGCGGAGCAGGACTGGAAGCGAATCAAGTCCGGCATCATGGAGGCCGTAAAGAAGACGTTCCGCCCGGAGTTCTTGAACCGCGTAGATGATATCGTGGTGTTCAAGCCGCTGGACAAGGGCGAGTTGCTGCAAATAACGGAGTTCATGCTCAAGGACGTCGTCAGGCGCGCCGCTGCCCAGGACGTCGACCTTTCAATAAACGAGGGGGCGTGTCAGCTCCTTTTGGACGAGGGCTTCGACCCCAAATACGGAGCGCGTCCGCTCCGCAGGACGATCCAGAGGATGGTGGAGGACAAACTGGCGGACATGTTGCTGGAGGGCTCCATAGCGTCCGGCGACCACGTGAGCCTAGTCACCAGCCCGAAACCAGAGGGCCCGGATTCGGACAAATACGAGCTGTGCTTCAATAAAGAGTGACTGCGCCCGCGCCTGACGCGGCATACTTAATAGGCTAGTTGGTTTTGAATTAGAATAAAACATACAGGGCAGAGGCGAGGCCCCGGAAATTCCGCGACGGGATTCCGGGGCCTCGCCTCTGCCGCGCATCAATCGAAGAAGCGCTGACGCCACGCTCTCATACGCCGCTCACAAGGCTCCATTTTCATTGTTATTTTTTGGATTTAGATAGTTTTGGAAATTTTTAAAGCCTATGGTAATATATTGTAGTTTGGGATGTTCCTTGCAATGTTGCTAATTTACCCCAGAGACGCGTTCTACCAAGGCGCGTGTCTACGTAACAGAAACTGGCTGACAAACCGCAGGAGGTCGTATGTATGATGTCATTGAGGAAAAAAAGCATCAAATCAAAGCTGCTGTACGCATTCGTTCCGATGTTCGTGGTTTCCTTTCTCGTGCTTTCGTTCATCAGCTACAATGTCTCCAAGACCATCCTCTCTTCCGAGGTTCACGCGGAGGCCAGCGCCATCGCTTCCCGCTACGTCGAGCGTTTGAGGGGCAATATTGATTCGATCACCGGAAATCTCAAGATAATATCTAACATAAATGCTGTAAAGGAGGGCAGAGACAGGGATGCGATCGTCTCCGTCCTGTCCAGCTCGTTTGACACGATAGGCACGTTGGACGTCCTGTTCTTCATCTGGCCGAACGGGGACGCGATCCGTTCGGTCAATACGGAGTTCGACGCGCGCGACAGGGAATATTTTCAAAAAGTTTCGTCCACGAGGTCGTCATACGTGTCGGAGATCATGATATCCAGCTCGACAGGCAAACCCTCGATAGTAGTCTGCGAGCCTGTGATGAACGGCAGAGAGCTTACGGGTATGCTTGGGGCTACGTATGGGCTCGAAAGGATGAACAACATCATCGAGAGGGAGCAGTTCAAGGAGAGCGGCTACAGCTTCATAATGGACAGGCACGGCCTCGTGATATCGGCGCCCAGGCAGCCCGATATCGTGGGAAAATTGAACATCAGCCAAAAAAACGCGGATCCTGAGATTAATTTTGGCGACACTGAGCTAGACGACAGGCTGATAAACATGTTCCGCGAGGCATCCTCGGGCTGGGACAGGGAAGTACTGGGGGTTTATACCTACGCCGGCGACGAATATGACGCCGTGTTCTCGCCTGTCGCCCTCGCAGGGGGCCAGCACTGGCTCCTTTCGGTCGTGGCGCCGGTCTCTGAGATCAACGCGGACGTGAACAAGCTCGCGATGATCATGACGGTTATCTCCGCCGTATTCGTCGTAGTCGGGGTGCTGTTTGTGATAGTGATCAGCAAGAGGGTGGCCGAGCCAATATCCTTGATCAGGGACGAGTGCCTGAAAATGGCGAGCGGTGACTTGAGAGAGCGCTCGCTCGACGTGAGATCCGAGGACGAGACCGGCGAGCTCGCCGACGGGTTCAGGCTGATGAACGGCAACCTGGGCGCCCTCATAAAAAAGGTCAAAGTCGGCGCGGAGTACCTGGCGTCCTCCAGCGCGGAACTGCAAATGAACTCACAGAGCGCCACTACGGCAGCCGAACTGGTGAGCCGCGCCATGTTGAGCATAGCCGAGCGCACGAGGTCACAGGCAGACTCGACGGGGAACGTCCACTCTATAGCCAACGAAATAGCGGGCATCGCCCAGAATGTCCTCGAAACGACCATAGACGTCGGCAATATCGCCTCGGAAGCGTCTCTGAACGCCAAGGAGGGCCAGTCTTCCGTCAAAAAGGCCGTGGAACAGATGGCAGAAATAGGAAGGGGCTCCTCGGCAGTAAAGGACGCCGTGACGGAGCTCGCGGATGGCTATAAGGAGATAAGCGAGATTGTGGCTTTGATCTCGTCCATAGCGCAGCAGACGAACCTCTTAGCCCTGAACGCCGCCATAGAGGCGGCGCGGGCAGGCGAGCACGGGAGGGGCTTCGCCGTGGTCGCCGAGGAGGTGAGGAACCTGGCGGAAAGCTCGAACAGGGCCGCCGCGCAGATAGCCACGCTGATCGCGGACAACCAGGACAAGATGAGCCAGGCGGTGGGCGCGGCAGAATCAGCGGAGAGCGGGATCGCGGCAGGCATAGACGTAGTCGACTCGGCGGGGAGGATCTTCTCCGGGATCGCCCAGGCGATCATCTCGCTGTCAGAGCGGATAACGGGCATGTCATCGCATATCGAGAAGATCAACGAGGGCAACGGCAGCCTGGCCTCGCTCATAAGCGACATAGACGACATAAGCATGAAGAACATCACGGACGTGGAAGGCGTGACGGCGAACACGGAGGAACAACTGGCTACGAGCGAGGAATTTTCCTCGGCCTGCGACGGCCTGGCCAGGCTTGCCTCCGAGCTGGAGGGGGAAGTGGCCAATTTCCAGGTCTGACATCAATTTGAAGGGAACGCCGCAGCGCCCCTGACGACAAATCAGCCTTCTGAAAATCAAGGGCGCGAAGTATGTCGGCGTTTATGCGCCATGAGATACGCTATTTTGGTCTGAGTGTCAAAAAAGACGAGGCCCCGGAAATCCCCGGGGCCTCCGCATTGCAAATATCGTAAATCTGCTTTTTCTTTATTTTGGCCCGTAGAGCGAGAGCAGTATGCCCGCCGCGACGGCAGACCCGATGACGCCGGCCACGTTCGGCCCCATGGCGTGCATCAAGAGGAAGTTGGCCCTGTTCGCCCTCTG
>JAISFV010000029.1 GCA_031263445.1 Synergistaceae bacterium | reverse complement strand
GAGTTCAGGGGCCAGGAGGCGCTGGGGGACCAGATCAAAAAGGCCCGCGCCGCCGAGCCGGAGGATCTGATGAACGACAAGCTGAAAAGCGAGATCAGGTCTGAAAAGATGAAAGAGGGCTCGATGAGGGTGATCAGGACGAACTACTACGTCGACGGCCTCATCCACAGGCTGATCAAGATAGAGGGCGAAGCGGCGGACGACGGCAAAAGCGCAGACGGCCAGGAAAAGGAAGAGAGAGACGAACCCAAAGACGAAAGCACCGAAACACCCGGCATCGAAAGCGCCGAACCGCACGAAACGGCACAGGGCTGGTAAGTAAAAAGGATGTTTTCCGCCCCTTCTTGGGGCAAATGTATCCCAAGAAGGGGCGATATGGAATGCCGGCAAACACTATAAAGGCGACATGCGAGAAGCTGTTTTTTGACTTAGCCGATACCACAGATCTAAATTATGGCCGCAGTCCGAGACAACGGGACTATATCGGCCAACTTCGACTCATTCTCACACAACGCCAAATCCAATTCATAAGACATTTGAAGGTTCAGCCAGAATTGAGGGCCAGTGCCAAAGAATTTCCCCAGGCGCAAGGCCGTATCCGCTGAAATGCTCCTCTTGCCCGATAATATCTGGCTTATCCTGTTGGCCGGCACATAAATGGCTTTCGAGATTTCTGACGCGTTCATGTTGATGGCTTCAAGCTCGTCGATCAAGATTTCGCCTGGATGAATAGGTTTGCTGGGCATGTTCTCCAACTCCTTTTAATGGTAGTCCACGATCTCCACATCATAAGGCCCTTCCGCGCCTTTGGGCCACGTAAAACATATCCGCCATTTGTCGTTGATCCGTATACTGTATTGCCCGCTGCGTTTTCCCCGCAACGCCTCAAAACGATTGCCCGGCAAAAGCGCCAAAGCCTCTAGCCTGTCAGCCGCATCAAGCACCCTCAGCCTTTTTTCCGCTTGTCTGCGTATGGCCGCCCACTTTTTTACGTTATTGCCGTCATAGAGCTTTTTGACATCAGGATCTCTGTAGCCTTGGATCATCGGCATCACCAACGATATATTACCGTGTTTACGTTGTACGTCAAACGTATAAAAGGGCGAACCCTTCATGAAAAAACAAGTGGGCGTGATCTACATCAATTGACCTCCGTGCAGATATTCCGTCATTGATACGCCGCTAGGCCTTGCATTGAGGAAGCCGCCGGATAAAAATACGGCGGCTTCCTCTCGTCACTGATTTTAAGCGCGTGCCGCTACCAGGTCAGTAATTCTTCCGTTATCTCGCCGTCGTCCCACGTGACGGAGAGCAGGAAGCGCGCGTCCTTCTTGGCGAGCGTCCCGTCGTCCTCTATCAGCAGCTCCAGCGTGTCGTTGCCCTTTACCGGTATCGAGACGCTGAAATCCTTCGGGTCGTTGACCTGACTGTTGTTCTTGCGAACCAGCATGAGCCACGCGCTGCTTCCCGGGATGGTATCCCACCTGCCGCTGCCGGTCTGGTTGGCGAGCGATATGGCCTCGACGCTGCCCTGCCCGCGAACTCTTATTACCAGAGAGAAGTCTTTCGTTCCGCTCGGTTTCTTGAGCCTGTTCTTACCGACGACGTCGAGCTTTATCTGAACAGGTTTGGCGTTCATCTGTACGGCGCGTTCGACGGCGCGGCCAGTTCTTCTGTTATTGGTGTTATTGGCGTCAGGAACCGGCCTGGCGTCGTCTGACTTCGCCGGGGCCTGCGCGGCTGCCTGTTTTATGTCGGTCTCCTCGATGCGTCCCCCGGTAAAAAGAAGCGTCAGCCTGAAATCCTGTTTTGCGAGATCTCCGCTGCCGTCGACCCACAGGCTCAGGTCGCGCAGATCTTTTATCGGTATGGAGATAGAGCCGTCGGCGGCGTTGAGCGGCGTTCCCTTCCCGAGATCGGTAACGACCGCTAACGGATTGCCTGTCGTGGCTACAGTGTCCCACGTCTTTTCAGGAGCGCCGCCGCCGGACGCCCGGATCCTCACGCCGATCAGCGTATCGCCGCCCGCGAGGCTGATATCGAAACGGTGATCGGGGTTCATGTTCGAGCCCAGCTTCTTGGTCCCGTCGCTCAAGTCGTATCCGCCTGGCCCTCTGTACGCGGACGAGATTAGTTTGGCTCCGCTCGCAGCGGGCGTGGCCGCCGCCTGGGGCTGTACGGCGGCGGCGGTTTTGGCGCCGCTCTGCGCGGGGGCTGCCGCCAACGTCGTGCGGGCCGAAGCGGTCGAGCCGTCCACGAACTTCACCGTTATCTCGAACTCCCCGCCCGCCGCTGTAATGGCCGCCCTGTCGTTCGCGTAGGCCTTGTAGTCGGCAGCCAGCAGAAACGCAACTTTCGGGAACGAAGAATTTATGACGGAACCCTTGTTGTCAGTCACTACTAGTATATTTTTCGCCCCGCTTGCCGTGGACCACTCCTCTTTCGTAGTGAGGTTTTTCAGCGTAAAGGCCGAGAGCGCGCCCGCTGTCCCGCTGACCTTGACGTCGAACTCGGCGTCTGGCTTGCCGTCGGCCGCAGCCGTATTGCCGGTCCCGGCCAGGTCCTTGTTGGATGCCTCTGTGAACGAAAACCGCTCAACCTTTCCCATAGCCGCGAACGCCACGCCCGCGCACAACGCGAATATGCCCAAAACAGCGAAACAAATTACAATATGCTTTTTTCTCACGCGAGGCAACCTCCTTATTTGTCGGTTCATGTTAATGATTGCCGACTGGAGGGATTATACATATTAAAGACCGATTTTTGCAGCGCAATTGATGAAAGATAACTTCCCGCCGTTTCGTCGTCGGCAAAAAAGACGCGTCATCCGCCCAGATACGCCTTTTTCACCTCGTCGTTGTCCAGGAGTTCCTTGGCATTGGCTTCGAGCGCGATCCGGCCCGTTTCCAGCACATAGCATCTGTTCGCGACGGAGAGCGCCATCCTGGCGTTTTGCTCTACCAGCAGGATGGTCACTCCGGCCGCGTTGAGTTCCCTTATGATGTCGAATATCTGCTTCACAAGCACCGGCGCAAGCCCCATGGACGGTTCGTCCATCATTATGAGCTTCGGGAGCGACATCATGGAGCGTCCGAGGGCGAGCATCTGCTGTTCCCCGCCCGAAAGGGTGCCGGCTATTTGTCTCTTTCTCTCGCTCACTCTCGGAAATCTTTCGTACACGTCCCGCATCGTCCGCTTATTTTCAGTTCCGCTCCGCAGATATCCGCCCATTTCCAGGTTTTCCTCCACAGTGAGCTGCTGGAATATCCTGCGGCCCTCAGGCACGTGAGCCAGGCCCCTCTGCGTAAGTTTGCACGCTTCGGACGAGCTTATGTCATCGCCCAGAAAAGTTATCCTGCCGGTTTTGGAACGCAGCAGCCCCGACACAGTTTTGAGGATCGTGCTCTTGCCGGCGCCGTTGGCCCCTATCAGAGTGACTATCTCCCCCTGAGCGACCTCGAAGGAGACGTCCTTGACGGCGTGAATCGCCCCGTAGTAGACATTGATGTTTTCTACCTTCAGCACGGGTCAGTCCCCCTGGGACCCGAGGTACGCCTCGATGACCATCGGATTGTTCCGTATTTCGTCGGGTGCGCCCTGAGCTATTATCAAGCCGTAATTGAGGACCAGAATCCGCTCGCAGACGCCCATGACAAGGCTCATGTCATGTTCTATGAGGATTATGGCCACGTCGAACTTGTCGCGCACGTCGCGTATCGTGCGCATGAGATCTGCGGTTTCCGACGGATTCATGCCGGCCGCAGGTTCGTCGAGCAGGAGCACTTTGGGGTTTGTAGCGAGGGCGCGTATTATTTCGAGCCTCCGCTGCGCGCCGTAGGGAAGGCTTCCGGCGGGATATCCGGCCATCTCTTCCATATCGAAGACGGAGAGAAGTTCCAGGCTCGTCGCGGAAGCCGCCGCCTCCTGTTTCCAGTAGGAAGGGAGGCGAAGACAGGCGGACAGCAGGGAATAATTCATGCTGTTGTGCAGGGCGATTTTCACGTTATCCATTACGGAGAGGGATCTGAAAAGCCTTATGTTCTGAAACGTCCGCGCTATGCCGTGACGCGTGACCTCGTGCGTCGGCTTCCCCAGGGTATTGTTGCCCGTGAGCTTCACGCTTCCCCTGGAAGGGCGGTAAACGTTCGTGAGAAGGTTGAACACGGTCGTCTTGCCCGCGCCGTTCGGGCCGATCAGCCCCACGATTTCGCGGTTCCCGACCTGTACGCTGAAGTCATCCAGCGCGTGAAGCCCGCCGAAATTTATGCCCAGGCTGGCGACGTCAAGAACAGGAGGCATCCCCGCCGCCCCCCCTTTTCAAGACCCTGGCGCGTATGGCGGCGCACAGCCCGTCGATTGAGTCGCCGAGCGAAAATTCGTACCTGCCGCACAGGCCGGACGGTTTGAATATCATCACTGTCACCAACAGCAGCGAATAAATGACCATGCGGTACTCCGCGAATTCGCGCAGCAGTTCCGGCAGTATGGTCAAGGCAGCGGCGGATATAACGGAACCGAATATGGAACCCAGCCCTCCGAGAACCACTATGACCAGGATTTCGACGGAGCGCATGAATCCGAACGTCGACGGGTCCAGTATGCTGAGATAATGCGCGTAGAGCCCGCCCGCCACGCCGGCAAACCCGGCCGAAACGGTGAAGGCAAGCACTTTGTAGTAGGTGGTGGGTATCCCGGACGCCTCCGCCGCTATCTCGTCCTCGCGGATCGAGATTATGGCCCTGCCGTGCCGCGATTTTATCAGCGCGCTTATCACGTACAGCGTTATTAGCACGGATATGTAGACCCACGTCACCGTGGTCTGTCTGCCTATGCCCTTGAGCCCGTAAGCTCCTCCGGTAAATTTAAGGTTCAGTATTATGACCCGTATTATTTCCCCGAAACCGAGCGTGATAATAGCGAGGTAATCACCCTTCAGGCGAAGCGCCGGAAGACCGATGAGGACGCCGAACAACGCCGCTACGGTAAAACCTATAACGAGCGCCGCAGGCAGTTCGATGTTCGGAGGAAGGCTGACCGACATGGAAAACAGCGCCGCCGCGTAACCGCCGACGGACATGAAGCCGGCGTGTCCCAGCGGAAGCTGGCCCAGGAAACCGGCCGTGAGGTTGAGGCTCACCGCGAGTATGATGTTGTACCCTATCGGTATCAGCATGAGCGCCTGATAGCGGTTCAGAACCTTGCCGCCGATGAGCGACATTATCACGAGATAGAACCCGGCCGCGACGGCGGCGTTGAGCGCGTATCTGACGGGCGTCCGCTTCAATAATCCCGGCATACCGCGCTAAACCTTTTCGCCGATGTTACGGCCGAATATCCCGGACGGCCTTATCAGCAACACCACTATCAGTATGCCGAACACGACGGCATCCGTGAGCTGAGAACTGATGAACCCCCTGGTGAAACTTTCCGTGATGCCTATCAAAACCCCGCCGATCATCGCGCCCGGGATTGAGCCGATCCCGCCCAAGACGGCGGCCACGAAAGCCTTGAGGCCCAGCATATTGCCCATCGTCGGCTGTATCTGCGAATAGGAGCAGCAGTAAAACACAGAACCCACAGCGGCGAGCCCGGAACCCAGCGCGAAGGTGAACGAGATGGTATTGTTCACGTTTATGCCCATGAGCTGCGCCGCTTCGCCGTCCTCGGACACAGTTCTCATGGCCTTTCCTATTTTTGTGCGCTTCACCAAAAGAGATAGCCCGATCATTATGAGCGTCGACGCCGCTATCGTCACCGCGGTGGCGTTTGAAAACTGACGGTCGCCTATCGCTATGGTCCCTTCGAAAATATTCGCGAACATCCTCGGGTCGGCCGAGAATATGATCTGCACCGCGTTTTGCAGAAAGAGGCTGATGCCTATGGCCGTCACCAGGAGCGCCAGCCTGTCCGACTTGCGCAGCGGCTTATAGGCGATTTTTTCTATCATCACGCCGAGAAACGAGCATAAAACTATGGCGGCCGGCACGGCAAGCCACGCCGGAACCGACATGCGCGAGGTCAGGTACCAGACGCAGTACGCCCCCACCATGATTATATCGCCGTGCGCGAAGTTGACGAGTTTGACTATTCCATAAACCATGCTGTAGCCGAGCGCTACAAGCGCGTATATGCTCCCGATCTGAAGACCGATTATCATCAGGTAGACAAAAGTCATCTGCAAGCGTCTCCCGGGCAAAAAAAAGCCGTGGGGCGGCGAACATGCCGCCCCGCTGTCTTGCCGCCGCAAATCATCAAACTCGGTTTACCTGTACTTGGTCTCGAATTTGTAAGCGCCATCTACGATCTTGATGACAGATACGTCCTTCACCGGGTTGTTGTTCGCGAAGGTGATGCGCCCGGTGACGCACTCGAGATCGGTGGTCGCCATATTGTCGATTATCGCCTGATATGATTCCGCCGTCGCTCCTACGTTGATTCCGGCGTCCAACGCCCTCCGTATGGCGTCGAAAAGTATAGCCGCCGCGTCGTAGCCGAGAGCCGCGAACGAGTTCGGCGCGCCGCCGTAAGCGGTCTCGTAGTTCTTGCGGAGGTTCTGGACGAGAGGGGAGGGGTCGTCAGGGAAATAGTGATTCGGGAAATACATGCCGTTGAACACCGAGTAGTCCGCGCCCTCTATTACAAGGACGCCGTCTGTCCCGTCCACACCCAGGAATGTGGACTTGATCCCGGCCTTGCGCGCCTGCGAGCAGATGAGGTACGCCTTGTTGTAATAGTCAGGGATGAAGAGCACGTCCGGGGAGGTCTTCGCGATGTTCGTGAGCTGCGCGTTAAAATCCACGTCGTCGTTCGCGTAGCTCTCGGCGCCGACGACTTTGAGCCCCGCCGTCTCGGCTGTGTTCCTGAAAGCGTTATAAAGCCCTGTCGAATAAGCGTCCGAGACGTTGTAGATGACAGCCGCCGTCTTCGCGTTCAGCCTTTCAAAGGCGAACCTCGCCATCGCCCCGCCCTGAAAGGGATCCTCGAAACAGGCGCGGAAGAAATTTTTGCCGTAAGTCGTCACGTCGGGGTGCGTGGCCGTTCCGGTGATGCATGGGACGTTGTCCGCCGCGGAGGCCTCGGCCACACCGAACGTCGGCGAGCTCGTCACGGGGCCTATGATGGCCGCGACCTCGTCGGCGGTGACGAGCTTGTTGTAGGCGTTCAGCGATTCCGTCGGGTCTCCCTTGTCGTCGTAGATGATCAGTTCGACCTTGTGTCCGTTAATGCCGCCGGACTCGTTGGCCAGCTTCGTAAAAAGCTCCGAACCGTTCTTAGTGGCTATTCCGTACACGGCCACGTTGCCGGTCAGCGGCGCTATGACGCCTATCTTTATGACGGACGCATCCCCCGCAAAAGCCGTTCCGCAGAAACAGAGCAACAATACCATCGTCAACGCGAACATTTTCTTCAATTTCATCATGTCTCCTCGCAGAAATTATGTTGTGGATAAGCCTACCATCGGGATGACGGAACGCCGCCGCCGAAATAAACTTTACAAGAAACCGGTGCCATTGTCAATAAAATCGGCGGTTTCGTGTTGTTTTCAAAAAGCAAAAATAAAAGAGCGCGAGGGACTATGCCAAGTGAGGCCCTTTACCCTCCACCATAGTAAGCCCTATCTTACCGCGCTCTCTGTCGATGCTATCGACCCATACTTTCACCGCGTCGCCGACCGCGACGACCTCGCCCGGGTGCCTGACAAAGCGGTCTGCCATCTTGGAGACGTGGACAAGGCCGTCCTGCTTCACGCCGATATCGATGAACGCGCCGAAGTCAACGACGTTGCGGACGGTGCCGGTAAGTTCCATTCCGACGATCAAATCGTCAAACGACTTCACAGAACGGCTGAATACGACAGGCGGCGCGTCGTCGCGAATATCACGCCCAGGCTTTTGAAGTTCGGCGATGATGTCGCGGACCGTCGGCAGCCCCGCGCCAAGTTCGGCGGCAAGCGCGGGCAGGTCGCCGACGCGCTCTGAAATATCGGGGACACCGCCGTTTGTTATGGCTTCGGGCTTCACATCGGCACGTTTCAGGATTCCCGTCGCTATGGCGTAGCTTTCGGGGTGTACGGCGGTGCTGTCGAGCGGATTCCTGCCGCCTGAGATCCGCAGAAAACCAGCGCATTGCCCGAACGCCTTGTCGCCGAGCTTTGGCACTTTTTTGAGCTGCCTGCGGTCGTTGAAAGCCCCGTTGGCTTCACGGTAAGCGACAATGTTCTTCGCCACCGCCGCGCCAATTCCCGCGACGTAGCCGAGGAGCGACGCGCTCGCCGTGTTCAGGTCGACTCCGACGCGATTGACCGCGTTCTCGACGACGCCCGAAAGCGCGGTATCGAGCGCGGTCTGATCCAGATCGTGCTGATATTGCCCGACTCCGATTGACCTGGGCGGGATTTTCACAAGCTCCGCGAGAGGGTCTTGCAAGCGGCGGCCGAGGCTCATCGCGCCGCGTGTCGTCACGTCAAGGCCGGGGTATTCCTCGCTTGCGAGCCTGGACGCGCTGTAAACTGACGCGCCCGCCTCGTTCACGATCGTATATTTTATGTCCTTCCCGGACTTCTCGATAAATCCCGCGACGGCTTCCTCCGTTTCGCGGCTGCCAGTGCCGTTGCCGACGACTATCACGTTGACATCGTGTTTGTCGGCGTATTGCGTCAGAACGCGCACAGCGCCCGTGATGTCTGACTTCGGCGGCGTGGGATAGATTGTCGTGCAGTCAAGCAGTTTGCCGCGCTCGTCGAGAACGGCGACCTTGCAGCCCGTGCGGTAGCCGGGGTCGATCGCGATCACGCGGGCGTCGCGCATAGGCGGCGTCAGGAGCAAGTTTTCCGTGTTCCTGGCAAACACCTTTATTGCGTCCGCTTCCGCGCGCTCGGTAAGCTCGTTTCGCATTTCACGTTCCAACGACGGCGCGATCAGCCGTTTATAGCTGTCAGCGAGCGTGGTTTTCAGTAGCTCGGTGAAAATGCCCTGACGCTTTATGACGCGCTTTTCAAGCATGCCCGTTGCGACATCGGCGTCAGTTTGCACCCTGACGCGCAGTTTTTCCTCTTTCTCGCCGCGGTTGATCGCCAAAACGCGGTGGTTCGGGATTTTCAGAATCGGCTCACTGAAATCATAGTACATCTCGTAGACGGTCTTTTCTCCGGCATCGACGGCGACGCTCACGATGCTGCCGCGTTTGCGCGTAAAGCCGCGCAGCAACGCGGTATATTCCGCGTCATCGGCGACCTGCTCGGCGATAATGTCGAGCGCGCCTTGCAACGCAAGTTCCGGCGTGTCGTAGCCCGCTTCTTTATTGACATAGGCGGCAGTGATATCAAGCGGTTCGCCGCGAGTCTGGAGCTGTTCCAGAATAAGCGCCGCAAGCGGTTCGAGGCCCGCGTCGCGGGCTTTTGAGGCTCGCGTCGCGCGTTTTTTCTTATACGGTTTGTACAAATCCTCCACGCGACGCATTACCGTCGCGGCTTCTATTTCCGCCCGCAGTTCCGGCGTCAGCTTGCCTTGCCCGTCAACTAGCCGCAGGACCTCGGCTTTGCGGGCTTCGAGGTTTTGCAGATATGTAAGCCGCTCGCAAAGCTCGCGGAGCGTCGCGTCGTCAATACCCCCCGTGGCCTCCTTACGGTAGCGGGCGATAAACGGAATCGTGTTGCCGTCGTCAATCAGCCCTATTGTCGCCGCGACTTGGGCTTGTGTTAATTTAAACTCTGCGGCAAGCGCGGATGAGATATCCAGCATTCAGCGATCATCCTTTACAAAACGAGTCCTTCTGCGGCGATCACGCTGTCAGACGTATGTTTCACTGCCAAATGTCCTCCGTCTGGCGGCGAACTCGTCCTTTATCCTCCGCATGAGATCGGGTTGCGTCATGAGGCTGTAGAGCGTCAGCGCGATCGTCTTTGCCGCAGTGATCATGCCCTCGATGCCCTCCTGTGACCGGGAGGCTTCGGCAGACTCTTTGCTGTGCCAGTTTGTCCCGAGAGGAGCTATTTTGAAGTCGAGGTGGACCAGAGGGAACATGAGCCCGACATTGCCGGCGTCCGTCGACCCGAACGAATCGTAATCTATGAAATTACCGGCGCCGACTCCCGCCGACTCAGCGCTTTTCCGGGCAAGGGAGTAAAATGACGGGACCTTTACCGGAGAATACCAAGGAAAATCCCACTCCAGCTCGCACGACACGTCTGCCATGAGCGCGGCCGCACTAGCGATGTCCGTAACCCGCTTTTTCATGTAATTCAGCTCGTTCGTGTCCTCCGAGCGGACGAATATGTTCACTTTCGCGAAATCGGGAACGATGTTCGGAGCATCCCCCCCGTTCACTATCGAGTAATGCATCCTGCTTCCGTCTTTGACGTGCTCCCTGAAAAATTCTACGCCATTGCAGAACAGAAGCACGGCGTCTAGCGCGCTGCGGCCCCGCTCCGGCTCGGATGACGCGTGGGCCGCCCTGCCCCGGTAAATTATCCCGCCGTTTTTAGGGTGGACTATCGAGAGAAAACGCGATTCGGCGTTCCATCGGTCGCTCGGGTGTGCCATCATGACTGCGTCGAGTCCGTCGAAATGTCCGGCGTGCAATATCTCGACTTTGCCCGGAGCCCCGCCCTCCTCGGCCGGAGTGCCTATCGCCACGACTTCTCCCGGCAGTTCTTCCAGCGCCGTGCCGAGCGCCAGCGCTGCGCCCAAGCCAGCGGCCGCTATCAGGTTGTGTCCGCACGAATGCCCGTTAGGCAAGGCATCGTACTCCAGCATGACCCCGACGCGTGGATTGCCGCCATTGCCGAATGCCGCCCTGAAAGCAGTAGGCATGTCGCACTCCTCGCCGCTGTCGGGTGATTTGCCGGTCAGCCCGCGCTCCACGGCAAAACCTCTTTTCGAGAATTCATCCATCAAGAGCGCGGAGGATTTGAATTCTTCGCCGCCGGCTTCCGCGTAATCCCATATCTCGCAGGCTATCTCGGCCAGCCTGTCGCGCAGTGAATCGATCTGGTCTGACATCTTTGACGCAAGAGAGTCCATCGCAATCAGCCTTCTTTATTTCCTGCCGCAAAGCCCGCGAATCTCCGGCCGGCCTTCGGCTATCTGTCGCGCAGCTTTGGATCGAGCGCGTCTCGGAGCGCGTCGCCTACAAAATTCAGCGCAAGGATGGTTATCACTATCGCCAGCCCGGGGAAGAGAGTCATATAAGAGTAATCCCTTATGAAACTTCTTCCCCCGGAGAGCATCCCCCCCCACTCCGGCGTAGGAGGCTGAATGCCCAGGCCTATGAAAGAAAGCGCCGCCGCGTAAAGGATGCCATCGGCGACTCCCAGGGTACCCTGGACTATTATAGGGGCAAGGCAATTGGGTATTACGTGGCGGAATAGTATCCGTATATTTGACGAACCAACGGCCCTCGATGCCTCTATGAATTCCTGTTCCCTTATCGACAGCACGGAGCCGCGTAAAATTCTGGCATAGTAGGGTATGGACGAAATTCCGACCGCGAGCACCATGTTGAACAGGCCAGGGCCGAGCGACGCGGCTATGGCTATGGCGAAGAGGATGGCCGGGATGGCCAGCAGCACGTCTATGCACCTCATTACCACGTCGTCAGCCGCGCCCCCGTAAAACCCGGCGGCTGCCCCGAGCAGGCCGCCAAAAAATATGCCTATCGTTACAGACACGATCCCGACCATCACAGATATCCTGCTGGCGTATACCACCCGGCTGAAGATGTCCCTCCCGAACTCGTCCGTCCCGAAGATATGCTCGCGGCTAGGCCATTCCAGCGTGGCCAGCAAATCCTGCTCGTCGTATTCGTAAGGGGCGATGAGCGGCGCGAAGACCGCCGAGACGATCAGGACGGCGAGTATGAAAATCCCGGCTTTCGCCATCCTGTTCCGGAAAAAAACGGCCGCGAAGTCGCGCAGACGGGAGTCGTCCGCGCAATCTTCACCGACGCCGGCCGGGCCTGGAGTTGAAAACAGGCTCATCTCGACGGCGCCGTCCTTTTCGTGCCGCCTGCCCTTTGATATTGCGCTTTGATCCTGGGGTCAACATAAGCGTACAGTATATCTACAAAGAGGTTGACTACGCTGAACGCGAAAGCAGTGTAAAGCACCCCTCCTTGCACTAGCGGATAGTCCCTCATTTTTATGCCGTCCACCATGAGACGTCCCAGCCCGTGTATGGAAAAGACCGACTCGGTCAGCACCGCTCCGCCGAGGGCCACTCCGAACTGCAAGCCTATGATCGTGATTATAGGTATCAGCGCGTTAATCAGCGCATGCCGCAATATTATGACGGACTCCTTCTGCCCCTTCGCCCTCGCCGTCCGGATGTAATCCTGTCTTATGACCTCTAGCATACTGGATCTCGTCATCCGCACGACCACGGCCATTGACGGGGTCGCGACGGCGACGCAGGGCAGCACCATCGACATCGGCGTGTCGAAACCGGATGAGGGGAACCAGCCAAGATGCACCGAGAAGAGCAAAATCAACAGGAGGCCCAGCCAGAACACCGGCATGGCGGTGGCTATCATCGCAAGCAGCATCACCGCGTTGTCGAGCAGAGAATACTGTTTGATCGCCGACACGATGCCGACTGGTATGCCGACGGCGCTGAGAAGCAGCACTGACCAGAAGGCGAGCTTCAACGTTTGGGGGAACGCGGACATTATCTCGTCTGTCACCAGAGTTTTTGTCACGTATGTCCTGCCGAGATCTCCCCGGAAAAAGACATTGAAGAGATAGCGCCCGAACTGGACTATGAACGGGTCGTCCAGCCCCATTTCAGCCCGAAGGGCTTTAACCGTCTCCGGCGTGGACTGCGTTCCCAAAATTATCCTGGCCGGGTCGCCTGGCGTCAGATACAGCAGCACGAAGATTACGAAAGCTACGCCGACCAATACCGGTATCAGCATCAAGAGCCGACGGACTATATATCGCAGCAGCGTTATTCCCCCCTTCGGACAAATTCAGGCCCAGACTGCAAAGCGATGCGCGAAATCGGCGTCCTACTCGAAGTAAGCTTCCGCCAGATCGAAGATCTGAAGCGCGTTTTGCGACACTCCCTTCAAGTTCGCCTTCATCCCTATGAGCTCCTCTCCGACCTGGGTCACCACGACCGGATAAAGCTCGCGGATGCGGAGCTGGAGCGCCTTGTATATCTCGGCTCGTTTGGCCTGGTCCGTGTTGGAGCGCCCGTCTTCGATGAGCTTGTCCGTTTGTTCATCGCGGAGGCGGACCCAGTTGTAGCCGTTGTCTATCTCTGAGCTGTGGTACTGTCCGTAGACCGCTTCGTCCGGATCGAAAATGCTGCACGACCATCCTCCGGTACAGAGGTCATAGTCGCCCTGAACCAGCTTGTCGAGGTATACACCCCACTCGATGACCTGTATCTCGGAGTCTATGCCGATTTTTTTGAGCATGTTCTGGGCTATGGTCATCGTGTCGATGCGCTCTTTGTTTTCGTTGCTGACGAGTATGAGTTTGAACCCGTCGGCATATCCGGCCTCGTCAAGCAGTTTCTTCGCGCGCTCAGGATCGTACTCGTGTTCCGGGGCCGTCGTGTCGTAATAAGGGATAGTGGGCGGGATCACGGTGCGTCCCACGGAACCGATCCCGCGATAGACCGCCTTGTTGAGCGCAGCTGCGTCTATGGCCAGCGATATGGCTTGTCTCACTCTTATGTCATTGAGCGGCTTGCGCTCCGTGTTCATGCCGATGGTGTACACTCCTGTGTCCTTGTTGCGGAGGATCTTCAGCTTGGGGTTCCCCTCGATACGGCCCAGATCGAGCGGCTGAATCGAAAACGCGAGATCGACCCCGCCTGTTTCCAGCTCGATCGTCCTGTTTGTCGCTTCCGTTATAGGGCGCACCACGACGTTTTTGATCTTGGCTTTCTCGCCCCAGTAATCGTCGTTGCGTTCGAGGACTATCTTGTCCCCTTTCGTCCAGCTCACGAATCGGTAAGGCCCTGTCCCTACAGGGCGCACGCCGTAATCCGCGCCGGCCGCCTTCACGGCTTTTTCGCTCAGGATGCACGCGCCGCCGTAGTGGGCCATGTAGGCGAGAAAGCTCGCGTCGGGCTGCTTTATTTTTACGGTGAACGTGTAATCGTCAATTATTGTGATGCCGTCCGGATCAATGTTGGATACGACATAGTTGATAGCCTTGCCTTCGTTGATGGCCCGCAAAAAGGTGAACTTTACGTCGGACGCCTTGAGCGTCTCCCCGTTATGAAATTTCACTCCTTTGCGAAGAGTGAATTTATACGTCAGGTTTGCAAGCTCCTCAACCCGTTCCGCTAAGTGGGGGACGAGCTCTCCCTTTTCGTTGACCTTCATGAGCGGGTCGTATATCTGCACCATTATGTTCTGGGAGCCTATGTCCGAGGTTTGGTGGGGATCGAAATTGGTAGCGTCGTACTCGTAGCCGACGATCAGCGTATCGCTGGCGGCAAACGCGGTGCCAGCCGCGATGCAGACGATGGTAAAGGCCAATGCCAACACTTTTTTCACTGTAAATTCCTCCCTAAATTTTTTTGAATTTTATCAGAGCGGCCCGATACTAGCCGCAGCCTCCCTTCTTTGCCAGGTGACACGCCACGCTGTGGTTGAGTTTGAACTCGGCCAGCTCTGGCGTTGTCTGCCCGCATATGTCCTCCCTGCAAAAACAGCGGGAGTAGAAGCCGCACCCGGCGGGCGGATCGATGGGGCTCGGGACCTCTCCCTCAAGCAATATCCTCTCCCTGACCGCGCCCGGAACGGGTATCGGTATGGCGGAGAGGAGGGCTTTTGTGTACGGGTGAACCGGTTCGGCAAAGATGCTGTCGTAGTCGGCCATTTCCACTATCCTGCCCATATACATCACGGCTATTATGTCAGAGACGTGCCTGACCACGCTCATATTATGCGAAATGAACAGATATGTGTAATTGGAATCTCTCTTCAAAGCGCCCAGCAAGTTCAGTATCTGGGCTTGTATGCACACGTCAAGAGCGGACACGGGCTCGTCGAGAACTATAAATTCGGGTTCCAGCGCAAGCGCCCTCGCTATCCCGATTCGCTGACGCCGCCCCCCGTCGAGTTCATGCGGAAACGCCCCGTGAAGACGCCTTGCCAGGCCGACCGTGTCCATCAATTTGTAAACCCTTTGCATCCTCTCCGCCCTGCTGTTGCAGACTCCGTTGACGACAAGGGGTTCGGATATGAGATCCGTCACGTTGAGCCGAGGATTGAGGCTGGAGAACGGGTCTTGAAACACTATCTGCATCCTGCGGCGCATCTCCTTCATCCGATGGCCGGGCAGATTGAACAAATCCACCCCGTCGAAGGACACGGAACCTGACGTGGCCTCTATCAGACGGATAAGGACTCTTCCGAGTGTCGATTTGCCGCAGCCGCTTTCACCGACCAGGCCAAGCGTAGTTCCTCTTGCGATCGAGAAGCTGACTCCGTCTATGGCATGGAGCAGGCCCTGTTTGGTGGAGAATATCTTTTTGATGTCTCTGGCGTTTAGCAGCATATTATCGTTTTTCGTCACGGCTGATTCTCTCCGCGGTTAAGATGACACAGGCAATAATGTCCGAATTTGACTTCTGTCGGGCGCGGGGCTTCTTTTGAACACTCGGGCCCGGCAATATCGCAGCGCGGTTGGAACGGACACCCTGGAGGCAGGTTTGACGCATCCGGCGTAAGCCCCGGTATCGTCCTCAGGTCGCCCTTGCCACCGGTTATAGAGGGGATGGATCCGAAAAGCCCCCTCGTATAAGGGTGTATCGGGTTACCGAATAGTTCGGCGGTGGACGCGTATTCTACGACCCGGCCAGCGTACATTATCGCCGTGTCGTCGCAAAACTCCGCGACTATGCCAAGATCGTGCGAGATCATGAGAAGCGACGTAGAAAACGCCTCTTTCAAGCCCTTCATGAGATCCAGAACTTGAGCCTGGATCGTCACGTCCAAGGCGGTGGTCGGCTCGTCGGCGATTAGCAGCTCCGGGCTGCACGCGAGCGCGATGGCTATGACCACGCGTTGTTTCATCCCTCCCGAGAGCTGATGAGGATAGTCACCGGCCCGCTCTCGCCTTATCCCCACCAGATCGAGCATATCGGAGGCCTTTCGGATCGAGTCGCGGCGCGACAGATCGGAGTGCAGCGAGATCATCTCCGTTATTTGGTCGCCGATAGTCGCCACAGGATTGAGGCTGGTCATCGGGTCTTGGAAAATCATCGCGATTTTCCCTCCCCTGATGCTCCTCATCTCGTCCTCGCTTTTATCGAGCAGGTTCTCCCCGTTAAAGAGAATCCTGCCAGAAACGATCTTGCCGGGAGGTTCGGGCAAGAGCCGCATGATCCCCAATGCCGCCGTGGTCTTTCCGGCACCGGTCTCGCCCACGAAGCCAAGCGTCTTGCCGCGCTCCAGCCTGAGATTCAAGCCTTCGACCGCGCACACGGCGCCCTTTCGTTTCTCGTACCTGATCACCAGGTCCTGTATGTCCAGCAGAGGAGGATCGCTCATTGCATGAGTCATTCGACAAAGACAATACAGCGCATTTGAAATCTCTCGTTTGCTTTTTTAATCTGAGATTTGTCCATATAAGATAACCTGCCGATATGCGATTTAAGTATTTTACCTGCTCATTAGTGTTAGTTTACTACCACAGTACAGTTTTTGGCGCAACGTCTAAAAAACGCTTGACTTGATGTGCGAAGTGTGCAATACGCGTGCCCGGGACGGCGAGGCCACTGAACGCGAAAGCGACGCCAACGCAGGAGACCAGCGCCGCAGATGTCTTGACTTCATTAAAGATATATATTAATATACTTTATGTAGCGGCTAAAGAGTCCGACGATGACTGTTATGTGGTTGTTTGAATATAATAAATATATAACAAGGAGGTTATATATCATTGAACATTGTATATGGAGCTGCATATAAAGGAATGGATAGTTCCGGAATCCCTATACCTCATATAGCGCTTGGCGTCTCTGCCAAAGAAGGCAATAAACGGACGCTCGTGTTAGGCTACCAGGACAGGGTGTCCATTTCCAATGCCGCGAAACAGTTGCATCTTAACATCAGGGGCAATGACGAAGGCGCTGAAAAAACCGAAAGGTCTTGGGAACGCTTTGCGAAAGGATCCAATAATAAATCCATAAGTCTGATGGACAAACATATATCCATCGCCGGGAATATCCTTGAGCGCATGAAGAAACTGGCTGAAGCCGCGCAAGATGAGACAATCTCAGAAACAGACCGCATAGAGCTGCAAATCGAAATGGGCAGATTGCAGCACAGCCTTGATTTCAGTAATGACCTTATGGAGAGAATATTTGTTTTGGATTTTGCGTCAGGGGCGGAAGAGTTCACATATACACAACACGGCGTATACGAAGACTCGGATGCGTATAAAATGCTGGAAAGAGCCCGCGAGCGCATTGCGAACGGCGAAGAATGGGATGTAGCTGAAATAAACACCAACATATTCAAATATGCAAAAGTCAAAACAGATGCGTTGGTTTTTGTGGAGAACAAATGGGAAATTTCAGACGACGAAACAGTACCGTCCGTCGGGGACATCCTAAAAGCAAAAGGGCGTAGCTTAATGGACGCCGAGGCCGCCGCTCTCACTGCCGAGGAGCTGGAAAAAGACCTCACGGCGCTAGCAGAGAAACGCGGGCAGCTCATCGCCTTCAACTTCATCGATCAAAATGGCGGAAATCCTAAAAGCCCTGAAGTGGCCGCTTCTCTCGAAGGGAAATTGACTCTCCTTGAGCATGGCCTAATGCGCTTTATGCAATCCCTTTTCAGGGAAATGGTTCAAACAACGCAAGGAAGAGATAAGGACGAACAAGGGAATCCCATTGTGAGGCCGTCGCTTTTGGATGAAGGGAGGTCTATTATTAAAACGCCGCAGTCAGAAGAAACTTTAGAACTGAATGCTATTCAGAGGTATTCACTAAAAAAACCTTTAGAGTTTGAAGAATATTCAGTATATGCATAGAGAGGTATGAGACGCCGTAGTCAGGTCTATAAGGAACACGGTTCTGGATCGGCATAGGCCATTTTTTATGTAGGTAACTTTATACGATCCTTTTCCAGGAGAATGTTTCAATTTACGCTAAAACCAAACAATGACGAAGATAAAGACGAGCAAGGCAACCTTGCCCCTGCTTCCACCTTTGTTCCCCAGTTGCCTTTTGACGATTACCGACGGACTGGAAATCGGCCGCGCGCCGGGTTTGGTGACTGACTGTTATGTTTTATTCTAGTCTTCGGGCGGCAGGTTGTCACTCAGACCGCTTATGAATATCTCGTGGACGATATCCTCTACCCTCTCGTCCTCCACCGTGACGCGGGCGATCTCAGCGCGTTCCGA
>JAISFV010000154.1 GCA_031263445.1 Synergistaceae bacterium | reverse complement strand
CGCGAGAGCGCGTAAGGACAATTCGCCGCTGAACATGAATGTTTTGCGGAAGACCGCACTGTCGCTGACGAGGAAGGCTGATCTTGGGCGCAAGCGGCTCGGAGTCAGAAAAAAGATGCTCAAAGCCGCTCTCAACCAGGACATATTGTTGAAGGTCCTTTTTACTCAAAAGTAAATGCTGTTGCCCTGCAGGGCATACGCACCGTTGTTGCCAGCGAATATGAGATAGTGTATAATGAAATTAACGTTATTTCATTGGACAGTCAGGAACGGTAAATCATTTAGTTTTTTCTCTATTCGGCGCATCCGAATCGATTATGTCGTTGTGCGCGTTCCTGACCTGAGAGGGGCAAATGACGATGCCGGACGTTATGGCATTAATCAACGGTAAAATCCGCACGATGGAGGACTCCCCTTCCATTTGTGACGGAATCATGATCGAGCACGGCAAAATTACGGCGCTCGGGAGAAGCGAGGACATCAGACGCCGCTTCGGCGAGCTCGGGGCGGAGAATGCCGGCATGTTGATCGGGCTGGGAGGGCGGACGGTCGTACCCGGGCTCCATGACTGCCACGTCCATATCATGGGGACAGGGCTCAATTCACTCGGACTCGACATGTACGACTGTAAGGACTTAGCGGGGGCGATTGAGAAACTGCGCGCTGACTCCGGCTCGGGATGGGTATTCGGCAAACGCCTGGATGAATCCAGGCTCAGAGAAAAGCGTCCTCCGACGATGAGCGAGCTCGACTCGGCGGTCCCCGACAGGCCGGCCTATATCGTCGACCGAGGCTGGCATTACACCCTCGTGAACAGCGTCGCGTTTGAGCAGTTCGGCTTGAGCGCGGACATCCCTGGCGTGTGCCTTGGTGACGACGGGAGGCCCAACGGCAGGTTGCACGAGAAGGCAAACTCCATGGCGAAGATGTCATTTTTCGAACAGCAGGACGAAGAGACGCGCGTAAGCGCCTTCCGACACACGGCTTCACTCGCCGCTTCAAAGGGCTGCACCACGATTCACGGCATGGAGGGCGGGTCTCTGTTTTCCGACTCCGACATACCGATCCTGCTCCGCGTCAAGGACGATCTCGACACTCACGTCACGCTGTACTGGGCTATAGAGGACGAAAAAGCCGTGATCAGGGAGGGGCTTCCCGTATGGGGAGGGGATATCACGCTGGACGGTTCCATAGGCTCGCGCACAGCCGCTTTTTCAGAGCCATACGACGACGCGCCCGATACGTGCGGCAAGCTGTATTACTCCGACGCCCAAGTCAAAAGCCTGATCCGGCGCGCTCTCGGCTCCGGTCTGCAGATCGCGTTCCACGCCATAGGGCAAAAGGCCATTTCCCAAGCCCTGGCCTGTTATGAGGGTGAACTCGGTGGCCAGGGCGCGCGATATGGCCAGTTACGGATAGAGCACTTCGGCTTCCCGAGGCAGGAGGACATCGACTCAGCCGCCAGTCTGGGCGTGGTAGTGTCGTCACAACCGAGCTTCACGTTCCTTCGCGGCGGGCCTGGGACGGTATATCGCACGCGCCTCGGCGAGACGAGGGAGCGAGGGGGGTATCCACACCGCAGGATGCTTGACGCGGGGATAGCGGTCGGAGGGGGCTCTGATTCTGACGTCACCCCCATAGACCCGCTCCTCGGAATGCACGCGGCGGTCAGCCCGCCGTACCCCGAAAATGCCGTGACGCCGAAGGAAGCCCTGGAAATGTTTACGAGCCACGCGGCTCTCATAGCCGGAGAGCATGAGACCAAGGGGACGTTGAAAGAGGGCAAGCTCGGGGATCTCACCGTGCTGGACGACGACCCGCTGACAGTCCCGTCGGGCTCGATAAGGGATATAAGCGTATATCTGACCGTTAAAGAGGGACAGGTTGTCTACAGTTCCGACGATTTTAAGAAAAAGTAGGAGGCGTGGCAGATGGGCAAGTATATCCTCGGCATCGATCAAGGCACGACCGGCACTAAGGTAATCATCTTCGACAGGCAGGCAAACCAGGTAGCGACCGGATACAGCGAGTTCACCCAACACTTCCCGCGTGACGGATGGGTGGAGCATGATGCCGAGGAGATATGGGGCGTCACGCTGAAAGTGGTCGGGGAAGCTCTCAAATCCGGCAACATCGAAATTAACGATATCGCCGCGATCGGCATTACGAACCAGCGCGTGACCACGCTGCTGTGGGACAGGAAAACCGGCAAGCCTGCCGCTCGCGCGATCGTCTGGCAGGACAGGCGCAACCTCGGCATATGCGAAAGACTGATCGAAAAAGACAGAGCCGGCTTCGAGGGGCGCACAGGCATGCTCATCATCCCCAACGCCTCCGGCCCCAAGGTCGAATGGCTGCTCGAAAATAACGACGGCGTGCGCAAGGGCGTCGAAGAGGGCAGGCTGATTTTCGGCAATATCGACGCGTGGCTGGTCTGGAAATTGTCGGGAGGCGCCGCGCACGTCACCGAACCCTCCAACGCGTGCGAGACCCTCATGATGAACGCGCTGACTCTGGACTGGGACGAACCGATGCTCAAGGAGATGGGAATCCCGCGCGGCATCCTGCCCGAAATCCGCTCTTCCAGCGAGATCTACGCTTACACCGACCCTGATGTGTTCTTCGGCGCGAAAATTCCGATCGCGGGCATCTGCGGCGACCAGCAGGCGGCCACTTTCGGGCAGGCTTGCTTCGAGCCGGGCATGGCAAAGAACACCTATGGCACCGGATCGTTCATGATAATGAACACCGGCGACAGGTACATCCCGCCGAAAGGACAGTTGATAGCTCCGGTCCTGTGGCAGATCAAGGGCAAACATCAATACGGCCTGGAGGGGCTGGTGGACGTGTCGGGCGCCGTGATTCAGTGGCTCCGCGACGGGCTTGGCATTATCAGCAAGGCACAGGAGGCAGAAGAGCTGGCAAAACAGGTCCCGGACACGGCGGGGGTTTTCTTCGTCCCCGCGTTCGTCGGCCTCGGCGCACCTCACTTCGACTCATACGCGCGAGGCTCCATCCTCGGGCTCACACGCGGCTCTACAAAGCACCACATATCGCGGGCGGCTTTGGAATCGATGGCATATCAGGTACGCGACGCTTTCGAGATAATGAAGAAAGATTCCGGCCTCGAGCTGACGAAACTCCGGGTCGACGGCGGCGGCGCGAAAAGCGACCTGTCCATGCAGTTCCAGGCCGACATACTCGGGATACCGGTTGAGCGCCCGGTCATCACGGAGACCACGGTGCTGGGCGCCGCTTATCTCGCAGGCCTCGCCGTCGGGTATTGGGAATCTCTCGACGAGATTACCGCAAACTGGAAGGTCGAGCGCACGTTCGAACCGCAGATCGGCGAAGATGAGCGCGAGCATCGTTACGCGGGGTGGAAGAGAGCCATAGAGCGGGCCGCGGGCTGGCTCAAATTCTGACGGCAGGCCCGCATACCGCAGATCACCGGCGAGGTTCCGCAAAGCCCGGAGGCTCTGTCGCCAGAGTTCCGGGCTTTGTTCAGGGGCGAGCGGGAAGAGATACGCAAACGTCGGCCCGGCAGGAAATAATTCGTGTCAAAGATTGAAAGTGATATAATTACACAATATTCGTAATCGGCAACATAGCACCGGCGATGGGAATAGGAGGTTTTCATGCGGCGACCCCTGTCTTCTGTCGTCGGCCAGGGGTTTCGTGTGACAAGACAAGAAAGGCATGGTGTCCGTCAATGAGGCTGAAAATGCTGGCTTGCAAGGTGTTCTTCAGGGAAATATCCCTGATAGCGGCCACCAGCGGAAACTATCTGGACGTCACGTACATCCGCCAAGGGCTGCACCGCACCCCGGACCTGCTGCAAAAGGCGCTTCAGGGCGAGCTGGACAAAATAGACGCAGGGGACGACGTATACACTTACAACGCGCGCTACGGCTACAAGGAGCGAGACTTCGACGCGATACTCCTGGGCTACGGCCTCTGCTCCAACGGGCTGCTCGGCCTGCGATCGGACAAGTATCCCCTCGTAGCCCCGAGGATCCACGATTGCATAGCCCTCTTCCTCGGTTCGCACAAGGCCTATCAGGACTATTTCGATTCGCACGGCGGCACGTTCTGGTACAACGCGTCCTGGATAGAGAATTCGTCGTTCATGCCGTCGGAGGAGTCAGCGAAGGCGCTGTCCGCCATCTACACGGAGCGCTACGGCGAGGAGAGCGCGCAATACCTGATCGAGCAGGAGTGGCCGGATAACTACGAGTGCTGCGCCTATATAAAGTGGGACGAGCTGAACTTCCCGCAGTACGAAAAATACACCGAGGACGCGGCGGCCTACCTGGGTGCGTCCTTCGATGTCGTGCGTGGGGACAGCGGGATGCTGAGGGATTTCATAGAGGGCAGGTGGGATGACGAGAGGTTTCTGGTGACGCAGCCAGGCCAGAAGATCATGCCGGACTACTCGGACATGAGCCGTATCATAACCGCAGAATAGCGCTCACCCCCGCCAAGGCACGCACGGCGTATGCCGGCACACGCCAGGGGCAACTGGCGTTTATAGGCAAAAACACAAGATTGCTACCAGCCGATATGATTTATAATTCATGAGTGGAGTTGTCACAGAAATATCTATACACTAAGGGGGGTATCACTCATGAAATCGACGATCAGGACAATAGCGGCCGCACTGGCCTTGGCGGCGCTCATGCTCTCCGGCGCGGACGCCTCGGCTGAAAGCTGGCCGACGTTCAGAGGCAACGCACAGAGGACGGGAACCATTGCGCCAGCGGCACAGCCCGCCGGCGCCATCTCCGGGCAGCTCGTCTGGCAGCGGAGCGTGCCGAGCGGGATCCAGTCTTCGCCTGCGGTCGCGGGCGGGCGGATTTTTTTCGGCTGTAATGACGGCAACCTGTACGCGGTCAGGGAGTCCGACGGAGGGCTTGCCTGGCGGTTCAACACGAACAACTGGGTGACGTCCTCTCCCGCTGTCGCAGGAGATTTGGTCGTGTTCGGCAGTTTCGACAGCAAGCTGTACGCCGTCGATGCGGCCACGGGCGAACTCAGATGGCAGTTCACGACGCACAACATGGTTGCGTCCTCCCCTGCTGTCGCCGACGGCAAGGCATACTTCGGGAGCCTGGACGGCAGCGTCTACTGCGTGGACATGAAGACGGGCTGGCAGAAGTGGAGCTATAAGGCCGGCCGCGAGGTGTACGGATCCCCGTCCGTAGACGGAGGGACGGTCTACATCGGAAACCACGACGGCAAGATGATGGCGATAGACGCAGCGACGGGCAAGCTCAAGTGGCGCGCCATAGTCGGCGGCCCGGTCGTGACCGCGCCCGCTATCGCCGGCGGATACCTTTACTTCGGAAGCTGGGACGGCAAGCTGTACTGCGCCGACATCAAGAACCAGGCCGTCATCTGGAGGCACGACTCAGGCGGCGCCATCGAGTCATCCCCGCTCGTGGCGAACGGCAAGGTCTACTTCGGCAACATAAAAGGACGGATAACAGCGCTCGACGCCAGGAGCGGCCGCGTCGCCTGGCAGACTGAGACAGGGCAGACGATCGCCTCGTCACCGTCCGTCCGCGGGAACCAGATATTCTTCGGCAACAACGCGAACGAGATATACGCGCTGGACGCGTCCAGCGGGGCGGAGCTGTGGAAGATAACGACGAGCGGTTTCGTCACCACCGCCCCGGCCGTGACACAGGCCGCCATATATGTCACAGGGATGGACGGCATACTGCGCAGCATAAGGTAAAAGGGGCGGTGCCGCTCGGGAGATGCTAAAAACTAAATGACGCTCTTCTGGAAATTCGCGATGTACTACGTGCCGCACATACGGCTTTTTGCGGCAGACATGGCTTGTTCCCTGTCCGTCGCCATTTGCAACATGTTCTACCCCATGATCACGCGCAGGATCATAAACGTCTACGTGCCGGGCCGTCACATGGGCATGATCGTGAACTGGGCGATAGCGCTCTTCTTCATATACCTCCTGAAAGCCGCCCTAGCGTACTTCATCCAGTATTACGGACACGCGATGGGCGTGAGGATACAGGTGGACATGAGGCGCGACGCGTTCAACCACCTCCAGAAGCTGCCGTTTTCCTTCTTCGACAAGACCAGGACGGGCACCATAATGTCGCGGGTAATAAACGACACCTTCGAGATAGCCGAGCTGGCCCACCACGGCCCGGAGGACCTCTTCCTGTCGCTCGTGATGCTGACCGGGTCTTTCGCGCTGCTCTGCACGATGAACGTGCGGCTGACGCTCACGATCTTCGCGTTCATCCCGCTGTTGCTCTGGTTCGCGATGCGCCAGCGCCAAAAGCTCTCCCGCACGTCCATGGTGACGAGGGCACAGATAGGCGAGGTGAACGCCGACCTCCAGAACAGCATAGCCGGCGTGAGGGTGGCCAAGGCGTTCGAGACGTCCGGACACGAGCAGGAACGGTTCCAGCTCGGCAACAAGTCGTATGAAGAGGCGCGCTCGATGCAGTACAAGGCAATGGCGGAGTTCGGCGCTGGCACAGGCTTCATACTGGACGTCCTCATGCTCGTGACGCTCTTCGCGGGCGGCGCATATACGTACTACGGCAAGATCGGGCCTGGGGAGCTCGCGGCTTACCTCCTCTTCGCAAGCCTCTTCACAGAACCGATAAAGCGCCTGATCAACTTCATCGAACAACTGCAATCAGGACTGACTGGATTCGTCCGCATCCAGGAGCTGATGGCGGCCGAACCGGAGGAAGACGCACCTGGGGCCCTGGACATAGGCGCCGTGGACGGCGCTATCTCGTTCGAGGACGTCTCATTCCGCTACGACGGCGGCGAGAGCGTCCTCTCCGGCATCAATATCGACATCAGACCTGGCGAAACCGTCGCGATAGTCGGCCCGTCCGGGAGCGGCAAGTCCACGCTCTGCCACCTCCTGCCGAGGTTTTACGATCTGGAGTCAGGGAGAATAACGCTGGACGGACGCGATATCCGCGATTACAGACGGCTCTCGCTGAGGCGCAGGATAGGGATCGTTCAGCAGGACACATATCTCTTCGCCGGGACGATCAGGGACAACATAGCATACGGTGACTTCGGCGCGCCCGAGGACGAAATACGCGAAGCCGCCGGACAGGCCAGTCTGGATGATTTTCTGGACTCGCTCCCGGACGGGCTGGACACTTACGTCGGAGAGCGCGGCGTCACCCTCTCCGGCGGGCAGAAGCAGAGGATAGCGATAGCCCGTGTTTTTCTGAAAAACCCGGAGATATTAATACTGGACGAGGCTACGTCCTCCCTCGACAACGCCACGGAGGCGGCCATCCAGGGCGCTCTCGAAAGCCTGAGCCATGGGAGGACGACGCTCGTGGTGGCCCACCGGCTCACTACGACGCGGAACGCGGACAAGATAATCGTGCTGACGAAGGACGGCATACAGGAGACAGGGACTCACGAAGATCTGCTCGCCGCCGGCGGGATCTACGCGTCGCTCTGGAGGGCGCAGGAGCGTGAGTGAGCGCGGCCGGCACATTCTATCTATATAAAGCTATATCGGTTTCCTGCCTTTAAAAAACGATATCTCCTTGAAACCGGCCTCCCTCAGCAGGGCTTCGGCCTCGGGTATTCCGGCGCCGACCAGGGACGCTTCGTGCGCATCTGAGCCGGTCGTGACTATGCGGCCGCCCGAGTCCCTGAACATCTTCATTATTTCAAGCGAAGGGAGGATGCCGCCCACGCCCTCCTTCATGCAGTGGGAGTTCGCCTCGATCCCTCGGCCGTGCGCGGCCAGCGAGGCCAGTGTCTCGCGGAGCAAGCCATCAAAAACACCCAGATCCGTCCTTTCAGTCTGCTCGGCGCTCATGGCACGCAACGGGTAATTTATGTGACCCATGACGTCGAAGCAGTCACATTCCGAGAGTTCGAGGATCTCCTCGTAATACTTCCGAAATACGTCCATGATATCCGGGCGGTCGTAGTCCATAAAGTAGAAGTCGTCCTCTCCGCGAACCCTGTGTACGGAACCTATCACGAAATCAATTTCAGGCCCTCCGGCAAGCTCACGCGAGAGCGCCATGTCGCGGTGCGGCTCCCCTATCTCCAGCCCCATCGAAATTTCGAGCGCTTCGCCGAACGTTTCCCTCGCGCGCGAGACATCTTCCCATAGGGCCTCCTTGACGGCAAGGCAAGCTCCCTCCCCCAAATAAGTCTCGCAGTGATCCGTGAACGTCACCGCCGCGAGTCCCGCGCGGATCGCGGACTCGCATATCGCCTCCACGGTATCGTGTCCGTCGAAAGAGTTCTTGCTGTGGACGTGACTGTCGTAAATAGCCATCTCCCCCATTCCCAGGCAACCGCCTCTCCTGAACGCGATTCTGAACGGCGCTTCGCGCCTCTGCTCTCTTCATA
>JAISFV010000152.1 GCA_031263445.1 Synergistaceae bacterium | reverse complement strand
GCGTCATATCCCCCGGTTTCACGGTAGCGTGCCCACAGCTTTGTGACAGTGCTTTTGTTCACTTCTTTCTCGGAAGCGATTTTGTCTTCCGTGTCGCCCCTCAGCTTCGCTTCGATGATCCGCTTGCGCAAATCGTTTGACAGCGGCCTCGTCATTCTGTGAGCACCCCTTCCCCTCAGTTGCTCACAGAATAATTGATAGTATCTGCCATGTCAAATAGTTATTATCCCAAATCAACTCGCCTATCACGAGTTGATTTGGAAGAAAACCTCAACACTTTATACTGGGCGCAACGTGCCGTTACGCCATTCCGATTCTAAATCAAATTATAGTTCGTTTGATTTAGAATCGGAATTAAGCGTTAAAAACACTAAGATCCGTTAGTCCACCTTGAGCCCCTGTTCCTTGTAGAATTTCGCGGCGCCTGGGTGGAGTGGGACGGTGAGGCCGTCGAGCGCGGTTGCGAGCGTTATCTCCTTGCCTTTGGCGTGTGCGGCGTGAATGTCCGCGAGGTTCGTGAACATGGCCTTCGTGAACTCGTAAACGACGTCGTCAGGAATCTCGTCGTGGGTGACCAGCATAGCCATCACAGCCGGCGTCGTGATGTCCTTATCCACGCCCCTGTACGTATTCGCCGGGATCGTGCTCTTTATAAAGTACGGGAACTCCTTTGTGAGCTTGTCCATGAACTCCGGGGTGAAGCTGATCAGGGATATGTCCTTCGTTGTCGCGAGATCCATGACGGACGCCGTCGGGAATCCGGCGACCACGAAGCCGGCGTCGATCTGATTGTCCTTGAAGCGGCTGGTGGTGGCGCCGAAATCCAGCAAGTCGGTCCTCATGTCGCTGTACTTCAATCCTGCTACCTGCAGCACCGCGCGGACGTCTCCCTCTACACCGGAGCCCGGGGCGCCGACGCCGACCCTCTTGCCCTTGAGATCGTCGATAGTGGCGATTTTGGAATCCTTGGCCGTGATGACCTGGACATGCTCAGGGTAGAGCGCGGCGATGGCCCGCAGGTTGCGCAGAGGGGACTTGAACATGACATTTCCCGTATAGGCCCAGAATGTGATGTCGTTCTGAACGAACGCAACCTCTATGTCCTTCGTTGCCACGAGATTGACGTTGGCGACTGACGCGTTCGACGTCTCCGCCGTGGCCTGGATATCGGTTCCCTTCGATACGGCCTGGGCGATCGCCCCGCCGATCGGGTAATAGGTTCCTGACGTGCCGCCGGTCGCTATCGAGAGGAAGGTCTTGGCTGCGGCAAACGCTGGGCCGGAGGTCGCGAACGTCGCCGCGATGACGAACAGGGCTATGGTGAACGCTTTGACGCTGTTTTTTCTCATCATATTTGAATATCCCTCCTTAATCTTCGGTATATCAGAAAAATCAACGGGGCCTTTTCGTCAGGTACATATGACCTGGATGCCGTTTGCCTGAACACCTCCTCATATACGGCAGAGAGTCTTTTTTACGCGCTATTTAGCCACCGCCGCGGAATCGCCCGCCGACTTGGCCTTCACGGTCTGGACGAAGTATATTATAACCAGCAGGACGATCCCGATTATGTCCGTCATCGTCCCTGGGTCAAGCAGCCCTAGCGCCCCTACGAGGGCAAGGACGCGTATCAGCGGATGGAGCGGCGCTTTGTAATGCCCGATGGTGAACATCGCCAGAAGGAATACGCCTATCATGGCCGTGCAGATGGCCTGGATCATCGGTAGCGGCGTCGCGTCAATAAAGAGCAGCATAGGGTTGTACACGTAAATATAGGGGACGAGGAATCCGGCCAGCGCAAGTTTGAACGCCGTGCCGCCGGTTCTCATCGGATCGGCGCCGGCGATCCCCGCGCCGGCGTAGGCTGCTAGGGCCACGGGCGGCGTAAGATCCGCCGCTATCCCGAAGTAGAACACGAACATGTATGCCGCCATGGCGGGAACGCCGAGCTGCAAGAGCGCAGGAGCGGCCATCGTGCTGGTGACTATGAAATTGGCCGTCGTAGGGAGCCCTGTCCCCAGGACAATGGACGCGCACATCGTGAAGAAGAGGGTGAGGATGAGCTTGCCGCCCGCCAGCGTCACTATCGCGCCTGCTATGCGCAGCGCGAGCCCCGTGAGCGTCCCCATGCCCACTACCATCCCGACGCAGGCGCATGCACAGGCGACTGCGAGCGCTCCCCTCGCGCCGGCTTCGAATGCTTGCATCAGGCGCGTCGGCGTGAGGCGCGTCTCCTTGTTGAGCCAGGAGAGGGCAAAGCTGACCACTATGCCGGCGAAAGCGGCATATAGCGGCGTGTATCCGGCAACGAGCAGGTAAATTATCGCTACGAGCGGTATCAGGAGGAAGCCCTTTGCCTTTATGAGCCCACCGATTTTTGGGAGCCGGTCACGCGACAGCCCCATGAGTCCCAGGCGCTTCGCCTCGAAGTGTACCTGAACCATTACGGCGAAGTAGTATAAGAGCGCCGGGACCACAGCGGCCAGCGCCACTTCAAGGTAGCTCACGCCCAGGAACTGCGCCATGATGAAAGCGCCGGCGCCCATTACGGGCGGCATGATCTGACCGCCCGTGGAGGCAACGGCTTCCACCGCCCCGGCAAAGTACGGTTTGTATCCCACGCTCTTCATGAGCGGGATCGTGAACATCCCGGTCGTGCAGACGTTGGCGACCGACGACCCCGATATCGTGCCCATCAGGCCGCTCGCGACGACGGCGACCTTCGCCGGGCCTCCGGTTGACCAGCCGGCAAGGGCCATTGAGAGGTCTATTATGAACCTGCCCATGCCCGTCTTTTCGAGCACGGAGCCGAACAGTATGAACATGAATACAAATGTGGACGACACCTCAAGCGGTGTGCCGAAGATGCCTTCCGTCCCGAGATACATGTGGTTGACTATCCGGTTTATGTTGAACCCCCTGTGTGAGAGCATGTCCGGCATGTACCTGCCGAAGTAGCAATAAAGCAGGGACACTATCGCAAGGCACGGCAGGATGGGGTTCGATATCCGTCTTGTCGCTTCCAGCAGCGCCGCAATGAGCATGAAGCCCATTACGATGTCCGTCCTGGTCGGCAGCCCGGAGCGCTCCATCGCGATCACGTCGATCTGCGTGACGAGGTATATCAGAGGGATGGCGGCGAATATAGCCAGCCCGAAGTCGTAAATTGGTATCTTGGAGTTTTTGGGCATCGTCGATTTGATCGGATAAAGCAGAAAGACAAGGACAAGCACGAACGCCAGATGAACTGCGCCCTGCTTTTGCGCAGGAAGCAGCCCGAATCCGGCGGTGTAGAAGTGGAAACACGACATCGCGACGCACAGGAAAACGATCAGCTTGATCTGCCATCCAGGGGGAGTCCTGAAGCGCGACTCCGTGTCGAATTTGCGCATAAGCTCATCAAAGTCGATACCTTCCTTTGATGGTTCTGTCGGCCCGGATAAGAGGGCCTCGTCGGCCTGATCTTTTGAAATATCCATCGCGTTGCCTCCTGTGATGAATTTTTTGCTGCCAGTCAGTTCATTTGGAGAAAGGGGTAAAATGTATCGCAGCGCACACGGCCAATACCCAGCGGCTAACCTCAAGGCGGTTGGATTTGCTCTGTATAAGTATTTGGCTGTGTTCAGACTGTTAAAATGAAAGGCCAAATGGAAGGCCCCTACGCTCTACGAAAAATTATATTTGGGAGGGTTTCTCTGTCAAGTGTATATAATGAATTCACCGTGGGAGTGAATTCATTTTACGTATTTTTAGCATTTCCATGTGCTATCATGTGATGAATTGGAAAAGGTCGGTGGTGGGAAGATTTTGGAAATTCCGGTTATGAACTTGCAGGCGTTGATCGCGCTGGCTTTTTTCCTGGCGGCGCTTTTGGTGGCGCGGACGGTGGCCAACATTTACCGGGGGAAGTGGCTGGGCGCGTCGTGGATGATCTTCTATCTGCGTATGCTGCTGGGCTTCCTCCTCGCGGGCGCCGTCGTGCTGGGGTATTGTTCCTTCGCTGGCATAGACGTCATATCCCGTCACCTGAACTGAGTTTGTCATGGCGGCGCTCTTGCTGTTTATCGCCCTGGCCGTCGCCCTGTTCGCGCCCTGGGGGGTGACTGCCCCTAGGTGGCGGCATCTTTTCAACAGGGACGCCGCAGCTTTCGCCTTGGCGCTTTTTTCCGCGTGCGCGCTGCCCTGGGGCGGTGTTTCGCTCTTGCGCCCTCTGGGCCTTGGCTCCGAAGCGTGGCTGCCGTTTTTTGCCGTGGCTGTCGTCATTGCGCCAAAGGGGCGATTTGGAGGGTATTGCGGCAGGGCTGTCCTGATCGTTTCCATTATGGCCTTTGAAGCCGCCATGAGCCTGTTCATGTCTAGAACGGGCATACCAGGGAGGCTGTACTCTATAGAGGGGTTCTCGATGATACTCCGCCTCTGCCCGTTTGTTTCAGCTATAGCGATGTGCCTTGCAGCAGCGGGGCTTTTGCTGTCTTTTCTCGGCATGGAGCGCGGATGTGCCGCGTTCAGGCCGGTCAGTTTTTCGTTTTCCGGCTTTTTGTTCATAACTTTCGTGCCGCTTGACTTTTCGGTTTTCTGGTGGGCCGAGCCGCGCTTTTTGGCGATTCTGACGCCGGGCGTGATCTTTACGCTGTCCTGCGTCGTCAGTTACCTATTTATAAAGGACGAAGCCATCCCTGACGGCGTCAGCCTCAGCATGGAATTCGTCCCGCTGACCGTTACCGCTGCCGGGTGCCTTCTTTTGGCCATCCAATGAGGGGAGCGTCCCGAAATTTCCTTACGCCGGACTCGATAAATACCCTCCTTGACGGATATTTCTCGTATGCCTTGACGAAATACGGAGGCAGGTACCATCTGTTTTGGCCGATGTCCGCGTCCCCGACCCTGTAGGCGATGCTCTTCATCGAGCGCCTGCCTCCCTGTACTGTCATCCATCCTGAGTCCGCCATTACGAAAGATCCGTGTTCAGGCGCGTCAAAGGGCAGCCCTGCGTTGTGCGACCGCACCATTTCCTCCCACACCCATATTTCACCGTCGATTATCCGATACGTGTCTATTACCGGCGTTTTCTCGACCGAGTGGACGTAGATTGTCGTAAAGGGCGCTCCGCTCGGCACAGGCGAGGCGAGCGACACCGCGTCTCCTGAGATGACGAGGTAGTTCACAGGCAGCTCGGCCAGAAGGAGGACAGCGCAGAACGCGACAATCGCCGCACGTGCCGCCGTGCCGTTCAATCGGCCGGACAGGCGCGAGAATGCCTGTCCGGAAGTGACGCGCCTCATCTTATCGGGCAAAATCATATCCCGTAGCCCATGCCGCCCTCCAGGATGCGGTAAATTAGCCGCATGTCGAGCGAGTCGCGCACACCCTGCGCGAGCAAGTCGTAATTGCGTTCCTTGTACGCGGCGAAGTCGAACGCTTTTTCCGTGAGCGTTACGCCTTTGCGGTCCGCGAGCGCGTTCAGAATGGCGTCACGGCACTCCGCGCTGTCGAAAAATCCGTGCAGGTACGTGCCGTAGACGTCGCCGTACTGACATCCGTCGAACATGCCGTTGCTCAATTTGAGCAATGGCTTTGCGCCGCCCTTGAGCGTCGACACGCCCATGTGGATTTCGTATCCCTCCAGCCTGGATCCCGCCAGCGGTGCGAGGGTGCCGCCAATGTCAAGCGCGGCCGCCGAGACGCGTGTGCGGTGCTTTTCGCTGGCAAACTCGGTATCGACGGGCAGCAATCCCATGCCTGCGACCGTGCCGCCGCCCTCCGCGCCTTCGCTGTCGTTTATGCTTTCGCCTAACATCTGATAGCCGCCGCAGATGCCAAGGAGGGGCACGCCGCGGCTCGCCAGCCGCTTTATGCCCTCTTCCAGCCCGCTCTCGCGCAGACGGAGCAGGTCGAAAATCGTGCTCTTGGAGCCAGGGATGATCGCGAGGTCGGGGTTTCCGAGGCGGTATGGCTCCTTGACGTAGCGCACCCTCACGCCTGGCGTCGCCTCCAGCGCGGCGAAATCGGTGAAATTAGAGATATGCGGCAGGAAAATTACGGCAATGTCCAGCACCGCGCTTACGCTTCCGCGCGACATGCGCTCCGTCACGCTGTCCTCGTCGTCTATGTCCACATCGAGGTACGGGACGACGCCCGCCACGGGTTTGCCGCAGATGTCCTCCAGGATTTTCACGCCGCTCTCGAACAGCGACGCGTCCCCGCGAAACTTGTTGACGATCAACGCCTTGATCAGGCTGCTTTCGTCGTCAGGCAAAATTTTGACCGTGCCGTACAACTGCGCGAAAATACCGCCGCGGTCTATGTCGCCCGCGACCAGCACTGGGGCCTGGGCCATCTTTGCCATGCCCATGTTCACGAAATCGTCATCTCCGAGGTTCAGTTCCGCTGCGGAACCGGCGCCCTCTAGCACGATCACGTCAAACTCGTCCGCAAGCGAGTTGTAGGCTTTCATTACCTCCGGCCTGAGCTTCGGCTTCATGGCGTAGTAGTTTCTCGCGGTAATCGTGTCGAAAACCTCGCCGTGCAAAATCACCTGTGATCCTTGGTCGTGAACCGGCTTCAGCAATATGGGGTTCATCCTGACGTCCGGCTCGATGCCCGCCGCCTCCGCCTGAGTGACTTGCGCCCTGCCCATTTCGAGGCCGTCGCGTGTGATAAACGAATTCAAGGCCATGTTCTGGGATTTGAACGGCGCGACCTTATACCCGTCCTGCTTGAATATCCGGCACAGCGCGGACACGAGTATGCTCTTGCCCGCGTTCGACATAGTGCCTTGAACCATTATGGATTTCGCCATATTTGCACCGCCTTGTCTGTGGTTTCTTGCAGAAAAATCAGCCCTTTTACATATGATACAGTGAGAAGGGCTGAGTGGGAAGGGCCGAAAGTGACGGCATCCGTCGGGCAGCGGAGCCGAACTTGACAAACATAACCGTGATGGGATAATTAGAACATGGGCAGCTCTCAGAAATATGCGGCGCGCCCATGCAGTGCGAGTCCTGCGCGTTCGCGGCAAGCCAGGTTCGTGTGAAGGAGTGATTTTCGTGAAACGTGATATCGGGCTTTTTTGCCGCGCGTTTTTTAAATATGCGGGATCACTCGCTCTGAGCGTTGATTCTGCGCTTGATGTGTCACGTGAAACATTTTTCTAGCGAGCGGATCGCGGTTGGGCGTGCTCCTTTATCCTTTAGGCCTTTAGCAATAAAATCAATGACGCGGAAGGCCCTCCTGGTTTATTTCGTGAGACTCATGTCCGTGACCGCCGTCTGCGCATCGCTCCTATGCCCCGCCGCAGCGGCAGATGCGGCGATCAGGGCCGGGGTGCTTCAGTTTGAAAGTGGTGCTGTGTCCGCATCGCAGGCGGATCTGATAACGGATCTCTTGGCGGGCGAAATCGCGGTCTACGAGGCTTTTTCGGCGGACTTCGGGGCGGGCTTTCCAGAATCCGCAGGCGTGGAAGAGGCGGTCAGCGTTGGTGCCGGGGCGGGATGGGACTACGTCATGCTCTGGTCACTCAAGGATGTGAGCGAGATCGGGCCGATGGGTCTGCCGGAAGTTACCGGCGGCAGGCTGTCCGGCATGGCGAGCGCCACCCTGGACGTGCGCGTCATAGATGTGCGAGCCGCCGAGATTCTGGCTGGCATCTCTGAGACGGGGAGCGCGTCCGGGGCCGTTTCGCCGCTTGCGGTCCCCAGGCGAGAGGCCATGGAGACGGAGTTCGGAGAGCTCAAAGCGCGTGCCGTCGTGTCGGCAGTCTCGCTTGCGGGCCGGGCCGTCCGCGGACTCGCCGGCCATAAGGATCTGCTGGTGACCGGCGTGAAGGGGGAAGAATATACGGTCAACGTAGGAACGGAGAACGGGGCCCAGGCGGGCTGGCTCTATGTGACCTTCTCGGACTGGCCGTGGGATAAAATCCCCGTCGCGCTCCTGCGGCTGCGCGACGTCGGGCGCGTGAGCAGCATATGCGTCCCCGTGCGTTCGTCCGGGGCGGCGGTTCTGCCCGGTGACAGGCTGGAGGCAGTCTCGTCCGGCGCGGCGAAGGAGTTGGCGCTCTCGGCCGACCGGGCGCCGCAGGCAGAAAAAGCTCCGCCCGATGATGACGCAGTTTCAGCCGACGTGGCTTCAGGCGACGCGCCGGATCTCATCGAAGATCTTGCGGAAATGGCCGAGTCGCGTGGCGCCCTGATAGTCACCGGCGAAATATCCTCCGGTGACGAGCGTCCGCCTTATGAGGGCGAACCAGCCGCAAGCCCTGACCTGCGGGCCCTCTGGGAGAATAGCCGGACTCCCGGTGCGTCTGGGGTTTCAGTCGAATCCCCAGACGCGGCAGCGTCCGCAGTGACCAGGGCGGGGGCGGTGGATCGGGACAATTCGACAGGGACCGACGTCATCGAGACGTATCAGATGTCGCCGATAGACAGGAGCAACATCCGCATAGGGCATACGAACGCCCGCAACCTGTATGAAAGAGGGCGCTACGCTGAGTCTTTCGCTATTTTCAAGGGACTCGCGGACTCTTACAGGGGCAATTACCTGTCGGCCTACTGGGCGGGGATGGCGTCGCTCAGGCTCGGCCGCAAAAAAGAGGCATTGGCCTGGTTCGACAGGGCGCTCGCCGTCAACCCGGACTACCGGCCCGCTCTGGAGGCCCGGGGGGCGCAGGGACAGTGACAAGGAATAAGGGTTTAAGGGATCGCTGATTAAATAACCTTTGGCTGCTCCCTAAATCTTCACCATTCAGGCACCTAATGATAAATTGGCTTTTTATAAAATATATTTCGGGGGGTATTTACATGCACGCCTACAGTACGCTCTTCACTGAGCTTCACGGACTTCCAAAGGGACCGCTCGTCCACGAGCTGTCGATGCTCTTGCTCGCCAAGCGGGTGAACGGGGCTGAAAGCCCGGAGGAGGTTTACGCGGGATACAAGGAACTATGCGGCCTTTTTTCCAGCGTGATAGAGGATTGACGGCGCGTGAACGCACGGAGGGGGCGGTAATTAGAGGTGCGCCCTGACCGGCTTTTTGGGGAAACCTGGAGGGACGAGCTTCCGGACGGTCTGCGACTGATCGATCTGCCGCAGCCCATAAGGGGTTTTTCGAGCTTCATATCCGCCTGGTTTTTTGTGGACATCGAGGGCAGGAGGGTACTTGTCGATCCCGGGCCGGCGAGCAGCGTGCGCGCTCTCGTGGATGAACTGTCAGGCATTACGGATGGCTTGGATCTCATCCTGCTGACCCATATACACCTCGACCACTCCGGAGGGATAGGGCAGCTTTGCGAACGCTATCCGGACGCGAAGGTGGTGGTTCATCCAAGGGGCATAAAGCACCTACTGTCTCCTGAAAAACTGTGGGACGCGTCACTCAGGACATTAGGGGAAGTGGCGGAGACGTACGGCGCTCCGTCCCCCTTGAACCCTGACTCGCTCGCCGATGGAGGGATATCGGGCTTTGAGATCCTTGAAACCCCTGGTCACGCGCCGCATCACCTGTCCTTCATAGTCCCGTACCCGGGCGGGAGACTGTTCTTCGTGGGCGAAGCGGCCGGCCTTCGCCTCCCGGTTTATTCTGAATCGGGGCTTCCCTACCTCCGTCCCGCTACGCCGCCTAAGTTTGACGGGCCGGCGGCAAGGGATTCTCTTTCTAAAATCGGCCGGGCGCTCTGCGGCGGTGAAATCCTCTGTTACTCCCACTGGGGGCTTTCCAGGCAGCCAGAGGACATGATAAGGTTCGCCGGAGAGCAGCTCGACAGGTGGTCGTCCGTGGTTTCCGGCATGGCTGGCCTCCCGGAGGAGGCTGTAGTCCGCCGCCTCATATCCAGTGACCCGCTGTTGTCGGAATACAAAAACCTCCCCGGCGACCTGCGATTTCGCGAGCGCATATTTATCGCCAACAGCGTGAGGGGATTGCGCAATTTTGGGAATGTAAAATGAGCCTTTTGGCTCATAAAAACTCGGCAAAAAGATTTGCATAAAAAGGGCGAGAGGATTATAATGTCGTTGCTTAAGTTAGTAATAAGGTATTAGTTGCTTAATAAATTTGGTTGTGGTAATTTGTGCGTTCCTTTATGTCGTGCAGTGCGGCGTTCGGGTGATTGAAGGAGCGCAATGTGGTGTCGCTAGGGCGGTAAGAAATCAGGGGATTTGGCGGGATCGTAAATTTTTAAGGATTTTTGGCTTCGTCGTCGTTTAGCCGCGATAAGCCGGAGAGGAGGCCCAGGCTGACAATGGAAGACGATCTGTATGCTTCCGCTGGGACTGGAGTCAAGCTCAGTGACCCAGTGACTGAAGAAGAAATTAAAATCACTCGCAGTGCCTCGGAACGGCGCGAGAGCTTGGTAGCGAAATTGGATAAAATGGAGCAGGAGTTCGTGGCCCGCGTGGATATGGACGCCGCCATCACGCTCCCACTTGAAGCCGACGACAAGCAGGAGTCGCTGTCAACTACGCTTGACTCGCTGATAGCGGATCTCCTCGAGGTCGAAATAAACGAATACTCGTACCCCGACTTTATCCATCCGGACGAGTCCGGATTCCCGTCCAAGGATCCGGCCAGCTATGCGGAGCGGGAGGTCGAAGCGCCCAAGAAGAGGAGCTGGAGCGAGTTTTTGCTCGTGGTGGCGCTCATAACGGCGATTTTCATGGTCGGCCTCAGCTTCGGGCTGTGGGGCGTATTTCTTGTGAAATAATTAAAAGATCTGAGAAGGCCGATTTATAGTCAGGGGCCTGAAGAGTGAAGATTTGAACCCTTGCTGTGGGTGCTTTCCAGACGGCAAAACCTCGTTTAAACAAATTAATCAGCGTTTCCTAAAGTTTCAGGCAAAAGCGGCGGCCGGGTTTTTACTCAGCCGCTACTATTATGCCCGTCTCCAGTTCCCCGTCGAGGTACACGGAAAAGCTGCCCCTGTAAAGGCGCACAGACGGGTGATCGCCGGTCTCGTAGGGGGTACTCTCAAGCCAGTCCGTGTTGAATTTGTTCTTTTTCTGTCTGCCGAAGACCGGCAGGTAGAGCGTGCCGTCGGAGTCCATGTCCAGGAAAAAATGGGTGCCGTATGACAGCTCAGGCGAGAAATTCAGCTCGGGGACGCTTATTTCGACAAGGCAGCCGCAGTTGCATATCTGAGCGTACAGGACCGGCACGCCGAGCGCAGGGTTTCTGCTGCCCCACCTGCCAGGGCCCGCAAGGATGTATTTCGTGCCCTCCAGCTTTCCGTTCAGCTCCCCGATCGCCCTCGCCGCTGCGGACGGGTCCCATTCGCCCTTGTACGCCTCCGCGCTGACGTACACGAGGTACTCCGCGTTCTCCAGCAGGCCGTTGCTCACCATTCTGTCGCCCTTGAAAATTATTTTTTCGTCAGGGGTCTCGGGAATCTCCACGCGGCTCATCTCCTCGTAAGCGGCCAGGGGGCGGAGCTGGAGCAGCCGGAAGTCCCTTTCCGGGCTTGTCTCGCACGCGAACTCTATGTCGACCGGGATGCCCGACGTGTCCTCCATGTGGCGGAGGAGTTCCCTGGAAAGGTCGAAAAGCCCGCGTTCCTTCAGGTGCATCTCGGGGAAGGAGAAGATGGGCCGGCTCGGCCCCTCCGGCCCGCCCAAGGTGGAGTACAAGAAGTCGTCGGCGTAGATCTGCACATAGGCGCCGTAGTTCTTGTGTTCCTTTTGCAGGAAAGGGGCGAATTCTGACAGGGCCCCGCTCGCGAATTCGCACGATCCCATGTCTATGTAATCGAAGTTCTCCTGGCTCGCCTCAGCGACCTGGGCCGGGAGGTTCCCCGCCGGGAGCAGGGACGGGTTTGTCAGGTAGAAGATCCTCGCGGCGCAACGGTCCACAGACCTCGTCCCCATGCCGAAGCAGAGGCGCATGAGGCCGTCCTCCTTCTTTATCCTGGGGTTCGGCCGGCGGAAGACGCGAGAGAAAAGGGTACCCGCGAGCTCCGGGTAGAAGAAGCTGCCATGGTTTTTTCCTGAAAGAGACTGTATAATTACCGCTATAGCCTCGTCTCTGTGTTTTTTGCCGTGCTTTTCGCGGTAAGCCCTCGCTGATGGGTTGAATACCGAAGCGAACACGGTACGGACGCTGGATTCGAGCAGCGACAGGCGATACTGTTTCGGGCCGCAGTTAGGGGAAAAGCATGTTTGGTACTTACCTGCGAACGCGAGGGAGACTGAATCTTCCATGAGCGAGCTCGAGCGCACGGCGAGAGGAGGGGTGCCGATCGCGTCGAAACGATCCAGTATGTCCGAGAGTTCCGCCGTTATCGCCGGAGGCAGCGGGGACTCCGAGATCCGCTCCTGGACCCTGGCCCAGTCCTCGTCGTCATAGAGTCCGGACAAGCGGTTTGCGTCTAGGTAATCTCTGAATACCTCGGTGGAAAGCACGACAGTGAGGTCAGGAAAGCTGATTTTCTCCCCGATCTGCGTTCCGGAAAGAGCAGCGTAAGCATACGCAATCCCCTTGGCTTTTCCGCCGCAGTTCCCGGCGCCGATGAGGCTCCCTCTATCGCGGAAGAAATCTTCCCCCCTGAACGCGTCATAATTTTCGAGAGACTGTCCCACTTTGACTCCTCCATCCAGCGCGAGGCGGATTGATAGTTCATATAAAAATTATGTGGTAAACTATAGCATCATTTAAGCGATTTGTGCGCCCAAAGGGGATGTTGTCTTTGAACCTTCCGAGATTGATATTAGCTGACGAACATAGATCGGGCAAGGTCCCGTCGGGGGTTTTGATAGCAAGCGCCCTGAAAGAGCTTGGTTACAAAATAAAACTTTTTGTCGGTAACGCGGATGAGCTCACAATACGCTCACTGCAGGTCATCTGCAACCAGCCCGTGACACTGCTCGACCCCACGCTGTGCGGCGGGCAGGCAAACCTGCGTTGGCTGTTCGAGAGCGCGGCCTCGCCTGACTGCATAAACCTCGTCCTGGCGAACCTGGGCGGGCGAATTCTCGAGGACGCGCCCTTCAAGGTGCCGAAAGAGTGCGCGCTGCTCTCCGATTGGCTGAACTGCGACGTCGTCCCGATAATATACAGCGACGCCTCTTCGACTCTGACGGTGCGGTCAGTCGCTGCGGTCATCCGGCAGATCGAGGACGGAGGGAAGCCTGTTCGCGCCATCTTATTCCGCGCTATACTGAACAACAGGGAATACGAGCTGGTTGACCGCGAGGCCAGGCGGATCTTCACGGCCTTTTCGGTCGGTTCCATGCCGCGCGTCGTTGAGCGCGATTCGCCCTCTCTCCTGCAACTCTGCTCCGACTCCGCCGCTCAGGTCGCCCTGCCCGTCCGCTCTGCCGCGAAGCAGCTCGTGAGCATGAACCAGATGGTCAACTGGGCGCTCTTCAGTGCCATGGCGCAGGCGGCGCCGGTGTGGCCGCGCCAGCCGCGCCTGTGCGATGCCATAACGGACAGCGGCAAGGTCAACATCGCAGTCGTGAAGCACCCTGTGCTTTCGATTTCGGGCGACGGCACGGAGCATCTGCTGAGGGTGCTGGGATGCAACGTCGTGGATATCCCGCTCGTGGGCAGCATAACCCACAGCGTGCCGATACATGGCGTGTACCTGCCGCACGGTCTGGCTTACATAGCCCTGCCGAAATTTTTCAGCAACATTTACCTTAAGACCATGCTCGCCAGGGGTTCGACGGGAGGGGCTTTCCTCTTCGCGGAGGGCGGGTCGTCGGCGGTCTTAGGCGACAGGATTATCCTGCCGGAAGGGCAGGGCGAGGGCAGGGGTTTTGGGATACTGCCCTTTAACAGCATTTATAAGAGGGCGACGTTTGGGAGCATCAAAAAATTAGAGGCATCCAAACGCAAGGATAACCCTCTCCTCACCGGTTCGCGGGAGCGCGTTATGGGCTACGCCTCCGACTCTTACTCCATGGTGGCTTCCGAGGAAGAGGACGAGTGCTGGACAACCGTGGATGCCCTGGATCACAAGAAGACATCACGCGACGGCTGGTCCAAGGACAGGATTCTGGCCGCTTCCATGAGGGTCGAGCCGTGGAGCGCCCCTGATCTCTTCCGGCGCTGGCTGGAGGGCTAGGTTTTATGTTTAAGGACCTGGCCGTAGCAGCGGATCTCGGCGTAAAGCTGCTCTCCGAAGCGGAGGGCATGACGGAGGAAATCGTCGAGTACAGGAGGAGGTTTCACCAGTTCCCTGAACTGGGCCTCGAGGAGTATATGACGTCCGGGAAGATAGAGAGCATCCTGCAGTCGATGCCAGGGATGGAAGTGTTCAAGGGTTTCGGCTTGCAGACGTGCGTCATCGGCAGGCTGGGCGGAGAACTCCCGGGCGGGGCTCTCGCTTTCAGGGCGGAGATAGACGCCGTGGAAGTCCGTGAGGATACGGGGCTGCCGTTCAGCTCCTACGACAACAGGGTTTCGCACGTTCAGGGACACGACGCCCACATGGCGTCGCTCCTAGGGGCGGCCACGTTGCTTTGCGAGCACAGAAGCCTTTTGACGCGCCCGGTGGTGTTTATCTTCCAGCCCGCCGAGGAGGGCAAGGGCGGCGCGAAGCACCTGATAGACGCGGATCTGATCGGCGCGTTCAGCATAGAGAGAATGCTCTGTGTCCACTGGATACCGCACCTCCCTTATGGGCAGATAATAACGAACAAAGGCGGTGTCACCGCTTTCTCCAGCAAGGTACACATAGGGCTTACCGGGCCCGGGGGGCATGGACCGACCCCATACCTGACGAGCGACCCGGTATACCTCTCAGCAGAAGTGCAGCTCGCGCTCCAGGGCATGATCACCAGGGAGGTAAACCCGGCCAGCACCGTCGTCCTGTCGTTCGGTCGCATGGAGGCTGCGGAGGTGTACAACGTGATAGCGGAGGAAGCCCATCTCTGGGGCACTCTCAGGTCTGTCGACAATGCGACCCACAGAGTTCTCAAGACGCGGATAGAGGAGATCGTGAAGGGCCTTGCGCGCCTCTCCCATATCGCCGCGTCGGTCGAATATACGCTCGACTATAACCAGGTGGTAAACAGCGAGAGTCTCGTGTCGGATGTTTTCAAGTACGGGACGGCCCTTATAGGAAGCGATTCCATGGAACTTTTGAGAAGCCCTCTCCTCCTCGGAGAGGACTTCTCGTTTTATTCCGAGCAGATTCCGTCGTGCCTGATGTTCCTTGGCACAGGCATGGAGTACGGACTCTATCACGCAAGGTACGACATCCCGGAGAACCTGCTCCCGTTCGCCTCGGCGTGGAGCGCGTACATGGGCCTGCTGTTGTAGGGAACGGGAGGGACGATGCCTCGATGAGCCAAAGGCTGGAAGAGCTTGTCACGCAGAATTTCGCGAAAGCGTCCACGGAGCCATGTCTCTGGTGGCGCGGCGCGTGGTGGTCGAGGGGGACGCTCGAGGAGATGGCGACGGAGTGCGAGGAGAACCTCGCGAAAGGCGGGTTTTCGCCGGGGCGGCGTTTGGCGCTGGTGCTGCCGAACAGCCCCCTCATGCTGGCTTCCTCCATAGCCGTCTGGAAGCTCGGCGGCACGGTGGTTCCCGTGAACCCGCAGTTGAAGCACCCGCCGCTCGTAGATTACCTCAAGAGCGTGGACGTCTTCGGCGCGATCATGAGCCCTGAGATCGAGGGCCTCGTCGAGCATGTCCGCTCCGAGGGCATCCCTGCCGTTTCGGCGGAGCTTGGCGACGCCGCGCCCTCTATAGCTGGCCGCGAGAGCGTCCCTGACGGAGACTCCGATAACGCAGTGCTGTTCCACACTAGCGGCGCGGGCGGCGACGTAAAGGCCGTCCCCATTACGCACGTGAACATCATCACTCTCCTGTCGTCCATATTGGAAACTATACCGTCCATTGACGAGGACGACGTCATACTGAACGCGATACCCAACTACCACTCGCTCGGTTTCGTGATCGGCGGGATAATGCCGCTCGCTTCAGGGATGCCGCAGGTGGTCGTCTCGTCCTTCGTCCCGCCGAAGAACGCCCTGGCCGCGATCCGCTCTGCGGGGGTCACCATCATCCCTGCCGTGCCGACGCTCCTTGGCATCCTCCTGGGCGGGGAGCGCGAGATCGCGCCGATGTCGAAGGTGAAGCTCGTCTTTTATGGCGGCGGCGAGCTCACCCCTGGCATAGCCGCGCGCGCGAGGGAGATATTCGGCGTCGAGCCGCTGGAAGGCTACGGCCTCACGGAGGCTTCGTCCGTGCTTGCGGTCACGCCAGGGGCCGGCAGCTCGAAGCCGGGTTCGTCTGGGAAGATATTGCCCTGTTTCGACGCCGAGGTGCGGGGTGACGACGGCCAGATACTCCCCTTTGGCAGCGACGGCAGGCTCTGGCTTCGCGGGGACGCCGTAACGGGCGGCTACTACAGGACGCCGGCCCTTACAGCAGAACGCTTCAGGGACGGCTGGTTCGACGCGCAGGACATTGTAAGGATTGATGAGGATGGTTTCATAACGATAGTCTCCCCCGCTGTCGATGTGATCATGGCAGGCGGCGCGCCCGTTTACCCGGCCGAGGTCGAGGCTGTTTTAAAGGGCCACCCGGACATCTCGGAGGTCGCCGTCGTCGGCGTCCCGGGCGGGATCAAGGGAGAGACGGTCAAGGCCTATGTCGTCCAGAAAGAGGGGAGCGCCGTCCGCCCGTATGACATCGTGAAGTACGGGAGGTCGAGGCTTCCGAACTACAAGGCGCCGCGGTCCGTGAAGCTGCTGGACGCCCTCCCGAAGGACAGCTTCGGCAAGGTGCTGAAAAAGGAGCTACGCGGTGTCTGACGGACCGCTCTTCCTGTTCGACAGGACGCGCGAGGCGAACGTGTTCCTTTACCGGGCCGGGATGGTTCCGCCCAGATCCTCAGAAATCGAAAGCTACAGGGACATTTTGGAGTGCTCCGGCGTCGTGTCTTGGACGGCCGGCACGGGCGAAACATGGGGGCTGGCCGCGGCAGGCGCTGTCGTCCCTGACGAGTTCGTAGCGGTGAGCCGGCGTGACCTTGCGGCGATTCTGGGGCATCGGCTCTTCCTGCGCTCCGGCGCGGCATTCCAAATGATGAACCTTCACTTGGATAACAAGCACTGCGGAAGGTGCGGCGCGCCGATGCGCGACCACGACACGGAGACGGCCCGCTTCTGTCCGAGCTGCGGGCGCGTCGTATTCCCGTCGCTCAGCCCGGCGATGATAGTGGCGGTGGAGAGGGACGGCATGATCCTCCTGGGGCACAACGCGAGCTTCCCGAGCGGCCGCTACAGCGTGCTGGCGGGTTTCGTAGAGCCGGGCGAAACGGTCGAGGCCGCTGTGGAGAGGGAGGTCTACGAGGAGTCCCGCGTAAAGATCAAAAACATCTGCTACGCCGGCAGCCAGCCGTGGCCGTTTCCGTCGTCCATGATGCTGGGTTTCCACGCCGACTGGGAGAGCGGCGAGCCCTGTCCGGACGGGGTGGAGATGACGGACGTCCGCTGGTTTACGCCCTACGATCTCCCCAATTTGCCCCCTAGGATCAGCATCTCGCGGATGCTCATCGACGACTGGCTCCGTCGCCGTAGCGCGGAAGCCCCTCATAGCTGATATTTCTCATCGGGGGTTGCACTTCCGCGCGAATTTCAAATCGTCCATGCGATTTGCCCGCTGCTAAGATTTTTGACCATTCCAACTTATCAACAATGTCTTTGGGGCGGCATAGCCTGAATTTAAGCCAGTTTTGCACAAAGTTATCCACTAATTGGGCATAACTTTGGAGGATAGTGTTGAATTCCTCAAAAAAGAGTATACTTGCATAATAGATGACCTTGGAAAGCTGGGAGGTAGCTCATGGATCAGGCGGACTACGGTGGGGCTAAAGGCTTTACTATCGGGACGGCCGCCGCAGCGGCGGCTGTTGCGTCAGTGCGCTTTTTGACGGACAAGAGCTGTTCCAGCGTCGGGCTTTCCCTGCCGGCCGGAAGAGACGTGGCCATCCCGGTCACCGGGTGCCTCAGAACGGAGAAGGGCGCCGAGGCTTGGGTGACGAAGGATTCAGGCGGCGACCCGGACGTCACTCACGGTACCGTCGTGGTCTCGTCCGTCGAGATCTTGGGCGTCCCTGGCATCACGGTGCTGGGCGGCAAGGGCGTCGGGGTGGTCACGAAGCCCGGCCTCCCCATCAGCCCTGGGAAAGCGGCCATCAACCAGAGCTCGCTGGCGCTCATCAGGAAATCCATCGAGGCGGAGCTGCCTCCGGGAAGCGGCGCGATCATCTCTATCTCGATCCCGGGCGGCGAGGAGCTTGCCAAGAGGACGTACAACCCCAGGCTCGGGATCGTGGGCGGGCTGTCCATCATCAGCGATAACGCGCTCGCGCCCGCTATGAGCGCGGAAGCCGTCATGGACGCGATAAAGTCCGAGCTGTCCGCGCTCTCGGCCTCGGGCGCGCGGATTGTGTGCCTCGTGCCTGGCAATTACGGGCGCAGGATGGCAATGCTCTTGGGCGTGCCTGGGAGGATGATCGTCAACATAAGCAATTTCGCGGGAGACGCGCTGGCTGTCAGCGGCAATTTAGGGTTCGAAAAACTCATCCTCATCGGCCAGATAGGAAAGTTCGCCAAACTTTCAGCGGGTTCGCTCGACACGCACAGCTCTAAGAGCGACGGACGCCTGGAAGCCCTGGCGGCTTATTCCGCCCTGCACGGCGCCGACAGCGGGGAAGTGCGCGCTATACTGGACAGCTCGATGGCCGACGAGGTGGCCACGAGGATTTCGAAGACCGAGTGGGGACGGGCTGCGCTCTTTGAACTGGTCGAAAGGATCGTCAAAACGGCCAGGACGGGCGCGATGGGAGTGTCCGAGTGCGCGTGCCTGACGTTTTCGCTGCCTGACAGGGAGCTCGCGAGGACTCCGAACCTCGACGGGCTGATCGGTGAGATAAGGAAAAACGCGGACGCGCTCAAATGATCAGAGTAGTCGGCATGGGGCCTGGGGTGCCTAGGTATATGACCGACGAGGCAACGGACGCGCTGTCTGCCGCCCGCGTCATAATCGCCGGGAAGAAGATGCTCGAAGCGGCGGCGCCCCTGTCACGGGCGAGGATGGTGGAGCTGCCGCAGTCGGGCATGTCAGACGAGGTCGTGGGGGTGCTGGAGAGGGAGTCGCGCGGCGGGGATGTCGTGCTTGCCGTGAGCGGCGACCCTGGCTTCTACAGCTTCGCGAAAAAAGTGATCGCGCGATTTGGCAGGGACAACGTCACGACAGTGCCTGGCCTCGCCTCAATCCAGTTGCTTGCCGCCAGGATAGGGCGTTCGTGGGTTAACGTGGCGTCTGAGGCGCTTTACGGCCGCGAGCTTCCGGAACGGCGCGCGCTAGCGGAGAGGCTGGCCTGTTCTGCGGCGCTCGTCGTGATGCTGGGGCCGGCGCATGACGCGATATCTCATATCAGGTGGCTGGCGGAGGACGAGGCGCTTTCGGGCATGTGGGCGGCCGTAGGCTGGAATCTCGGTCTGCCCGGCGAGCTGGTGTTCGAGGCCGAGAGCCTGGCGGATCTCGCCCGTTGCCCCTACGCGGGCGATCTGGGCACGCTCTGGCTGGAGAGGCACTGAGCCGCGCCGCGATTTTTCCCATTATCAGGGGAGGCGTTTGACAGAATGATCCGAAGGAGACTCTGCTGTTATGGCATACGGGCGCTGCCAGTGATAAATTACCCCTTCCCGAGAGACTGATGCAGGAAAAAAACGTTTGCATCCTTCACGACGAGGGCGGTGCCGATGTCGCGCTGAAGCTGGCGGAAACGCTTGGTGCTGAGAGGGCCGCGATTGCCGATGACGCGGCGGAGGCTTTTGCGTCGAGATGGGACGCGGCGGACGCCTTTATCTTCATCGGGGCGCTGTCCGCAGCCGTCCGCTCCGTAGCGCCTCTTCTCGGCGGCAAGGCTGAAACCCCGGCCTTGGTCGCGGTATCGGAGGACGGCGCCGTCGTGATTCCCGTGCTGCCCGGGCATATGGGCCGCGCTTCAGACCTCGCGAGGAGCTGTGCTGACGCGCTCTCGTCCTTTGGGGCTATTTTTGCCCCGACTGCCGCGACAGACCGCAGCGGCTTGATCGCGCCGGATCTGTGGGCGTCGCGCCGCAACTGGCGGATGCTGCTCCGGACGCTCCTCCCCTCCGTCGTGCGGAAGCTCGTGTCTAGCCGCAAGATTTCAGTCTGGGTCGATCCCGTCCTGGCTGGCAGCGGCGTCTCGCTTCCTCTCCCGTTTGGTTATGAGGCGACGGCGCGCCAGCAGGACGCGGATTTGATCATATCCCCAAGGAACGCGCAGAGGCTCGTCGGCGCGAAGCCGCAGATAGTGCCGCGCGTCGTGGCGGCGGAAATTTGTTGCGGGAGGGACGCGTCACCGTCAGACCTGGAGAAGGCTCTCAGGAAAGCCCTCTCGTCCAGCCCGGGCGGTCCGTTTCTCGCCGAGGCGTTAAGCGGGCTTCGGACAGACGAAGCCGGGTCAGGCGAGGGCGGCGTCACGGAACTCGCCAGGTTGTACGGGCTGCCGCTCACGGTATTTTCTGGAGGCGTCCCCGATAACGGACGCGGTGATGGCGTCACGGTCGGGCTTTCGATAACGGATCCCACGAAGCCAGGCGGGCTGTCCGTCGTCGGTGCCGGGCCGGGCGGAGCCGTTTTTTTGACTGCGGAGGCGGCAAACGCCCTGTCATCCGCAGATGCCATAGTCGTAAGTGACCTGGACGTAGACGTGCTGCCTCCGTCACTCAGGGGCGGCAAGATAATAGAGCGTTACGGCGTCGGAGAGGACGGCGCGCGGCGCGCCATGGATCTCGCGAGGTCCGGCTATGAAGTGGCTCTGCTTTCGTTCGGCGACCCGTGCCTCTTCGGGCCGGCCCCGTCAGCGCTCGCTATGGCAGGGGATCTCCGCGTAAGCGTCATCCCGGGCGTAAGCGCCGTGCAGGCCGCCGCAAAGGCAATCGGCGCGCCTTATGCCAACGGCCTTGCGATGTTCTCGCTCTCCGACCGTCATCAGCCGTGGGAGTCCGCGCTCCTGGCGCTGGAAGGGGCGGCCCTCGGCGGCGTGACTGTCGCGCTCTCTAATCCGGCAAGGGAGGGTCTTGCGGAGAGGCTCGCGGATGTCAGGCGCATTTTTTCGGATCGGCGACTCCTCGTGGTGCGCGACGCGGGGCGTGAGGGCGAATCCGTCCGTGAAATTTCGGCAGACGCGCTCGACCCGGATGCCGTGGACGCCGGTACCGTGATGTTCTTCCTCTCCCCGACGGCGCGTGAATTGCGCATCGGGCCGGACGGCAAGAAGGTATGGCTGGAACCGCCGCGTGACGTGCCTGAGCAGGAAGCTGGCTATGCCGGATAATCCGTTCAGGCTGATAGTCTCACTCAACCTCGGACTGCACGAAATACTGGTCGTCGGCGGCGGCAGCGTGGGCGAGCGCAAGGTCGGGACGATGCTGGCTTCCGGCGCGAGGGTGAGGCTGATTTCCCCGGATGCCACCGAGGGGCTTCGCGCCCTGGCGGCGGCGGGAGAAATAACGTGGGAGAAAAAAACCGCAGCCCGGGAGGATTTCCAGGGGCGTTCCTTTGCGGTGCTCGCGCTGCCGAGAGACGAGCTGGATGATGTCCTGGCGATGGCCAGGGCGGAACGCTGTGCCGCGGATACCTGCTCAAACGGTCTGCGCGGGGATTTTGCCCTGTGCGCCCAGTTCGAAATGGACGGCTGTTTCGTGGGCGTGTCGAGCGGCGGGAGCGACCCGGCAACGGCTGCGGAGGTCAAGAGGGGGATCGCCGCCCGCGCGCGGCAGCAAAAAAACTTGCGCGGGGGTGAAGCCGCTCCTGGCAAGGACGCGCTGGCGCCAAGCCGAAAAACGATGACTATTTTGACGAGGAACAGCCCGCTCGCGCAGGCACAGGCCGACGAGTGCGTGAAGGCGCTGTCAGGCCTAGGGATAAGCGCCCGCTGCGAGGCGGTCACAAGCCACGGGGACCGCAACCGGGAGATTGAGCTGAGGGAGTTTGGCGGCTTCGGGGCCTTCGTGAAGGCATTGGAGGAGGAACTGCTGGCCGGTAGAGGCGACCTCGCTGTTCACAGCATGAAGGATATGCCGGTCATCCTCCCCGACGGGTGCGCCATAGCGTCCGTCCTGCCGAGGGGGCCTGTGAGCGATGTCCTCGTGACACGCTGCGGCGGCGGGCTCGGTTCCCTGCCGCGGGGTGCCGTGGTGGGTACGTCCAGCCTCAGGAGACGGGCCCAGGCGGGGCGCGTGAGGGGAGATCTCAAATTCGTCAAGTGCAGGGGCAATGTCGAGACGCGCTTGGCACGGCTCGAAAAGGGCGAGATGGACGCGCTGATAATCGCCGAGGCGGGGCTCTTCAGGCTTGGCATGAGCGTCAGCGGCGCTGTGAGACTGCCGTTCATAACGGCGGCCGGCCAGGGGGCGATAGCGATAGAGGCCCGCGCCGGTTCGCCAGAGGAGGAGACGGCACGCGATCTGAATCATTTTGAGACGTGGTGCGAGACCATGGCAGAGCGCGAATTGCTACGTCTCATAGGGCTAGGTTGCGTATGCCCGATAGGCGTGAGAGGGGAGATGGCAGACGGGACGATGCGCCTCGATGCCGCGCTCTACTCATTGCGCGGCGAGTGCGCGGAAGCCGGCGTCAGCGGTCGCGTGGCCTCTGCCGATGACGCTCTGGCGCTCGCGTCCCGCCTCTGGGGCGAGATGCGCGCCCTGCCGCTCGTGGCCCTCATCACCGCGCCTTTTTCCATGAGATGAGCGTCATACTCACCGGTGCCGGCTGCGGGTCGCCCCGGCTCCTCACGGCAGCGGCCCGCGAGTGTCTCTCAAATGCCCGTCACGTCGTGTACGACCGTCTGATACACCCGGACATCCTCCAACTGGCCCCTCCGTCCTGCATTTTTCATCCTGTCGGGAAGAGAGGGAGCTTGCACTCGATCCCGCAGGGCGAAATAAACGAACTTTTGATAAGGCTCGGACGCGAGGGCGGAACAGTCGTGAGGCTCAAGGGCGGCGACCCGTTCGTATTCGGGCGCGGAGGGGAGGAGGCGGCGGCCCTCAGCTCGGCGGGCGTCGAATGGAGTGCCGTCCCGGGCGTGTCTGCCGCGTTCGGCGGGGCGGTCTCCGCAGGGCTGCCCGTCACCCACAGGGACGTCTCGCCCGCGCTTTCTCTGGTCGCCGGCCGCCACGGGCGAGGCAGAGTGGACAGAGATGACTGCGATATCCTCCGGAGCATGACGGGATCGGGGACTGCGGCGCTGTACATGGGAGCGTCCGCTTTCGGCGATCTGTCCCGCAAGCTGCTCGATATGGGCAAGCCTCCGGACACGAGGGTGACGGTCGTCGTATGGGGCGGGTGGGGCAGGGCGCGCCGCATGGACGGCACGCTCCTTGAAATGAGCGGGCTGTCGCAAAATCAACGATTGCCGGCCCCGGCCGTGATATACGTCGGGGGGACTGCCGGTATGGATCTTGCGCCGCAGAGGGGTCCTCTCCAGGGGTTGCAGGTAGCGGTCTGCCGCCCTTATCCCGAGTGCTGGCATACGGGGCGGGCGCTGGAGGGGCTTGGCGCGGACTGTTACGGGCTTCCGCTGCTGTCCCTGGCGCCGCTTGAGCCAGACGATTCAAAGAAGGCCGCGCAAGCCCTCTGTAACGCCGACTGGCTGGTGCTGACCAGCCCGCGCGGCCCAAGGGAGCTCAGGAGGGTCGTCCGCGACCTGCGGGGCGTCAAGGGGCGCGTCGCGGCTATAGGGAACGGGACGGCGGCTGCGCTCCGCCAGATAGGCATAGAGCCGGATCTGGTCGCCGGAGGTACGAGCGAGAGCCTTGCCTCTTCGCTGCGCGAGGCGGTAAGGCCGGGCGATTCCGTCGTTTTCGCCCGCAATGAGCGCGCTTCGGACTCCGCGTCAGACGCGGCCGAGGACGCTGGCGCTTCCGTGACCTCCGTGCCGACGTACAGGATGATGTCTAGGGACGTGCCGGGCTTGGATATCATGATGGAACAGTGGGAGGCTTGCGGGCTGGACGCCGTCCTTTTCGGCAGCTCGGCACTGTCTGAGGAATTTGCCCGAGTGATCGGACGCCCTGCGGGAGTGGAACTGATCGCATGGGGCCCTGTCTGCGCCGGCACGGTCGAGAGGGTTTTCGCGAGAAAGCCCGTGACGCTGCCGACCCCTGACGCAGACGGCTTGGTTTTTACCTTAAGGCGCTTGCGCGACTCTTGATCGCGATAACCTCTTTCGCTTTGGATATATTCCTGTTATGATGGGTTGCGTTAGCGGAGCGCATAATACAGGGAGCAGGCATCTACGTCTGCTCAGGCCCGGGGCGAGCAACGCAGGAAAAAACGCGTCCCGATCAGTGGGTTAATCTGGGGGGATTGATGATGGCGTCCAAGAGGGGCTGGACTGCCCCTTTCGTCATGGAAGCTGGGTTATCGGTGGTTTTAGGCGATGTATGCGAGTCCGTCGGCGTGTATGCCGAGAGGGCGGCCGGCCGGAGCGATGACGCCGGGCTGGCCCGTTATGATCCCTACAAGATATCCGACCTGCTGGGAGCGCATGGGGCGTTGCTCGGGTTCTCCGTCCCTGGGGCTGGCGCGTTCAGGACGACGGATGCCCGCGTGACGCGAGGCGCGCAGGTGATGTTGACGCCGCCGCCGCCACAGGCTGCCAGGAGACTCACCGAAGAACTCTTCGAATGGCTCGGCGACCCTGGAGAACACCCCATGATCGCGTTTGCGATATTCCACTATCAGCTCCTCTGCGCCCACCCATTCATCGACGGGAACGGACGCCTTGCGAGGCTCTGGCATTCGGAGCTGATCGTCAAGTGGCGTCCGGCGCTGGCCCCTTTGAGCCTGGAGGAAGCTGTCTCCCGGGGCAAGCCCGCGTACCTGCTGGCGCTCGAACGGTCGGACAGGCAAAAAAACGCCGCGCCATTCGTCCTTTATATGCTCGGGCTGGTTGCGGAGGAGCTGTCCGCGAAAATAGCCGCCGCCCCTCGCGCCGCCTCGGAGCGGCTGACAGCGCCAGCCAGGCTGTCCGACTATATGGAGAGGCTCCTTTTGGTCTTCGGAGGCCGCACGTTGAGCAGCTCCGAGGTGATGTCCGGCCTCCACATGGCACACAGGGGGACGTTCAGGAAGAACTATCTCGACCCTGCTATCGAATCAGGCTTCGTGGAGATGACCCAGCCGGACTCCCCTAGGAGCCCGACGCAGAAATACCGGCTCACCCCGCTGGGCAAGGAATCAGCGAAAAATATAGAGTGAAAACTGAGGGGACGCTGGTTAAGTTCGCCTAAACGCCGCTTTGCTGTTTAGGACAGCGGATGCCGCGAGGTTTAAATCTTTATCCCTCAGGCTCCTAAGAACAAACCAGCTTTTCCTTAAAACATGACCAAGGAGGCGAGCCGATTGGCGGAATTTGACCCCAAGGCGCTTTTCAGCATGAGCTACGGCATGTATATCGTGAGTTCCCATTTGGCGGAGAAGGCAAATGGGCAGATCGCGAACGCGGTTATGCAGACCACGGCCGAACCAGCCACGATCACCGTCTGCCTGAACAGGGAGAACCTGACGGAGAGATGTGTGCAGGAGACGGGCCTGTTTGCTGTCTCCGTGCTGCAAGAGGAGGTCCCGATGACCTTCATAGGGACGTTCGGGTTCAAGAGCGGGCGGGATATCGACAAGTTCGCCGGGGTGGATCACGTCACGGGCGGCCTCAATATCCCCGTCGTCAGGGAGTGGTGCCTCTCCGCGTTCGAGGCGAAGGTCACCGGGAGGCTCAACCTGGGAACCCATACACTCTTCGCCGGGGAGATCGTCTCAGCATGGGTGTTTAAAGAGGGCATCCCGCTGACGTACGCGAACTACCACCTAGTGAAGAGGGGCAAATCCCCTAAGACCGCGCCTACGTTCGCGTTCAACGACATGAAATGACCGCTTTGGAGACAGACACGCCGGCAGCGCCTTACGAGGGCGGGACATATGAGCTGCTGGAGGACTTATACCAGGAGTATAACCGCAGGGAATACGTATCGCCGGATCCGCTGGAGTTCCTGTATCATTACGACAAGGCGGCGGACAGGGAGGTCGTCGGGCTTATCGCCTCGTCGCTGGCTTATGGGCGCGTGGCGTCGATCCTGTCAAGCGTCCGCCGCGTTCTGGACGTGGTCGGCCCCTCCCCTGCGGAGGCACTCGCTGAGTACGCTAGGCGCGCTGCCTCACACGACGAGATGGCGCGGAGGCTCGGGGGCTTCGTCCACCGTTTCACTGCGTGCGAGGAGATGGCGATGTTCCTCCACGGGATAGGCAGGGCCTTGATCTCCCACGGAAGCCTCGAAAACCTCTTCATGGAGGGCATGTCGGAAGGAGTGCGGTCAGGGTTTGGCGATTTTTCGCCGCGACGCGGTGTGCCGGGCGCGATGGAACATTTTACACGGACCCTGCTCAGTTGCGCAGGGCTTGATTCATCCCACCTCCTTCCCCGCCCGTCGAAGGGGAGCGCCTGCAAGCGCCTGGCCCTGTACATCCGCTGGATGGCACGGCAGGACGACGTGGATCCAGGCGGGTGGAGAAGCGTCCCTGCTTGTGATATCATTGTCCCGCTCGATACGCATATGTTTCGGATTGCTACCGGGCTTGGTTTCGTCACTCGCAAGAGCGCCGACGGGATGGCGGCGCAAGACGCCACGGACGGTTTCAGGAGGCTGCGGCCCGACGACCCGGTGCGTTACGATTTCGCGCTGACTCGCTTTGGGATAAGGACAGGGATGTCTGTCGAGGAATTGCTCGCCAAGTTTAGGGCGGTCATGCGCAGGTAAATACTGTTTTGCCGTTAAATAAGCCTTTCTCGGCGGCAGATGGACAAAGGAGAATTTGAAGTGGACGCTGCGGATGCCGGGAGATCCCGGGCGAACGGGGAAAACGAGCTGGAGCAAAGGTATTTCAACCGCGAACTAAGCTGGATTCGCTTCAACAAGCGGGTGCTTGACGAGGCGATGGACAAATCCAAGCCCCTCCTTGAGCGCGTTAAGTTCCTCGCGATATTTTCTAACAACCTCGACGAATTCTTCATGATAAGGGTGTCCGGGCTTTGCAGGCAACACCGCGTCGGCGTGGCCGACCGCTCGCTCGACGGTATGTCCGCAACGGAGCAGCTCGCTGCCGTGAGGCGCGGGATAATGCCTGATTTGAAGAGGCAGATAGAGTGCTGGAACGGCGAGATCGTGCCTGAGCTCAAAAAAAACGGCATAGAGATACTAGCGTACAAGGAACTCAAGGATAAACAGAAAAAATACCTCGATAACTACTTTAAAGACGAGATATATCCGACGCTCACGCCCTTGGCCTTCGACCCAAGCCACCCGTTTCCCCACATTTCAGGGCTGAGCATGAATATCGCCCTCGTCCTGATGGACGAAAAGAAGAGGGAGCTGTTCGCGAGGCTGAAGATACCGGAGTCCTTTCCGAGACTGCTGCACCTCCCAGCGGAGGCGTCCGACAAGATGGAGAAGATGGGGCTCCGCCAGCACGCCTCGGCCGACAGGTTCGTCTGGATAGAGGATCTGGTGAGGGAGAACCTCGACTCGCTCTTTCCTGGCATGAAGGTGGTGGAGTCCGCGCTCTTCCGCGTAACCCGCGACGCTGATTTCGAGATAGAGCTGGACGAAGCTGAGGATCTCATGCACAGCATACTGGAGAACATCGACAGGCGCCGCTTCGGCAGCGCCGTCCGCCTGGAGATAGAGAAGGGCTCTTCGAAGCGCATACGCGGGATATTGACGCGAAACCTGGAGCTAGAGCTGTATCAGGTGTACTCGCAGAAGGATCCTATCGGGATGTCCGCGATCATGCAGCTCTGCAAGCTGGACCGCCAGGATCTGAAGGACCGCCCGTACGTTCCGCGCCAGCCCGTGGAATTCAATGACCGCAGGGGCATCTTCCACGCGATAGCGTCCCATGACATACTGCTCTACCATCCTTACGACAGCTTCAAGCCGGTCGTGGACTTCATACGGCTCGCCTCCAAGGATCCGGACGTGCTGGCTATAAAGCAGACGCTGTACCGTGCCGGTTCGAACTCGCCGATCGTGGCCGCCCTGATGGAGGCATGTCAGGCCGGCAAGCAGGTGGCGGCGCTCGTCGAGCTGAAAGCCCGTTTCGACGAGGAGCACAACATCGGGTGGGCGAGGACTCTGGAGAGCGCGGGAGTACACGTCGTCTACGGCCTGGAGGGGCTGAAGACCCACACGAAGCTCTGCATGGTTGTCAGGCGCGAGAAGGGCGGCATCTGCCGTTACGTACACTTGGGCACTGGCAACTACAACGCCGTGACGGCCGGCATTTACGCGGACTTAGGCCTCTTCACGTCAAACCCGGACATCGGCGCGGACGTGTCTGACCTGTTCAACGTCCTCACCGGCTACTCGCGACAGAGGGAGTACAGGAAGCTGCTCGTCGCGCCCAACACGCTGAGGCGCGAGATAATCGCACGGATCGACCGCGAGATAGAGGCGCATGAACGTGACGGCGGCGGCCACATAGTATTCAAACTGAACGCCCTCTCGGACAGGGAGTGCATCGAGGCGCTGTACAGGGCCTCGGTGGCGGGTGTCAAGGTGGATCTCCAGGTGCGCGGGATCTGCTGCCTGCGCCCTGGCGTCCCCGGCCTGAGCGAAAATGTCTCCGTGACCTCGATCGTGGGCCGTTTCCTGGAACACGCAAGGATTTTTTACTTCCGTAACGGCGGCGGCGAGGAGAGCGGAGAGATCTTCCTCGGGAGCGCCGACCTCATGGGGAGGAACCTGGACAGGCGCGTCGAGACGCTGTTCCCGATCGAGTCCCCGCTGTTGCGCCAGAGGATCATAAACGTGATTTTGCCCGTACACCTTGACGACAACGCGCAGTCGAGCCTCCTGACCCCTGACGGGGAATACGTGCGCAGGACGCCGCAGGAGGGATCGCCGCTGATAAATTCGCAGCAGTGGATGACCGACAACCCAGGGATGGCATAGAATGACAGAGCGGCCCTCCGCCTATGCCATCGGCGAGATACTGAGCAGGATGGACGCCATGGCCAGGGAGATCCCCGGCGTTATATCCTCGGAGGATCCCGAATGCCTCCACCGCATGAGGGTGGCGTCGAGAAGGCTGCGCGCCGCGCTCGGCCTGTTGAGCGAGGAGGCCGGCCTGGACGACGCGCGCGCGTTCTTCAAGCTCGTCCGGTCCGTCACGAAGCGCCTGGGGCGGGCCCGCGACCTCGACGTCCAGGTCTCGTGGCTCAATGAGTTCGTAGTGTCGTGCGCCAGAGGGGAGCGGCCTGGAGTAGAACGCCTGGCCCTGCGCCTCACCCAGTCCCGCGCCAAAAAACAGCCCGCCATAAACCGTCTGCTCACTGATTTGTCGGATGGCAGGGTCATGTCCGACACGAGGGCGAGGCTCGAGGACGCGCGGGTCGAGATGGCGATGAAGGGCTATGACTCAGGCGGCGGTGACATGGAGCGCGCTACGAAGGTCATTGGCCTCCAGATAGAGTCCGTGACGCGGCACGCCGCTTCCCTCTCCTTCCCGGAAGCGTCTGACGCGCACCACCGTTTCAGGATAGAGATAAAGCGCCTCCGCTACGCCATCGAGATATACCGCGGGCTGTACGCGGACACGGATGGCTTGGACAGTTGCGTCACTGCGGTTAAGAAACTACAGGACGCGCTGGGCGAGCTGCACGACGCCGACGTCTGGATAGCGATCATCCCGGAACTCATGGAGCGCGAAAAAAAATACACGGCCCGCTACTACGGGGCGGCCAAGCCCTTCGCGAGGCTGGCGGCGGGCTACAGGGCTGTCGTGTCGGACAGGCTCGCGCACAGGGCTTTGCGGTACGAGGCGGCCCGGGGGCTTTGGCGATCCTCCGTGGCGCAGGACACGTGGGGCGGTCTGCGCGCCCTCCTCTATGAGGCGTACAGGGAGGGGCGTCGCGCCAGCCATGAAAAACCCGTTTAAAGCGGCATACAAGTCCGTGGTGTCGCCGATAGCCCGGATGATTGTGAGCGCCGCGCGGAAGGACTTCGAGCGCGCGATAGTCATCCCGCTGGATGGCGGCCTTGGCCCGCAGATGTGGGGATACACCGTTGGCAGGGCTGCGGCAGCCCTCTCCGGCCTGCCGGCGCTGTATGACCTCTCGCGCTTCGAGAGCGGGACGTGCGAGATGGAAAGCGCTTTCCCCGAGATCAGCCTGCAGCGAGCGCCGGACGATATTGCCAAGATCTATCGGCGCTATTTTTTTACAGGCGACCCGGACGGCGCCCCTATGGCCTACGACGAGGCCGTGCTGCGCTCAGGCTCGCTGCGGTATCTCGGCGGGCGTTATCTGAACGCTGCGTATGTAGACGGCCAGGGGGACGCGCTCCGTGACGGCTTCGCCTTCAAGCCCGTCCTGTCGGAGGAGGCGCGCTTCATATTTTCGAGCGTCTACGTGGAGGATCTTCCCGTCGCGGTGCATCTGACGCCAGGGATCGTATCGGAGCGTTACTTCCGCCTGTCCGTGAGGACGATATCGGAGCGCCTCGCCCCCGCAAAGCCCGTCTTTTTTGTCTTTGCCGACAGCGAAGCCCTCGCAGCCGATGTTTTGTCCGACACAGGCCAGGAGTTCGTCTACGCCGATCATGGCCAGAGCGACGAGGCGACCCGCATGTACCTTATGTCCAGGTGCAAGCACTTCGTCGTCTCGAACTCCCTCCTGGGCTGGTGGGCCGCCTGGCTCTCGCGGGAATCACACGACAAGATCGTGACCGTCCCCGACAAATGGCTGCCGGAATCCCGCCACGCCGACGCCCGCGCGATGGCCGCGTCCGGCTGGACGGTGCTGCCTGGGGAATGATGGGATTGACAGTGATCAAAACAACGAATAGCATCAAGTATTTCGCCAAACTGTTTTACTCTGTTGATTCGAGTTGCCAGAGAGGTCTTGAAAAATTGAAGAGAATAATAGTTTTTATAGAAAAGATGCCTATGCTTTCGGGTTTGATGTTAGTCTTGGTGATGTCGGTGTTTATATACTGGGATTTTCTAAGAACAGGCGTTTCTTTTCTATTGACAGTTTCTGACGGGTTTGATCAGACATGGCCTTTTCTTGCCAGCCTGTCTGATTACATAAGGAGTGAAGGTTATCCGATGTGGAATTTCGGAATAGGTCTCGGATCCCCGTATATCGCAACATTATACGGGAATCCGTTTTTATTTATCCCTATACTTTTAGGCAGAGATGCTATCCCATACGTTATGGTAATCATGCAAATTTGTAAAATAATCTTTGCTTTTTTGTTTTTCTACCTTTTTTTGAAAAAACTCGAATTTGGCATATTTGCACGTTCTACAGCATCAATTTTATACGCGTTTTGCGGAATAATGATTACTCGTGGACCGTGGGTCAATTACGGCGTCGAATGCGTTATCGCGGCCTTTATCCTTTATTCAATGGAAGTTTATCTGAAAAATGGGAAATGGCACTTGGTTCCCATCTCGATATGTCTGTTGTCGATGTCATTCGGTGCATATTATGTATATTTATACTCCATTCTGATATTCATATATTCGACTACTAGGTATTTATATAGTGTTAAATTTAGCATGAGGACATATGGTTTGTACATTTTCAAAATCGCAGGAATTTGCTTTCTCGGGGTTTTGATGTCTGGTTTTATATTGTTGCCATACGCGTTCAGCATGTTTTCTACTTTTAGATTTACCGAGACAACCGATGATATAAGCATTGTTGAATATGTTGTGAATTTGTTTCGGTTTGATGAGGTTGAGGTCTATCTTTCGGAATTCTATAGATTTTTTTCATCAGATATTTTGGGTGTATTTGAAGGTTATTCTGGCGCAGGGAATTATCTTGAGGGGCCATTGTTTTACTGCGGCCTCTTGAATTTATTAGCAATACCGCAAGCGTTTTGTTTTTCAAACAAAAAAACAGGTCGTTTGCTTACATTTGGCATTTCGGCCTCTTTGGCATATTTGGTCTTTCCCAGTATCCATTTGCTATTAAACGGATTTATTGGCGGAAGTTTTAAATTATCGTCACTCTGGATCTGCATTATCATGCTTGTAACTACTGCACACACCCTTGATAAGATTGACAAAGGTACCATTTTGAATAAAAAGAATCTGTTGTTTGTATTTGATCTTCTTATTATTGGTTTTGTTGTTAATCTGTATTTGATGTCAGGAAAAGGCATTGTTTTTTTTGAGCGTGAAATATCCGCGTATATCGTATTATTTCTATCGGCATACGCTGCGATACTCTTTTGCTCCGATAAATTAAAAAAAACAAGCTTGCTAATAGCGTTGTTTTTAGTGATTGTGTTAGAAGTCTGTTTTTTTTCACATATTAGCGTGGGTGGGCAGTATGAATATGCTGATTACGCAGGTGAGTCTTATGTAAATAAGGAAAACAAGAAGGGTTATTATAACGCTTCTGACGCCGTTGATTTGATAAAATCCATCGATCACGGGTTTTTCAGATTAGAAATGAACGCGAAAGTATTGCTGAATGATTCCTTGTTCAACGAGTATTACGGAAGCGCATATTATAACTCTTTTATAAATAAAGCCTATGTAGAGTTCTTGTTAAGTTTAAGGGCTGGCATTTTCGAGAATTCCCCCATACGATCCTATTCTTTTGGTTTGCTGGAACGTCCGTTGCTTGGTGCTCTGGTTGGTGTTAAATATCGGATCATGAATTTAGGCGACATGCCTCCTTTCGGATTCGAAACGCTGATTGCTATCGTAGACGACAAGGCAATATATAAAAACGATGACGCGCTGCCACTTGCGTTTGTGTACGATGAATATATATTGAGGGACGATTTCGATAATTTGGACATACCGGCCAAGGATATTGCTCTTTTTAACGCCGTTGTGACTGAAGTATCCCGTGATGGCCTAGGGCGGTACAGTTTGCCTCCAAGGATCCAGCAGATCGTCAGACCAGGTTTTGCTGATTCCACTGACGCCGAGAATGGAGAGTGGAATTGGGCTGAAATATACAGTTCATATGATGACTATAAAGACACGCTGAATATTCGCAAAAAAGAGCCTTTTGTAATGACAAGGTTCAGTCAGAATCATATTGAGGGGACAATAGACGTTGTTGGCGACAGGATGCTGTTTTTCTCCATCCCATATTCGGAAGGCTGGAAACTGACAATCGATGGCGAACCAGTGGCAATGGAAAAAGTAAATGTTGGGTTTATCGGGGCGAAAATCAGCACGGGCAAGCATATAATAAAATTAGATTACTTTTTGCCAGGGTTGCTTACTGGAGTTATAATGTCAATTATTGGCTGTGCGATGTTTATCGTTTTAGCGTGGAATACAGCCAATATTTCCGCGCGGAAAAATTCCACAAAAGCACTATGACAGCGGCTATAAATTTGGAATATATGTAGTATACTCCCATAAATTCTGTGAACATGAAAAGGCAAAGTTCTGTCAGCGCAAGCCCGACTAATGCAATTCCAGCGTATGAAGCCAATTCTTCACAAAATGATCTGTTTGTCTTAGGGAAAACAAAGGTTCTGTTGAAGTAGAAGTTAATTAACAACGCAATAATAAAAGAAATTGCCGCAGAACAGAGATAATAAATGCCTGATTCTGTGAATAAGAATAATAAAGATGAATCAATTAAAAAAACGATAAAACCATATATTATTGTACGGAGAAGCTGCAAAAATACGTTTGTGGTAGGAACGATTAAAATTTTTTTGAGAGATAGAAAAAACATGCGATTATCGCTGGGCTAGTGACCGTCAAACATTCCCAATGTACATTGTCCACGGGAATACGGAAATACAGGCTAACCTTTTGAAGAATTTGTCACACAAGCACCCAAAGTTTTGTTTCGAAAAATGTTGCAGATGTTCAGGATGATTGCCTAATGTAGAAAGGTATTTCCCGCTTAAAAAATTTCCCAACTGAAAAAACGGCTCATTAGGAACGCTTAAAATTGCATACTTTTTGGATTTTTGCTTTATTTGCTCTATTGCCGCAATCGGGCTATCCAAATGTTCAAGGACTTCCGAACATAAAACAACATCAAAACGTTTATCTGCAAAAGGAATATTATAAATGTCACCGCATATGCAAGCTGCGGCAGGAACTTTTTCGCGAGCGAGATTTATGGCCTCTTGGCTGATATCAAAACCATAGAGGCTTAGATCAGGCATCTCTTTGTGTAGCATGGCAAGAGTAAAACCCTCCCCGCAACCAACATCCAAAAGATCTATCGTCTGCTGATAACACAAGTTTTTAATAGATAAAATCAAAGTCTCGTTAAAACGATTTATTAAAACACGCCTAATACCCTTCGAGCATGTATGTTTCGTAAAATTATTTGAAGTAAGTTTACCGTGTAATACGGACATAATAATTTCCTAAATTTTCTCCCTGATGTGGCTTTCATCGTACCTGTATCTATACGTCGTGTCCAACATCATATCCCCTATAAGGCCGATTGAAAATAACTGAACGCCGAGCAAGATGCATAGAATACCAAGCAACAGTAACGGCCTGTTGCCTATCGGAAATCCTCTGAGCCATTCTATTGAAAGATACGTGCTAATCAGCACTCCAATAAGGCTAACTCCGCCCCCTAATCGCCCAAATATGTGCATTGGCCTGTCGTAGTACTTGCTGAGGAATACGACAGTTATTGAATCAAAAAAGCCACGCAGATAGCGCTCCATGCCAAATTTAGATTTCCCGTATTGCCTAGAGTTGTGTGTAATCTTTATTTCCGCAATCCTGAAACCTTTGCGATGCGCCAATACCGGGATATATCTGTGCAGTTCTCCGTATATATCGACGTTCTGAGTGACTTCGCGCCTGTAAGCCTTGAAGCCGCAATTAAAGTCGTGCAGCCTGACGCCGGAGAGATAAGAGACGGTTTTGTTGAAAATCTTTGATGGAAACCTTTTTTCCAGCGGGTCGTGACGTTCATACTTCCATCCCGAAACTAGGTCGTAGCCTTCTTCGATCTTTTCGATAAACTTGTTTATCTCACACGGGTCATCTTGTAAATCGGCGTCCATGGTGATGATAATATCGCCATTGCAATTTCTGAAACCAGATTGTAAGGCGAGTGACTTGCCAAGATTTTTCCTGAATGAGATAAGCCGTACCGAATTGTTATCCGCAATTAAATGCTTAATGACATTGACGGAATTATCCGTAGAGCCATCATCAACAAAAATAATTTCATATTCATGCTTCAAGGCGCTGATATTTTTTATAATTTCTTCGCAGAGCGCTTTCAAAGAGTCTTCTTCATTAAAACAAGGTATAACAAAAGAGATCATCGTTAACACGACCCTCTGATAATAATGATAAAAAACTTCTCAAGGCATGATAGATTATAACCCTGGTATGATACTATTTGTCAATGCTG
>JAISFV010000078.1 GCA_031263445.1 Synergistaceae bacterium | reverse complement strand
GGCGGCTTAAATTCAGGTATGGATGTCAGCACAGACTCCGTGGTTTTGCGCTCGATATCAGCAAACTGCCGCTCTGCTTGCGGAACCACCACGTTCCTTATCCAGGTTCGGACTTCGGGATCCGCTCTCTGCTGGTTTATGAACTTATAGACCGATTCTTTTGTGATGCATTTGCAAACAGTGCAGCCCACCTTATGTGCGCTCACTTGAGGAACCTGCAGCATTCGGACTTCGCGGGACACTCTGAAAATCGCCTTGCTGCTGTCCTTATAGCCGAGCATACTCGCTATGTCCCTGGCCGCGTACCAGACCCGGCCCTCGCTGTACGCGACGCGGATATGCCATTTTGCATCCGCTGTGAAAATCATCATCATTTTTTCTTCGTCGTAGGTGAACCCTTGCTCATTCATTAATTTCACCTCCCTCCAAAGCGGAGACGAGCGCGGTCTTTTTCGCCCTGTACGTCTGTTCCAGCAGATAGAGCGCGTTTTCCATGCTCACGTACCACCCTATGTCCCGGATGTCGTCCGGGCTGCCGGTGAGATGTTTGACGACCATCTCAATCAGGACGTCGACCTGCCCGAACTCCGTCAGCGCGTTTTGAACCCTGATCGATGACATGATTTTCCCTCCCGTCTATTTCTGTCACGTAATTTATATTTCATATTTGTCATTATAACTTACCAACGCGCAAGAGTAAAGGGAAATTTGTAATTTTGTGAGATAATTTCAGCGTCCGAAGGGGGTTAAGTGATTTGGAGCAAAAGACAGGCGACGAGCATTTCTATTATGACAGAACTCCGTCCGGCTTCCTGCTCAATGACTTCTGGAGGTGGCATTCATCGGACCTGCTCAACAATACCCTGCGTGGAGCCTTGGCCGAGTTCATCGTCGCAAAGGCGCTAGGCATAAAAACAGACGAAGTACGCCCGGGGTGGGAACCGTATGACCTGCTTTTTTGCAGTATGTGGAGGATAGAAGTAAAAGCGTCGGCCTACGTGCAATCGTGGAGCCAAAAATCCAATAGCGTATTGCGTTTTACCATCCGACCGACACACACATGGACGCCCGAATCCGGATACGCCGGCGAGATACTGCACCAGTCTGATATGTACATATTCTGCGTGCTCGACGAACGGAACCCGGAAATCGCAGACCCGCTCATTCTGGATCAGTGGTCGTTCTACCCGGCGCTCACCGCCGAACTCAGGGAGATCCTTGCAGACCAGAAAACCGCCGGGCTGAACACGATTCTAAGGCTCTGCCCTGAGCGGTTTGACTTTGGCTCCCTGCGTGACGCCGTTCTCTGGCTGATGTCAGGCCGGGAGGATGCGGAAGCCCGTCACAGAATAGACGCGCACAACGCCTTATCAAACAGATCCTCGGGAGGCGGGTCTGACGCATCCCTGTAAGCCTCATACAGCCGCGAGGAGAAGGCTTCGCCGCACGGGGATATATAAGGTTTGCCTCCCTCCCAATTGGCACATATGACGACGAAATAGCCGCCCCTGTGATCTCTGTACAGCTCCATCGTCAGGCCGTCGCGCTCATCGGTGTGGCACAGCGCGTCGGCGTTGGCCGTGTCGTACCGCGTACCCTCCACCACCATCGAAACCCTCGGCAAGACGCCCGGCCTGAACGGGCTGGTGCGGACCGCCTCGCCCGTGTCCTTGTCGCTGATGCGGACGGTCATGTCAAGCAGGTCGACAGCGTCAAAAAACTCCTGAGCCGAAAGGGTGTTGTTCACGAGCTTCTTGCTCAATCCCTGCGGAGTAAGCCCCATCGCTTCCGCGAGATCCTTCTGCAACATGCTGCGGGTTTTGAGCGCGGCCTGTATGACCTCTATCGCTTTCATGCAATCACCTCTGAGCCTTCTTCTATTATAGCCCGCGGAGTTGTCAGTATCAAGATTTTTTACTGATACACTCATTGGGATATCACTGCTCCCTGGACTCAAGAACGTACTCTATGCCGTGTTCTATCGCGTATTCCACTGAGTCCCAGTAATCGCCTGTCTGGTAATTGTCCATGAGGTCGATTATGGCATCCATGATTTCCTTGTCGTTCCAGACCTGCTCCGGCTCCATGCCTGACAGGTCAGCGCTGCATTCTTCGCTGAACTCGTCGAGCCCGAGGTGAATTTGGACATCCTTCAACTGGTATTCGCGGTATACCGCCCTGTAAACAGCCTCCTTCGCGCTGACGATCCCGGCCGCGTGGCCGGGGTTCGCCCGGCATATGTCGCGCAGCCCCTCCAGTTCGCGGAGGGCTTTTTGGATCTTTTGCGCCAGCGGCGCGTATCGGTTCAGCTTATTCAGCCGGTCCGATAAAATGCAAATGGCGAACGTCAGGTTATCCATGTCATTTAGCTGCTTGACGGTCAGTCTGTTACCATTCATCGCCTATATCCTCTCCTTTATTTTTTTTCGATGAGCCGTACAGAGACGTTAAAATTCGTATGCCCTCATTGATCGCGTCGCTCGGATTATTGACGATCTGGCCGTAAAAGCCGGGGCGCACCATACACTCATAAGCCCGCGTCATCTTGGCTGATTCCTCGCGGGTGATGCCGAGGCGAAACCCCTTGACGATGCCCAGCGCCTTTTTATAATCACCGTCCGACACGAGACGTCGGACCATGTCGGTTTTCTTCTCCGGCATCGGCGTCATGGCTTATGCCAATATGAACCCGCAAAGGGCCGCTGTGTTCTTGTCTGTCGTGTTCTCGACGTAAACGTAGCGCCACCTCTTGCCGCAGACCGTGTGTTCCATGCGCTCTGAGACGATGCGGAAGTCCAGGCCGAGGTGTTCGTAGCTTCCGATTGTTTCTACCGCTAGTGTCTTGCTCTCGGCGTAGAGCCAGTTATCGACGTATCCCGTGTACCCGTGGGACTCCATGTCGGAGGACAGCCACTTTTTCCACGCCTCATAGTCTGAAAGGCGAAGCATCTCCGCCCACTCTCTCGCGAACTGACTCGCCCTGTCGGAGACAGACTGGAACGCCCCGAGGCTGGCGTTGCTCTCCGAAAAGAGCGTGTTTCCGTCGCCGTCTACAACCTCAAACGTGATGTCATCCCTGACTTCCGTATCGCTTTCCCAATACCCCTTCGAGGGACGGACTGTGTACCACCCTGAGCGATCTATCCTGTTGTAATACCTGGGTTCGTCGACGGCCTTAAACGTCGTGCCGCACATCGATCTGTCTTCGTGGTGATATATGACCCTGACCGTCTTCGTGCCTTCGCTCCTACGCATAGTCCTGTCTCCTCGAATCCTGCACGGCTATGGCCTTCTTGAGGCCGCGCATGAGCTTTTTGCTCGCCGCGACTTCCTCCCATGACAGGCCGATCATGTCCAGCGTGTAGCTCGCATCCCCTGAGACGACGTACTCATGATTGGAGAGTTCGTAATCGAACATCTCGAAGATGAAGCCGTCGCCCGTGGAATCGCCGTCTAGGGCGTCCTGCGTCTCTTTCTCGTGCCGGTCGAACAATTCTTTAAGCGCTGGGGAATCGCTCCTGCGGTAAAAGCCGCCCGTGCCGCCGAACTTATAAACCTTGTCCGTGTCCTCCGGCGTCAGGCCCAGCTTCGCCATCCCTTCCTCGAACTGTTTAACGCTGAACGCGAATACCATCGGGAACGCATTGATTTCCTGCTCGTGCCGCTCTTTCATGTCGGAATAACTGCTCATGGCGTTTCGCCCCTTTCGGATTGGGATTTCATAGCTTCAAGTGCGATTTGCATATGGAGGTTCACTGATAACAAGCCGTCGCGGTCGTCTTTCGGCATATTCGGTAAACCGCTTTTCTCCATGCGCCGGCAGAAGCCGTAAAACCACGCAGCCCACTTCTCAAAATCATTTATGCTGTATTTCATATAACGTTCACTCTTCTCTCGTCGGCTGGTATATAGTGACGGATTTCAACGCATAATATTTTGGCCGCTTCTAACGCGATAGCTTCCTCTTCTATGCGGGTAACGGTATCGAGCCATTTCTCATACAATCCCGCCATTTCGCACAAATCCTGCATATCATAAGATGACCAGCTATCTTGCCCCGCGCTCCTCATTTCAGCAGATACCAATTCGACTCTCTGTTTGATTTTCATTTCCATATTGCTGCTCATCTGCTCTCTCCCCCTAAGTTATGCTGACTTGCGCCGGTTGAGGAAAACGTACCAATTTCCAGGCTCGCCCTCTACCCCATACGCCCAATTACCGGTCCGTTCGCTTCGTCGCGTATCCTCGTTCCAAAAGCTCTCGACGTCACACAGACAACCTGATTTGACAGATTCCATGAACCCGTCGGCCCATTCGATCAAGTCGGGAATGTGCTTCACGCCGATGAAAAATCTCCTTATTGCCGTGGACATTCCTACGCAGTCCGTTGTCAAATCGGAGCTATAGTGAGTGGCTGTTTCTATGATGTCCACGACATCGGGAGAATGTTCATTCATGCTGTAGAAGGCTTCATAGTGGTCTTGGCTTGTGAATGTTCTGTGCGTCATTTTCATCCCTTCCTCCTCTTTCCGTCATATTGATTTTATTTCAATATATTCATTATATCTTACTGACGTGTAATAATCAAGATCAAAATCATGTTTATTTATTATTTCTTACAAAATTTTTTCTAGTAGCAATCTCGGATGATAGGAGGGGCTGACCGCCTGGGCCGCCCCCTTGGAAGGATGGTTACTTCGGTGTCATTCCGTCGCCGCTTCTATGTATTCAACGGCTTCATTGAGGATATCGATTGCTGATTCAATGCTGCGGACGGCCTCATCCGCCTTTTCGTATCGCTCCGAGCCTTGGAGGTTCTCCGGCATGTTATCGAGGTATTCTTCCTCATCGTGCCAGAGGGATTCAAGCCTTTCGGCGATATCCCTAATTTGTCTGGAAACGTCCAGCAACGCTTCACGCCGCGCCTTGTTCATGCCGCCCTGTTCCAGTCGCTCCACTGAGATTTCGGAGTATTCAGCACCCGCCATCCGGCCGTCTCCAGGTCTGTTGCGCGGTCGTAAGACTCAACGCCCTGACTGGTCCGCGTCACTGCGTTGGCAAGCCCGTACAGCGAAAAGTCCCCGTCGCGGATAAGCGCGTCCTGCACACCGATGCGTTCTGCCGCGCTCAGGTCGTAGTCCTTGGACATGAGTTCGACGACGCGGGGGATATCGTTCGAGGTGATCTGCACCTCAGCCGCATCGCGCATCCGGCCCGTGACGCGCTCGAACGTTTCCTTGCTCAACGCGCTGCGGGTGACGTCGGCTATCGTCATGGCAAGCGCCTTCTGGTCGGCGATAACCGTTTCGTCGCTGAGTACCGTGAAATCGGCGTCTATGTAGTCAACCACTCTCCCGACGTGGTATTTCCTCATGCCGTTTCCGGCGTCACGGTCGGCTGCTATCATGCCGTTCGTGCAAACCAGCCGGTAAATGAGAGGTCTGACGGTCACCGCGCCGCACCCTATCTCGCTGTTGCTGATCATGACGCCGGTCTGCACGACATCTCCCTTTCGTATCTCACCCTGCATCCTGGGATTCACGATTTTGATGTACATCTTGTTCGGCGTGAGATCCAGGCTCTTGATTTTCAGCCCGTCGCAGCCGTTCAGCACCGGAAAGAGAGCGTCGAGAATGAACGGGTTGTCGATGCGCTTGTAGCTGTCGGACAACAACGCTCTTGCGGTGCCGTACTGGTAGCCGGTATTGTCAGTATGTTGCGGATATTGCGCCAGCGTCCTGAGCATCCTCGGAGCCGGTTTACGGTTGAACCAGTCGTTGATATTGTGCGCCAAAAGTTCTGGCGCTTCATTCTGCATCCGGCGATAATACGTCATCGGAATTTTGGTCAGGCTCCCGATCTGCTGGTGCGCGTTGTCAGTCAGGCCGTAGTGGCCGCTTATGTCGCTCACCACGAGTTCGCCGTCCACCGTGACGTGCATCTGGCGCGTGTCGAGCTTGTAGTCATGCTTTCTCTCGTCCTCGCCGTGTACCGCAGCCACCAATTCATCCAACGTATCCCACTGCCCTAGCTTCATTCTACATACCCCCTATAGTGTTTAATGGGCCGGACGCCCGGCCCTTGTGTCACTCACTACTAAACCTTCCCGAGAACCCACCCCAGCGCCTCAGCGTATCCTTTCCCTGCCTTTCGGATACCTGCTCATAATAGTTTTTTGGCCTCATCAGTGACCGCTTCACGGTCAGACGCCCCGAAGGGCGTTTCGGCCTTACCTTATTAGACTTGACGCATAGCCGCGTACTCTATAGCGAGCTATGCCGCGGAGCTTTCTGGCAAACGCATCGCCGCGTTTGGCGGATACGCTCTTATAAAAGCGTTCGTATTCTCTAAATGCCATGCCATCGTCGCCGAGGCCGTAGACGAACCCTCTTACGTCTGCGTAAATTGCCTCACGCTCTAATCCGATGGCGTAATTAACCATTTTTTTAATTTGTCCAATTTTCGCGCATCTCATTTCGCCGGTGTTTGCTTTTGTCATTTTCGTTGCACCTCTTCCCGTCATATTTATTTTGTTTCGATATACATATACTAACTTACCATCGTGTAATAGTCAATAGGTTTTGTGATATTTCATGAAAATATTTTCAGGATATCCATCTCGGTTTATCAGGGATTTCGGACAAAAAAAAGAGGCCGGTAACCGAGGGATAGCCCTCGGAAACCGGCCTTGATGAAAGGGAAATTGAATGGCTGACCGGCGGGGGCGTGTCACCGCCGTCCGCCGGCGCGTGTGCCGTGGATGCTTGAAAGGGTTCAGGAAGGGACAAACGGCGGAAAATCTGGTCATACTGGAAGAGATAAATGACTAAAAATCTGGACACTCTGTCTGGCTGGGATGCCTGTGAAGCCAGTCAGGTTCAATAAAAGGCTTGGACAAAATATCTGGCCTTATTTTGCCCTCCACGGCTGAAAAGACTTGATCGTTTCCACCAACGCCATGCCCGGCCTGTAACAGACGGCCCGGTCGTCCACGTAGACGAGCGCTGGGGGTTTCGTAGCCGACACTCCGTCTACGATCACGCCGTGTCTGTCCAGATATTCTATGACGGCCCTTTCACCTGCGGGGTCGCCGCACCGCGTCGAAACGACGATTATCTCGTACCCGTCAGCGCGAAGGGCCCCTATGGCTTTGACGACGTCTCGGTTCGGCGCGTCCGGGACGGCGTCTATCCCTTTCCATCCGCTCACGTAAGAATGTATCACCCCGTCGAAATCAAACACTACCGTCTTTTTTGTCGTGTCCGTCTCCTCCTGTTCTAATAACATATTAGGCTTATTTAATAACTTTTCGGGCTGCATCAATGACACATACGGCT
>JAISFV010000039.1 GCA_031263445.1 Synergistaceae bacterium | reverse complement strand
CAGGCTTTATCAATATCGTATCAATGCTCTGAAACTGCGGTATGATCGGCATATCGTCCAATAAGACGGACTCGGCCTGCTTGAAGATGTTGAAGCGTTTTTCGCCGTTCGTCTCCTTTTCAGCAGCTTTCATAAGCCTGTCAAATTCCTTTGCGTTAGGCGTGTCGTACCAACGGGCGTCCTTGTCGGGGTTCTCTCTGTTCGCCATCCACGGCGAGAGATTGGTCTGCGGGTCATAGTAGTCACCCGTCCAGCCATCGCGCCCCAAGTCACAATCGTTCCCAGGTGTCATTGCCTACCCCGCCCTCTCTTTGGACGCAATTCAAGGCAATATGTTATCATGCCAGGCGGGGGGGTATATTTTATGGGCTTTGGCGTCAGCCGTCACCCGGTCCGCGAGAGCGAAACGAATGACCGGCGATTCGGCCGGAGGCTTGAGATCGGGTGCGGCGGCATGACCGTCCGCTCATTGGCTGGAAAACATATTTTGCATGAAAACCGCACCAGCGGGTACTGTGCCGCGCCGGAAGAATTGCGGCAGGCACTGGAGCAAGGAACAGAGGGGGACACATGAAAATTCTCGTAGACGCTGATGCTTGTCCGGTGAAGGAGATCGTCGTCCGAATGGCGAAGGCCAGGGGTGTTCCAGTCATTATGGTGATCGACACCTCCCACGAATTGGAGGACGGCTACAGCAAGGTAATCACTGTGGACAAGGGGATTGACAGTGCGGACTACGCCGTCGCGGGGCTGGCGTCACGCGACGACATCGTGGTGACCCAGGACTACGGGCTGGCCGCGATGGCCTTGGCCAAGGGCGCCAAAGCCATCAACCAGGACGGTTTGATCTACACTGACAGCAACATAGACCAATTACTGACGAGAAGGTACGTCGGACAAAAGCTCCGGCGCGGCGGCATCAGGACGAAAGGTCCCAAAAAACGGACAAAGTGGGACGACGAGCGCTTCGAGTCGTCGTTTGGACGGATGCTAGCGGAGTGAGGCCGATTTGATTTCAATCGGGTGTTGATAACACGTCTTGTGGCGCATATACTCATGTCAGAGAAACGCCGGGGAAGCCGGAGTGAGGCGCTTGAAAATGGACAGACAGGTACTGGAGATAAACAGGGGGCTTATCCGGCGGTTCGCTTCGACGGTGAGGACGCTCTGCGCGGGGCAAGGGATAGAGCCGACAGCCGTAGTCAAGGGGTACAACGCGCTGGACGAGGTGACTGACGCGCTCTATGACGCTGGATACAGGTCATTCGCCAGCTCGCGCACAGCGCACCTGAAAAAGGTCAAATCTCGCTACGGCAACGCCGAGACGATGGCACTCCGCGTCCCAATGCAGTCAGAGGCAGAATCCGTCGTCGAGCTCACCGACATCAGCCTCAATTCGGAGCTCGCGGTGATCAGCCTCCTCGACGAGGCCGCGCGCAAGGCCGGTAAGATCCATAAGGTCATCCTAATGCGCGACCTAGGTGACCTGCGTGAGGGCATCTTCGACCGCGACCGTTTCGTGGAGGCGGCGACGATGGTGGAGACGGGATACAGGAACATCAGGCTGCATGGGATCGGCGCGAACTTGTCCTGCTACGGCACGGTCGTCCCGACGGCGGAAAACCTGTCGGAACTCGCCGCGAACGCCGCCGAAATAGAAACCTGCATCGGGCGCAAGCTGGACGCCGTCTCCGGCGGCTCAAGCACGTCACTGTACCTTGCGTTGGCGGGGGCGATGCCGCGCGGCATAAACCACCTCCGCGTCGGCGGCGCGAACCTCATGAGATCCGAGGCCCGCGACATCCCGGACGACGCCCTCCCGGAGCTGACCGACGAGGCGTTCGTCCTGCGCGCCGAGGTGATAGAGGCCGGCCTGAAGCCCACTCACCCCATAGGCAGGCTGGGGACGGACTGCTTCCTCAAAACCAAGGCGTTCGAGGACAGGGGCGTCAGGAAGAGGGTGATTCTGGCCGTCGGCGCGTTCGACATCGGGGATCACGCCGCGCTCGCGCCGCTCGACAGCGGCGTCAAACTGCTAGGGTGCAGCAGCGACCACCTGATAGCGGACGTGCAGGACAGCGCTCATGAATACCGCCTCGGCGACACGATCCCGATGGCGCTCCGCTACCAGGCGATGCTCTTTTCCACGGCAACCGGGCATATTGAAAAGAAGTTCGTCTGAGAGACAGCAACGCCAGACTAGCGTCACGGAAAGGCGCCCGCCTTTCGCCTGCGGCGCTGGGCATGATAAACTTGACGAAGGAGACCCTTGCCAGGCTGATCCCGAAGAAGATCAAAATAATCGGCGATGACCCTAGGGCGTGTCTGAAAGATTAGCATTCAAGCACGCCGTAATTTGGTTGACTCAACTGACTCAACCAGCTCGACGGAGCTTTTATCGATCTCCAGGATGACGCGGCAGGGGCCGGTCGCGATTATTACTGAAGCCCGCCGGACCTCGACCACCGTGCCACGTATGCCGGCGGCGTAAATGACCAGCCCCTCCCCCACCGAGGCGAGCATCGAGTCCCGCCGGCGTTGTCTCAGCCGGTGAGGACGGATCACGGCGAAGTTGAGAAAGAGCACGAAGAAGAGCATCGAGAGCATCGTTACGAACTGCATCGCTACGCGCCCTTCCCGGGAGGGGTGTTGCGGTCCCGGTCTATTCCCAGCACGGACCAGCGGGCGACCTCGATCTCCGTCTTGGCCTCCCCGGTCTCCATGAGTATGATGTCGCCGTCTATAGCCTTTATCACCCCGTGAAGCCCCGCCTGAGTGAATATCCGGTCGCCAACCGCCAGCGACTCGCGGATCCGCAGCAGCGCGCGCTTCGCGCGGGAGTCCGGGAGTATGAAACCGAAAAACAAGACTAGCAGCAGGATGACGAGCGTGACAGCGTAAACTCCGGTGCTGCCTCCGGGCATCACGCGCTCTCCCCCATCCTCCCTAACGCGTCTACCACGTGCCGGATGCCGTCCTCGATTCGCCCTGCGTCCGCGAGATACCGCAGCACTGTGTAGCGCTTATCTGGTGCGGCGCATACGTGTATCATATCCGCGACGTCGGAGCCGGGGAGATAGCGCCCGGCGCTGACGCCTATTCCGGAGACGGCGAGCAGGTCCGCGATCTGGGCCGACGGCAGCAGATACCGCCGAATCTCGGCCTCAACCGGCGCCAGATCGCTTGGGCGGAGTTCGTCCAGCAGGTATTCGTAAAGCAGGGTGGATATCAGCGTGCCAAACCCTACCGTCGCGCCGTGCGGCGCGGCTGTCCCGGCCTCCATGCCACGTTCCGCCATGAAGTGCGAAAATATATGCTCGCTCCCCGAAACCGGGCGCGTGTCCCCAGCCAGACCCATGCTTATCCCGGCCAGCAGCAGCGCGTCGGTGAGCGCGCCTGTGGCCGCCGCGTCGCGGGAGATTATTCCGTCCAGGCGGCTCGCGCACTCCATCGAGCTGTCGTCCATGAGGGCCGCCAACATGCCGCAGAAGCGCTCACCCGTGAAATGGCGGGACATTACCCAGTCCGGCAGCGAAGTCCGTTCGCCCAGCATGTCGCCGAAGCCGGATGCTATGAGCTCCATGGGCGCGGAGCGCATCACCTCCATGTCGCAGAAAATGGCGTCGGGATACCGGCAGTCCTTGAATATCCTCCTCCTGCCGTCCAGCGACACTGCCGCTATGTTCGAGGCGTACCCGTCCATCGACGGGCAGGTCATGACCAGCGCGAAGGGCTTGCACGTCCTGCTCGCTACGAACCGCCCGAGATCGGTCACCGTCCCTCCGCCGACGGCTATTATCACTCCGACGCCGGTGTCCGCGTCCAGCACCGCCGCGCCGACGGCGGCCTCATCGTTGACCAGGCGGTCGCGGGAGAACTCCCTCACCTTCAGCTTCCAGCCGGCTCTTCTCAGGGATTCGGCGACGCGTCCGTTCGCGCTGTCCATCGTGTGCGCGTCGCATATCATGAGCGCGCTCATACCAGCCGCCGAACTGAAAATGCCGCTGAACGCCTCGGGAGGTATCGCCCCTTCCCAGCGGCGTATCTCACGGATCGGCACGCGGTGCGTCCTCCCGCACTCGCACAGAATTTCGCGGCCTGTCAGGTCAGCGGGATTCCGCATAGACACGCCTCCCGGCTACGGCTAACCCGTGCAGCTTCATTAATCCCGCCAGGTCAGACCGGAGTCATATGCCCACCGAGTAGCCGGGGTTGAAGAGGTATATAGCCCTCGACCCCTTTATGGGCGTGCCCTCTGGGTTCAGCGTGACACGAAACCTTATCAGCACGGGCGTACCGGCGTCCAGCCCGAGTATTGCGGCCTCCCTCGGCTCGAGCGCGGATGCCGCCAGCTCATCGACCGCAGTCGACGAAATGTGTCCGAACGTCTCCATGACCGCGAAGGTGGACTTGCCGCCCTCGAACATCTCCCGCGTAACCCCGGCGTAGAATTTGGACGGCATGTAGGAGTACTCCAGCCCGACAGGCTTGCCGTCAGCCAGCAGCAGACGCTCCATGACGTTCACCTCGTCGCCCTCGTTCAGCTTGAGACGGCGCGCCACCTGCGGCCACGCCGGACGGCGCTCGAACGTCAGTATGCGGTTGCCGGGCTTCTGCCCGCGCCTCTTCGCCTCCCCGGTGAAGCTATGGTTTCCGGTCACCAGGTCCCAGAGGTACGGCTCGCGAATTCTCACGGAACTCCTCCGGCCTGGCACACGCTCCGCCACGCCCTCGTACACGAGGTCGCCTATGCCCTCCCTCGCGTATTTCGTGCCAAACCCATATTTCTCCGCGAGGGAGGCCGCGTTAGGCAGCGTCTCGCCCGGTTTGTACAGGCCCTTTCGGACGTCATCGCAAATTTTTATCGCCAGATCGTTCATCTCCGGCAACCCCTCCTTATGCCAAAATACTGAAAATTTTCAAAAACACGCGGGCGGAATCAGGCGTTCTCCGCAACAGGAGCGTTCATATACTGCTCGACGTACTCCGCGCTGGCGCCGAAGAACATGAACCACGCCCTGCGGTGGGTCTTGAAGTGCCACAGAGCGACCGCGTATGCGGCCACACAGGCCGCCACCAGCACGTATTTAAGCGAGCCCTCGGCGGTGAAGCACTTCATAATGACGTAAAGGGGAGGCTGCGCCGCCACGCACCAGCTATGGATGAACGTCTGCCCGGCCTGGAGCGTCGTCCCGGCCCTGAGGGCCATCTGCGTGAATACCTCAGCCGTGTCGCTCACCATGTAGTGGACTGCTGAGTACCAAATTGTCCCGGTGAGCACGGTGTTGAAGATATTGCCCTTGAAAACCGCCACGGCCCCTATGGCCATGAACGGCATGGCCGGGATGTCCGCCATCGGGATCGTGCGGTTGCCCGGAAGCAGGACCGCAGTCAGCACGAGGATAGGTATGAGCAGGAGGCCGGACGTCAGCGTGGCTGTCTCGCCGAAGTACACCGCCGGGTCGATGCCGATGTTGAATATCTTGCGGCGAGTCTTGCCGCTGCGCATCCTCGCGTTCATGGCCTGGCTCACCGGGATCAGGCCCTTGACGAACATGCCGGACACGGTCGGGTAGATGACGAGCATAGCAGCCAAGGTGAGCGCGAAGCGGAGTATCTTGGCCCACGACCCGAGATCACCCAGATCCTTGAAGTACGCGATCACGCCCATCAGCAGGCCCATAGTGACCCCCACCATTGCAGGCTCCCCGAAGAATCCCAGGCGGTCCTGGATCTTGGCCGGCTCCCAGTGAATCTCCCTGACGTTCAATTTTTTAAACAGCCAGCGGATGATCCCGGCAAGTATCGATATGTTTGTCGTGCAGTTGCAGGTGTTGGTGAGCCCCTGGTAGCCGTAGTACTCCTGAAGCGCCGGCGCCAGGAAGTCGGCCACGAGCAGCATGAACATATTCATGAAGAGGCAGGCGGCGAGGGCGAGGGCGAAGCTGCCGGTGATGAATTGCACCATCACGCCCCAGACGACAAAATAGTAGTTGTTCCAGATATCCGTGGGCTGAAATGTGTCGGTGACCTTGATGAAGTATAAGAACAGGTTGAACGCAAGGCCGATTATGAAGTAAAGCATGCCCAGGGAGTTGCTGTAGACTATCGCGGCCGCGGCGGGCCAGCCTATGTCGACGACGTCGAAGGTCTTGCCGACGTTGGCCGAAATGGCGACCATGACCCCGTCCAACTGTCCCCATAGAATACCGAGGATTATGCTGAACGCCGTCAGCCCGATGGCCATGAATATAGCAGCCCGGAGCGCCTTCCGCGCCGCCACCCCGATCGAGACGCTCAGTATGTATATGACGATGGGTACGAGGACGGTGACTCCAAACGTGTCAAGGAAAATTTTAAAAGCATCTGCCAGTTGCTGCAAATAACTCATATCACTATTCCTCCTTATTGAATGTCACTATGTGAAGTTTACTTTGCGCTCACCTCAGCTATGTTGTCGAGCAGCAGTTTGCTGAACTCCTCCTTTCCCACGCCCGTGAACATGGGCAAGCCGATCAGGACAGGCGCCCCGTTTTTATTGACGGCGCTGGTCTTTCCGGTTGCGACTATGATATCCGCCTCCGTCAGGTTCGGGATCTCCGTTATCGTGTGCGGGCTGACCACATAGGGGATTTTTTTCGACTTGAGGAGAATTTCTATCTCCTCGGTAACGACAGTGGTCGTGAAGATCCCGCCTCCGCAGCATACGCAAATGTGGACGCTCTTGGCCATGGGCTTTAAACACTCTCCTTCGTGGGGTTTTCAACATCCAGCAGGCCATCCAGGATGTCGTCCAGCTCCATCAGCAGCGCGCCGGACGCTTCCGAAGCCAGCAGCCTGCCGACTGCCTCCCCGTCCGCGAACGCCCTGGCGAACTTCTTCAAGACCGTCAGTTGCCCACCCGCGTCCGGCATCCCGAACAGGAAGATTATCCGGGCTTCGATCTCGTCGCCGGAGCAGTCCATGTGCTTGAACGCGACCGGGCTCTCCGGGACGGCTATTGAGACGAATGGCACGGAACAGCCGTCGCTGACGTGCGGTATCGCTAGCGGCACAGGCATCGGCAGGCCGGTGGGGAACTCCAGTTCGCGCTCCAGTATCTTCTCCGTGAACAGGTCATTCACAAAGCCCTCGGCCAGCGCGAGCCGGGCCATCTGCCCTATCGCGTCGGCGCTGCCGCCGAACTTCCGCCCAAGAAGAACCAGGCGTACATTGGTCCTCATCCTAAGCACGCCCGTCACCGGCCTGGCTCGATACGGCGCTCAGTACCAGCCGACTTCATTGACTGCCCTCACCATTGCAGCCACGTTCACCTCGGGCGTCCCCGGCGCGACCTCGCACCCGGCCATGTACACAAAGCGCCCGCGCAGTATTTCCTTCCCCCGCTCGACTATCTCGCAGCTCGCCCTATACACCTCGTCCTCAGAGTGATTCATGAGGAACGCCGGGTCGATGTTGCCGCAGATGACGTGGTCAGGGAAATACGCAGCGGCGTCCTCGAGCGACGTCTCCTTGCCTATGCTGATCATTCCCCTTCTGCCCTCACCGGAGAATGGCACCTTCGACCATTGAGGCAGGTTGAGCCCGTGTTCGCCGCACATGTGCAGGTAGCAGCTCTTGGCGCCCATGTCTAAGATCTTGGAGTTCAGCTCCGTGATATAGGGCGCCGCGAACTCCTCAAAGATCTGGGGCGATATGAGCGCGTTGCTCTCGCTTGGCGAGACGCCCCTGGCCAGTACGCGGCCCGGGCCAAATTCGCCGATGAAATACTCCCCCACCTGCAATATGTGATCGGTCATCTTGCGAACGGCTCTGTGCGCCTTCTCCGGCTCGATCAGCACACACTCCATGAAGCCTGACACCCCGAAGAGGTTCGCCGCGTGGGAAAAGGGGGAGCCGCATATGAACGCTATCTCGCTCCCGTTTCGCTCCTGAAGCCTCGCGAATTCCATCTGGTGCGGAATGCAGCCGGCAGCCCTCGGGTCCGGCAGCTCCAGCGCGTCCATGTCGAAGGACTCCCAGTCCTTGATGGGGCGTTCCTTCACATCAGGGCCATAGGAATCCCCCTTGAGATACTCTATGACCCCGCCGAACTCCCCGGCGCCGTACGCAACGAAGGTGTAGAACGGCCCGCCGTCGAAACCGAAATCTGCGTAGGTCCGCTCCTGACACATATAGCTGGACACCGGGTTCTTATACACGTCGGACAGCGGTATCCCAACGTGCCTCGCGCAGAAGGAATACCCCTTGTGCACCACCGGCGTCCGATCCGTCGGCTGCTTGGCGTAAAGCGCCTCTATCCTCTCGCGCCCTGTCATCTGATCCTTGTTCAGCGGCCCCTCCTCCTCTCTGGGTTGCCTCGGTCAATTAATTCCTATCTTTTAAGTATGTTTAATTGGTTTAACGGATTGCATTTTATTAAGTAACGGCCCCTTTGTCAAGGGAAGCGGCAGACGCCGGACCGCGCCCCGAAGCGCGCCATAGGCCCGGCGCGATATTGCCTCAGGCGTCCATCCACGGTTTCAGGACAACCTTTATGGCCGTGCCTTCCTGAACGGCGCGGACTCCGTCCTCCATGCGCTCGAGCGGAAATCTGTGCGTGATTATGCGTGCGTCGATCTTGCCCTCCGTCAGAAGATCGTATCCCTTCGCGAAATCCGCAGCCGAGTACGAATACGCGCCGAAGACCCTGAGACGCTTGTAGTGGATCATATTGCCGTCCAGCGTGGTCATTGAGGCGTCCTTCGGAAGCCCTCCGAACATGGAGAGCCTTCCCTCCTTGCGAAGAAGCTCAACGCCCTGTTGGTGCGGCTTGGCCGACGGGTTCGCGGAGATGCAGACGTCCGCCCCGCGCCCGCCTGTGATCTTCATGACCGCTTCTACCAGGTCCTCCTCCGACGAGACGACGAAATGAGTCCCCCCGTACTCCCGGCTCAGGGCCAACCTGTTGGCGTTCACGTCCGCGAGCACCACGGCGCTCGCGCCGCGCAGCCTGGCGATCATGGCGTGCAGACAGCCGATCGGTCCTGCGCCTATTATCACCACCGACTCCCCCAGTCCGACTTGCAGGTCGGACTGCGCTTTTATCACAGAGGCTAGCAGTTCCGTCAGTATCATTGGCTCCAGGCTGACGCCATCCGGCACTTTGATTATCTGCCCGCGCCGGAGCATGGTACCGTGAAAGACCATATACTGTGCGAACCCGCCGGGGAAGCTGGTCCCCGCAACCTCCAGCGTGTCGCAGAGCCCCGGCATCTTGTTCACGCAGTAGTAGCACTTGCCGCACGGTATGGCCGGGTTCGCCACCACCCTGTCTCCCACGCCGTAGCCTGTGACGCTGCCGCCGACCGCGGCGACCGTGCCGGTGTTTTCATGCCCGAGTATCACGGGGTAGTTGATCTTGGCCGACCCAACGGCATAGGTGCGGACGTCGGAGCCGCACAGGCCGACTGAGTCGATCTTGATCAGCAGACCGTCGTCAGGGCAATCCGGTATTGGTATATCCCGGATTTCAACTTGCGCCTTCCCGGTCAGATAGAGCGCCTTCAATTTAAATCACCCTTTCAGATCTTTATTGAACACAAACTCCGGCATCTTCCCCTCGGCTATGAAGGTGTACAGGCCGTCCGCTGCGCGTGATGCGCCGATCTCAGCCGCCTGCAGCGACGCCCCCCCCAAGTGTGACGTGGCCGTCACGTTCTCCAGCGAGTAAAGCATCGAGGACTCAAGGGGAGGTTCGTTCTCGAACACGTCGAGGGCCGCTCCGCGCAGCCTGCCGTCCCTGAGCGCGGAGTAAAGCGCCGCGTAGTCCACTAGCTGCGGGCGGGCGGTGTTGACGAGGATCGCGCTCCGCTTCATCAGGCCGATCTCGCGCCCCCCGATCATGCCGGTCGTCTCCTTCGTGGCCTTAGCGTGCAGCGATACGAAGTCGCTCACGGAGAGAAGCGAGTCGAGATCGGTGAATGTATAGTCCGAGTATTCGGCCCTGACATCATCGGTGACGTACGGGTCGGATACGACGACACGGCTGCCGAAGCCATGCTTCATTATTTTAGCCACCTTGCGGCCTATCGCGCCAAATCCGACCAGGCCCACGACGCTGTCCGACAGTTCCGTCCCTGCCATCTCGCTGGCGTAGAGGTCGCCGCGCCACCTGTGCTCGTGGCGCAGGCAGTGGTGACTCTGCGGGATGCTCCGGCTCTGCGCCATGATCATCCCGGCCGTGAATTCGGCCACCGCGTTGGAGTTACGGCCCGGCGCGTATATGACGGGTATGTTCCTCTCGCTGCATACGCCTGCGTTGACGTTCACCGGACCGCCCCGACCCAAGGCTATGGCCTTGAGCGAAGGCGCGCTGTCTATCGCCTTCCTCGTGAAACATCCAGTGTGTGTCAGGACTATTTCAACGTCCTTTAAGAACGGGATTATCTCATCGTCAGAGCCGCTGAATTCCGACACCTCGTCGTTCGACTCCATCGGTGCCACAGGCCACTGCAATTGATGAGACGAATACTCGAATACAATGCCGCTCCCCTCAAAGCGCCGCTCCAGCGCGGCGCGGAGGATATCGTTTGTGATGAACCGGTCGCCCAGTAACAGGGTTTTCATAAAATACCCACTCCGTTTCGAGGGTTCAGTCGAGGCCCTTGATTATGTCCGCCGTCCTGCTGATTCCGATGCGCCCGCACCCGGCCTCGATGAGTTCGAGGCTGAATTTGAGGTCGGAGATGCCGCCGGCCGCCTTTATCTTCATTCCGTCGGAGATGCTCCTCTTGATCAGAAGGATATCCGCGAGCGTAGCCCCGCCGGACGCGAAACCCGTGGAGGTTTTGACGTAATGCGCCCCGGCCTCCTCGGCCAGCTTGCTGCCTGCGGCTTTTTCCTCGTCAGTCAGGAAGCAGGTCTCCAGTATCACCTTCACGACCCCGGGCGTCGCGTTAACCACCGCCTCGATGTCCTTCAGAACCTCCGCGTGCCTCCCGGACTTCAGCGCGCCGACGTTGATCACCATGTCTAGCTCCACAGCCCCGAGACGGTACGCCTCCTCCGCCTCCCGCGCTTTCACATAGGACGTGTGCGCCCCGGAGGGGAATCCGATGACCGTACCGACGGCTACGTCCGAACCCTGGAGGACGTCCCTGGCGAGCGCGACGCTGACGGGGTTCACGCACACGGACGCGCAGTGAAGCTCCTTGGCCAGTTCACAGCCGCTTCTCACCTGATCCGGCGTCAGATTCGGCTTGAGCAGGGAGTGGTCGATGTAGCGCGCGAACTCGAGCCTGTTCATCTTCCACCCGCCTCCGCCGTTACAAAATTCCCCGTACTACAGCAACATATCTTGATATCGCAGATCGCCATTTAAAGACCTCCCTAATTTGCCCTTCTCAAAGACTTTAAGCGAGGGCTGATTATGATCTCGTGCCCAGACAGAACTCCGCCGTCCTCTCATCCGTCACCATGATGTCCACCAATCCATGATTTATCACCGAACGCACGGCGAAGAGCTTCCCTTGGCCGCCCGCAGCGGCAATCTTGAGAGGTATCCTCTTATACTCCCCGGACGTGACGCCGATGTTTCTGTCAGCCATGTCGAGGCTGCACTCGTTCCCTCCCTTGTCTATATATATCGCCGAGAGCAGGTTGCACTCGGCCTTTGAGGCCCGGAGCCCGTCCAGGTCGTCGGCGCTGTAATATCCGGACTCCGTGAGAGTGCTCTCCGCCGCGAACGGAGAGCCCACGCCGACTAGAGCGATGTCCGCCCCGCGCGCCACATCGAGCGCTGACTTTATGGCCGGATCCTCCATAAGGCTGTCCTTGAGCGCTATGTCCCTGACCAGGGCGGGGGCGTTGAGTATGTACGACTTGCAGCGGAACAGCTCCCCCAGCCTGGACGCTATCTGGTTTGCGTGCATGTGTATGCTTATCTGCCCATATCCCCCGAGAAGCGGGACGAAAACCACGTCCATGGCAGGGGCGCCGGCGAGAAAATCCGGTATGAGCGCCAGGGTCGATCCCCAGCCCACCCCGACGACGTCTCCAGGGCGAAGACGCCTCAAAAGCACGTTCGCCGCCATCTGGGCGAGCCGCGCCTTGAGCGTCGTCCCTGTCTCGTATGGGACTATCGCCGCATCCACGAGGCCGAATTTCTCCCTCATCTCGTTCTCGAGATCCGGGAAGATCCCCTCGTAGTTGATCTCGATGCGGACGACCCCGGCCTCCCTGGCCCTGTGAAGGGATCTCGAAACCGCCATGCGCGAACAGCCCATCCTCTCCGCTATCTGCCGCTGCGTCATGTCTTCCTCATAATACATATGCGCGACTCTCACGAGCTCACTTCTCTCAGATTCCATGAGACCAATCCTCTGTTCATAATATCAATACGTGCGCATTTGAACAGAATTATCTATACAATAAAAAACAAGTTTTGTCAATGGGGACGCGAGCCTCTGTGTCAAGCGTCAGGGAAAATGTCCGTCTGAGTTATCAGAAAACGCCGGCGTGGCGTTCAATGTACGCCGTTGCCCGCCGCAGCCACCGCGAGCGCCAGGGGGCCGACTATCGTCCCGAGTTCGTCGCCTGGATGGCGAATGCCTGGAATGTGCCGGTTATTACCGTGATCGGCGCCTCCTTTTTCAGTCCTGTTTTCCTGACGCTGTGCGCGATGTTGATAATATGAACCGCTTTCGTATATAATCAGTGAGTCCGTACAGTACAGAACAAATTTTGCCGTTGCGCTGATGGGGTGTTTTCATGGGAAGGTACATTCTGAACCGTTTTTTTGTCAGCATCTTCACGCTTTTCGTCGTCGTGACGCTGATATTTTTTCTGATAAGGCTCCTCCCCGGCGACCCGTTCACGAGCGAGCGTGACGTGCCACTGCAGGTGAGGATGAACATGCTCGCGAAGTTCGGGCTGGACAAGCCGCTCCACCAGCAGTACCTGCTCTACCTGAAGAATTTATTCCTCAAGGGCGACATGGGGCCGTCCATGAAGCACGAGTCCCGCTCCGTGCGGGACATGATAGCCTACTCGTTCCCGGCTTCCGCCAAGATCGGGTTCCTCGTCGTCTTAGCGTCACTCCTGGCGGGCGTCAACATAGGGATCGTGGCCGCGATGAACCAGGGCAGGATGCTGGACCGCTCCGCCATGATACTGGCAACGTTTTGCGTGACGGTCCCAAATTTCGTGCTTTCGAACCTGCTGATACTCTTTTTCTCCCTGAAACTGCACGTCTTGCCGCCCACGGGCTACGGCGAGGCGCGTCACCTGATACTGCCCGTGATAGCGCTCGCGGGCTACTCCACGGCATTTATCGCCAGGCTGACGAGGAGCAAGTACCTCGAAGTGATCCAGCAGGATTACATCAGGACGGCGCGGGCAAAGGGGCTGACGCGGCGCTCCGTTGTGTTCAAGCACGCTATGAAGAACTCCATGATACCAGTCGTCACGTACCTGGGGCCGCTGATCGCGAACGTGCTGACGGGCAGCTTCGTGGTGGAGACGATCTTCGCGGTCCCAGGCCTCGGGCGCGAGTTCGTCCTGTCCATAAGCAACCGAGACTACAGCATGATCCTCGGCGTCTCGATCTTCTACAGTTGCTTCGTCATACTCTGCAACTTCCTGGTCGACACGGCATACGTCATGATAGACCCGAGGATAAAGTTCGATGACGCCGAGAACTGAGACAGCACGCTCATACGAGAGCATACCGCCCGCGCTTTTCGAGCCAGCCGCGCCAGAGGAACGCGCCTCCGACGAGGCGGTGAGGCCGAACGTCACATACTGGCAGGACGCGTGGCGGCGGCTCAAGGGCAACACCCCGGCCATGCTGTCCCTGGTGTCGATAGTCGTCATAGTGGCCTGCGCCGTCGTAATCCCGATCATAAAGCCGGACTACTTCTCCAACGACTTCGAGGTGGCGAACCGCTGGCCGGACGCCGCGTTCTGGTTCGGCACGGACAACTTCGGGCGCGACATCTTCACCCGGATTTGGTTCGGCGCCCGCTATTCGCTCATAATAGCCTTCGCGGCGAGCTTCCTGAACCTCGTCATAGGCATAATTTACGGCGGCGTCTCCGGGTTCGCCGGGGGCAAGGCGGATCTCGTGATGATGAGGATCATCGACGTCATCTACTCCGTCCCCCAGACGATATACGTGATACTCTTCATGGTGCTCATGGGGCCGGGCCTGCACAGCATCATCTTCGCCCTGGCCGTCTCGTACTGGCTGCCCATGGCCCGCATAGTCCGAGGCGAGATACTGCAGCTCAAGGGACAGGAGTTCATCCTGGCGGCGCGGGTGCTGGGCGCGTCAAACGCCCGGATACTCTTCAGGCACCTGATCCCGAACTGCCTCGGGCAGATAATCGTCACGATGACGCTTTCCATACCCTCGGCCATCTTCACGGAGGCGTTTTTGAGCTTCATAGGGCTGGGGATCCCGGTGCCGCGCGCCTCCTGGGGCACGCTCGCCTCGGAATCCATCTCTTACATGCGCATCGCGCCGTACCAACTCCTGTTCCCGTCGCTGGCGATATGCCTCACCATCCTCGCCTTCAACATACTGGGCGACGGCCTCCGCGACGCGCTCGACCCCAAGATGAGGAGCTGACGGCATGAACGGCGGGACAGAAAGCGCACAGGGCGCGAAAAAACTCCTTGACATCCAAAACCTCCACACGTCCTTCTTCACGCACTTCGGCGAGGTCAAGGCCGTGGACGACGTATCGCTTTACCTGGACAGGGGCGAGACGCTCGGGATCGTAGGCGAGTCGGGGAGCGGGAAGAGCGTCACGATGCTCTCGGTCATGGGGCTGCTCTCTGAGAACGGGAGGGTCGTCTCCGGCAGCGTAACGCTCTCGGGCAGGGAATTGTCGAATCTCCCGGAGCGCGAGATGGAATCCGTCCGGGGGAACGAGATAGGCATGATATTTCAGGATCCCATGACATCGCTCGACCCCGTCTTTACTATCGGCCACCAGATAACCGAGACCATCATGAAGCACAAGAGCGTCTCGCGCGAGGAGGCCAAGGCGCGCGCGATAGAGATCCTGTCGAGCGTGATGATCCCGTCCCCGTCGAGACGCATGGGGCAGTACCCGCACGAGTTCTCGGGCGGGATGCGCCAGCGCGTGATGATCGCCATCGCCCTCTGCTGTGATCCTGACATACTGATAGCGGACGAGCCGACCACCGCCCTCGACGTGACGATCCAGGCCCAGATCCTGGATCTCATGAAGGATCTGAACAAGCGCACAGGCACGTCGATAATCCTGATAACGCACGACCTCGGCGTCGTGGCGGGGATCTGCGACCGGGTGAACGTCATGTACGCCGGTCATATAGCGGAGAGCGGCACCGTGAGGGACATCTTCCACATGCCGAGGCACCCGTACACGTGGGGGCTTTTGAAGAGCGTCCCGAACCCGAAGAGGATCGTGAAGGAACGCCTCGTCCCGATAAAGGGGCAGCCGCCCGACCTCCTCAAGCCGCCTGCGGGGTGCGCGTTCGCGCCCAGGTGCGAATACGCCATGAAGATCTGCCTCGCGAAACGCCCGCCCGCCTTCGATATCGCGGAGGGACACGCGGCCTCCTGCTACCTCAACCACCCGGACGCTCCCCGTGTGCCTGACGCGCCCGTCCGCGCGGGGGTGTAGCGCAATGCATTCTATCGAAGTCTCCGGCTTGAAAAAATATTTCCCCGTGCGCAAGCGCCTCTTCTCGGGCAAGGCGCAGCACGTAAAAGCGGTCGACGGCGTAGATTTCGCCGTGGAGCGCGGCGAGACGTTCGGCCTGGTCGGAGAGTCCGGGTGCGGGAAGACAACCGTCGGGCGCGTCATAGTCCGCCTCTACAACCCTACCGAGGGGAGGGTTTCCTTCGAGGGGACCGACATCTCAAGCCTAACACAGCGCGAACTGCTCCCGTACCGCAAGAGGATGCAGATGATCTTCCAGGATCCGTTTTCATCGCTGGACTCCAGGATGACAGTCGGGGACATCGTCGGAGAGGCAATCGACATACACGGGCTGGCCTCCGGGCGGGAAAGGACTGACAGGATCCTGGCCATACTGGATCGCGTCGGCCTCTCCAAATGGCACGCAAGCCGCTACCCCCACGAGTTCTCAGGCGGGCAGAGACAGCGGATCGGGATAGCGAGGGCGCTCGTCGTCGAGCCGTCGTTCATAGTGTGCGACGAGCCAATCTCGGCGCTCGACGTGTCGATACAGGCGCAGATCATCAACATGCTGGAGGAGTTTCAGGAGAACATGGGCCTCACATATCTCTTCATAGCGCACGACCTGTCGATGGTGAAGCACATATCCACGAGGATAGGCGTGATGTACCTCGGCGGGCTAGTGGAGACGGCGGGCAGCGACGAACTCTACAAAAACCCGCTCCACCCCTACACGCAGTCACTGCTCTCCGCCATACCGATCCCGGATCCAGACGAGGCGGTGCGCTCGCGCAGGATCATCCTGGAAGGCGAGATCCCGTCCCCGATAGACACGCCGCCCGGATGCAAATTCAGGACGAGATGCCCGATGGCCGGGAGTGAGTGCGGGGACGAGAACCCCGCGCTGCGCGAGGCCGCCCCCGGGCATTACGTCGCCTGTCGCCTTATATAAAAGAAGATATTGACTCATAGCCAGGGACACGAAGGGTAAAGGTTTAAGAAAAGACCGGGCGATTTCGCGCACCTGCGGGCGCGTGCGACATAGACGGGAACACGGAACAGAGACGAACGTATTAATTCAGATAGAGGAGGAATAAATATGTCAAGGTCAGGAAAGTCAGCTTTTACTGCATCAAAGGTTCTCATGGTTTGCGCGCTCTCATG
>JAISFV010000023.1 GCA_031263445.1 Synergistaceae bacterium | reverse complement strand
GTTTCCTTGAAAGCGCGGTCAAATGCGGACTGTATCTTTTCCCATACCCCATAAGCGTTCGGGCGGACGACCATGCACCCGCGCACGGGCGCGTTGTCCGCGAGCTCGGCTGCCCTTATCACGTCCTGGTACCACTGCGAATAGTTCTGCTCCTTCGGCGTAATGTTTTTTGCCACTGAGATTCCTCCATTTTTGTGAATCGTTCCAAAATAAGATTAACATGGAGAGCGTCTTTTGGAAATGAAATTTCTTCATGTTCTCCTCGGGCTGTGTATGAAAATTCCGCCGCCGCCGCGATATTGGTATTTCCTGGCTTTGTAACACAGGCGCTCACCGGCCGTCTGCGATCATTTTGAAAGTGAATTCAGGCTATGTTGCCGATTGTATTGTCGTGAACGGCGGCAATGCGGTCGGTATTCGGGAATCGGACAAGTGAAATGGCGGGGGTATTTGCGTAAAATTTGTGCGTTACATACGCACTGGTCATACGATATACCCCCATGTGGATATCAATGCCTAAGTCGTTTATGAGTTTCACTGTCTACGCATCACGAGAGTATAATAGGCTGTTCTGTTTAAATATGAATGTGGGATAACATGATTAAAATATCAGTAGTTACGCTATTGTGTGTGCATCCATTGACCGCGACAATAATTTGCGTCTGCCTGTTTGTCATTGCAGAAAGGCAGACGCCGCAAGTGTTTAACTCTTTACCTTTTGATAAATCAGCTTTCTTTAAGGACAGGCATGAAGCGCCCCTGTCCGCCTGGGGCATTTCAGAGGGCTGCCGCCAGCTCCGCTATCTCCTTCATGAAACGCGGTATCTCTATCGCCTGCGGGCAGTGGCTCACGCAGGTGTCGCAGGAGACGCAGTTGCTCGCCTTTTCCCCCTCGGCCAGCGTGCGGTAGGCGTTTCTAAGGACTATCCCTGCCATAGCCTGGTTCGACACGAGCGACGAGCGATAGAGGTTATATATGGAAAACACCCTGGGTATATCGACGCCGGACGGGCAATCCATGCAATAACGGCAAGCGGTGCATGGTATCGCGCCAGACGCGCTGTAGCTCGCCGCCGCCTTCGCCAGTACCGCCCTCTCGTCCTCGGACAGGGGCCGGAAATCTGTCATGGTCTTCAGGTTGTCCTCCAACTGCTCTGGCGTGGTCATCCCGCTCAGCACCGTCATGACGCCCGGGAGAGAGGCTGCGTAGCGAATGGCCCAGGAAGCCTGGCTCGCTGACGGGTTCTCGCGCCTCAGTATGCCGGCCGCCTCTTCGTTGAGGTTCGCCAGCGCGCCGCCCCGCACGGGCTCCATGACTATGACGGGGATGTTTCTGTCGCAAAGTATCTCGTACATGCGCTTTGAGTCGATTGCCTCCCAGTCGATATAGTTGAGCTGTATCTGGGCGAAATCCCACTCCCAGTTGCTTACGACGCGCTCCAGGTGAGCGGGGCTGTCATGCACCGAGAAGCCGAGATAACGGATGTAGCCGGCCTCTTTTTTCTTCCTCAGAAACTCATACACGCCGTATTTTATGGACAGGCCGTATGTATCCCCGCCGATATTGTGCAAGAGGTAGAAGTCTAAGTAGTCCGTCTTGCACTTTTTCAACTGCTCGCCGAATATGCGCTCGAGGTCGCTCGCTGATTCGAGCTGCCATGCCGGCATCTTCGTGGCCAGGCGGTATTTCTCGCGCGGGTGGCGGGAAAGCGCGTCCCCGGCGAAGCATTCGCTCGTCCTCTCGTGATAGACCCAGGCTGTGTCAAAGTAATTGACACCCGCATCCAATGCCCGGTCGATCATGCGGAACCCGGTCTTGTAGTCAATGTCCTTTACGTCCGAAGACGTCAGCGGCAGACGCATCAGCCCGAAACCCAGAAGGGATATCTCCCCGTCAATGCCCTTGAACGACCTCATCTCCATGACCAGCAAAGCCTCCCTCAAATACTGAAAATAGTAATAAATTTTTATTATACAAAAAAATATTATACAACTACTGGAACGTCTGCACAATCAAAATGAGCGATTTTGCTCTCTTGGTGTGGCTCAAAGAGAGGTCAGCGGCGGGAGCGGCTCTGCTCTCGGGAAAGCGAGAACTCAAAAGGGCTTCGCTCGCGCGAAGCCCCTGGCAGTTTAATTGGCTGTGGCTATTTCAGCCTGTCCGTGACCGGCGTGAAGTGAGTGTGGAGGAGATGGTGGGCGCGCTCGCCGAGCGGCTCGCCCATCCAGGTGCCGTACAGCTCCTTTATGGCCGGGTTTTCGTGAGACTTGCGGTATTTCATGCCAGCGTCCGCGCTGTAGATGGCGTCCATGCGCGCCTGGCGTATCGTGTCGTCTATCGGGTACGGCTGTCCGCCGCCGCCGATGCACCCCCCGGGACAGGCCATAATCTCTATGAAGTGGTAGTCGGCTTCACCGGCCTTGACCTTCTCGACGAGCTTCCTGGCGTTGCGCAGCGTGTGAGCGACCGCTATCTTGAGGATGACGCCGTCACCCAGGTCGACCTGGCACTCCTTGATGCCCTCGAGCCCTCGGACTTCAATGAAGTCGAGCTTTTCGAGCGTCTTGCCGGTGTATGCTTCGTAAGCAGTGCGGAGCGCCGCCTCCATGACGCCGCCTGTCGCGCCGAATATCTGACCGGCGCCGGTGGAGATGCCCATAGGGGCGTCGTACTCCTCTTCGGCTAAGTTCAGGAAGTCGATCCCTGTCTCCTTTATCATGCGGGCCAGCTCGCGCGTCGTTATGACGACGTCTATGTCCCTGTAACCGCTGTCGGCTAGCTGCGGGCGCTTGGCCTCCCACTTCTTCGCCGTGCAGGGCATTACTGAGACGGATACGATCTTCGAAGGGTCGATGCCCGCGCGCTCCGCGTAGTACGTCTTGACCGTGGCGCCGAACATGCCCTGGGGCGACTTGGCCGTCGAGAGGTGCGGCAGCATCTCCGGGTAAAGCGTCTCCATGAAGTTCACCCACCCTGGCGAGCAGGAGGTCATCATGGGCAGCACTCCGCCGTTCTTGATGCGGTGGAGCAGCTCGTACCCCTCTTCCATTATCGTCATGTCCGCCGCGAAGTCGGTGTCGAACACCTTGTCGAAGCCCATCCTGCGCAGCGCCGCGACCATCTTGCCTTCCACGAACCCGCCGGACTTGAGGCCGAACTCCTCGCCCAGCGTGACCCTGACGGACGGCGCCGTCTGGACGACCACGTGCTTGTCCGGATCGTTTATGGCGTCCCATACGGCCTGGGTGTCGTCCTTCTCTGTGAGCGCGGCTGTCGGGCAGACGGTGGTACACTGCCCGCAGAAGGAGCAGGCGACCTTGTCCAGCCCCAGCCCGAACGCCGGCTCGACGATGCTGTCGAAACCGCGGTTCGCGGACGTGTAGATGTCCAGCCCCTGGCGCTCTGAGCATATCCTGACGCACCTGGTACACAGAATGCACTTCTCGGGGGTGCGGACGAGCGACGGGTTCGATGTGTCCTGCTCGTGCTTGCGCTTCTCGCCGCTGAAGCGGATCTTGCGGATCCCTAGGTCGGCCGCTATCTGCTGCAGCTCGCAGTTCTGGTTCTTGACGCAGAAGAGGCAGTCCTCCGGATGGTTGGCGAGCATCAGCTCCACTACCGTCTTGCGCGTCTCGCGGACTGCTGGCGTGTTCGTGTGGACGGCCATGCCCTCGTTTATCGGGTAGACGCAGGACGCGACGAGCGACCGCGCGCCCTCCACCTCAACGAGGCAGACGCGGCAACTCCCCTCGCGGGAGAGCTCCGGGTGGTAGCAGAGGTGCGGGATGTCCAAATCTATTAGCCTGGCCGCTTGCAGTATCGTATAGCTCTTCGGCGCTTCTACCTCGCGGCCGTCTATGGTCAGTCTGACGGTTGTCTCTGTGACGCTTGACATGTGATTGTCTCCTCCTTCCCCTGTTAACCCTTGTTGATGGCCTTGAAGGGGCATTTCGCCTGGCACGCGCCGCACTTGATGCACGTCTCCTGGTCGATGGCGTGTACGCTCTTGACCTCTCCGGAGATCGCGTCGACGGGGCAGACCTTCTTACAGAGCCCGCAGCCGCGGCAGGCTTCCGTGATGACGTAGCCGACGAGCGCGGTGCAGGCGCCGGCGGGACACCTGTGTTCCTTGATATGGGCCTCGTACTCGTCGCGGAAGAAGTTGAGCGTCGAGAGGACGGGGTTTGGCGCGGTCTGCCCGAGCGCGCAGAGCGAGCCTGCCTTTATGGATTTCGCCAGGCTTTCCAGGAGAGGGATGTCCTCCTCGGTTCCCTTGCCCTCGCAGATGCGGTTCAAGATCTCGAGCATACGCTTAGTACCTTCGCGGCATGGCGTGCACTTGCCGCATGACTCGTCCTGGGTGAAGTTGAGGAAGTACCGGGCCACGTCGACCATGCAGGTCGTCTCGTCCATCACGACGAGACCGCCGGAACCCATCATCGCCCCGGCTTTGATGAGCGACTCGTAGTCTATCGAGAGGTCGAGCAACTGCTCGGGGAGGCAACCCCCGGACGGGCCACCGATCTGGACGGCCTTGAATTTCTTGCCGTCCGGTATGCCGCCGCCTATGTCGTATATTATCTCCCTCATAGTGATGCCCATCGGCACTTCGGCCAGGCCAGTGTTGTTGATCTTGCCGGTGAGGGCGAACACCTTCGTGCCCTTGCTGGTCTCCGTCCCCTGCGACGCGAAGTAGGACGCGCCGTCGCGCATGATCGACGGGACGTTGGCGAACGTCTCGACGTTGTTGATGTTGGTGGGCTTTCCCCACAGCCCGGAGTTCGCCGGGAACGGCGGGCGTGGGCGTGGCATCCCGCGGCGTCCCTCTATCGAGGCCATGAGGGCCGTTTCCTCTCCGCACACGAACGCGCCGGCGCCTTCCTTGATGTGGATCGTGAAGTTGAAGCCGCTGCCGAGTATGTCACGGCCGAGCAGGCCCGTTTCCTCCGCCTGCGCGATCGCGTTGCGGAGGCGCTTGATCGCGAGCGGGTATTCGGCGCGGCAGTATATGTAGCCCTCGTCCGAGCCGACCGCGTACCCGCAGATCGCCATGCCCTCCAAGACTCTGTGCGGATCCCCCTCCAGCACGGAACGGTCCATGAACGCGCCAGGGTCGCCCTCGTCGGCGTTGCATATGACGTACTTCTTGTCGTTTACGGCAGACCTGGTGAACTGCCACTTCAGGCCGGTCGGGAAGCCGCCGCCGCCGCGCCCGCGAAGCCCGGAGGCCTTTATCTCCTCTACGACCTCTTCAGGCTTCATGGAGAGCGCCTTGCCCAGGCCCTCGTAACCGTCCGCCCCGATGTACTCTTCCAGCGATTCGGGGTTTATATGCCCGCAGTTGGCGAGCGCGTAGCGCTTCTGCTTGCGGTAGAAAGAGATCTCGTCGTAGCTAGGGACGGTGTCGAGCGTGGCTGGCTCCTTGTAGAGCAGGCGCTCGACGACGCGGCCCTTGACGAGGTGGTTCTCAACGATCTCGTCGACGTCTTCCGGTTTCACACGGACGTAGAATACGCCCTCCGGGTACACTATCACGAGAGGCCCCATCTCACAGAGGCCGTGGCAGCCGGTCTCAACTACCTTGACTTCGCTGCCCATGGAGCGAGCTTCCAGTTTCTCCTTGAGCGCCGGGATGATCAGCTTCGAGCCGGACGATGAGCAGCCGGTCCCTCCGCAAACGAGGACGTGGGCCCTTGCGAGCTTTTCCATGTCATTCTTCCTCCAGTTCTATGTTAAAGCTTGGCTACGACGAGGTCGTTCACGATGCGCCCGTTTACCAGGTGCTCGGAGATGATCGACGGCACGTCCTCCGGCCGCACGTTCCCGTAGGTAACGCGGGCTTCACCCGGGCGGACGATGTCGACCAGTGGTTCTTTCTGGCACATCCCTATGCAGCCCGTCTGCATCACGGAGACGTTCTGCAAACCGCGCTTTGCAATCTCGTCCAGTATGGCCGTCATTACCGTCCGGGCGCCTGCCGCGATGCCGCAGGTCCCCATGCCCACGATGACCTGGGTGCCGCTCTCGTGGCGCGCGCTCGTCGTGCTTTTCGCCTGTTCCTTGATCTTGCGCAAATCATCCAAACTCTTGATTGCCATTCCGACATGCCTCGCTTTCTAAAAATTATTAAACTCTTGAGGCGTCCGCCTCCCTGAACGGCAAAATGCCGCCCGGGTTTTAATCAGCATTTTCCAAAAAAGACGCCCACAGGGCAGACGCCTACTTGTACTGATCCAGGATGCCCTTTATCTTGTCCGGGACGAGACGTCCGTGCGTTTCGTCGTTGACCATCAGCACGGGTGCGAGGCCGCAGCACCCGATGCATGCGACCGTTTCCAGCGTGAAGCGGAGGTCAGGGGTAGTCACCGCGTCCCCTTCCAGCCCCAGGCAGCTCGCTATCTCCTGCAGGATCCCCTTCGCGCCCCTCACGTGACACGCGGTGCCCTGACACGAGCGGATGATGTTGCGCCCGCGCGGCTCGAGGTGGAATTGCGCGTAGAACGTCACTACGCCGAATACCTGGCTCAAGGGAACCCCGGTCTTACGGCTGATGTGAACCAAGACGTCCCTGGGAAGGTATCCGAAGATATCCTGGGCCTTCTGCAGGACAGGGATCAAAGTACCCTTGCTGCTGCCTAGATCTGCCAGCACTTCGTCCAGCCTGGCGAAATCCTTTTCCGCGAGTTTGTCTCCCATGGTGCTTCCTCCTTATTTCTCGGCGGGCAAAGCCCCGCCGTCCATTTATCAACCGCCCCGCGAGGGGAAGTGCTCTGATTTAGAAACTTTTTGTGATTTTATTCTGGCAAGGTGAACTTTGCGACTATAAGAACAATATATCACCAGCAAGACAAAATTATACTACCTAATTAGTGAAGATATTGCAATAGAATATGGATGACATTTTTAAATCGGGCTAAGTGGCACTGCACAATGTTTGTTATCACTTACTTTTTAAACCAGAGCTTCATTGACCCGCCGGCCAGGCGACCGTATAATCACGTCGCTGTTGCGGGACAAAGCTAGGAAGGGCCGGTTTATAGCCAGGGGCATGAAGAGTGAAGATTTAACCTTCGCTGCGGCCGCCTCCGCAAACGGCTAAATCTCGTTCAGGCTGATCAGCAAGCGTTTCCGCGGGCATTATATTGGAGGCTGACAAGACCATGACGGCTGAAAACGGAAAAGCCGTGTTCGTTTACGGCGATGAATCCAGTTGCGAGGAGATATGCCTCCACTTTGCGCGAAACGGCGGCAAGGTGGGGTTTGTATGCCGTTCGGACGCCTCGGCCTCCCGCCTGAAGGACTCGATAGGGCCCACTGGGGCGCAAGCCGTGGCGAGCGTGGCAGAAAGGCCAGGCGCGGAGGAACTCTCGCGCGCCGTGATAGCGGTAGCGGAGGCATTTGGCGGGATCGACCTGCTCGTCTTCGCGAGGCGCAAGCCAGACGCGGCCCTTGGCACCCTCCTGCTCGACCTGGACGAATCCGACTGGAACGGCGCGATGGACGAGGCCAGGGCCTTCTTTCTCATCTGCAAATACGCACTGCCTTACCTTATGAACGGAGAAAACTCCGGCGTCGTCGTCATCGACGGCAATGGAGCGGATGCGACGCAAAGCCTCCCCGACCTTGCCTCCGGCAAGGCGCTAGAAGCCGCCGCCGGGCGTATCGCGGACGAACTTTCGGGATACGGCGTTTCGGTGTCCTACGAGCGCATCCCTGACGGAGAAATCAGCCGCGCCCTTCCAGCGTAATGCAAAGTAACGCAAACCGCAGTTATTGTACATTTCCACATATCGCTGTCCCATATAAAACCTTATTATTGCAATGTGATATAATCCGTTGCTTGGATAAAAATGATTATTGATACTTTGGAAAACGCTAATCAATTCATCTAAACGGCATTTTGCCGTTTTGGGAGGCAGACGCCGCAGGAGTTCTATGCATAGGCCGCCCTGACTATAAATCAGCCCTTACTTTGTGTAACGGCACGATAAAATTTTTTAAAAAGAAGGATGAATCGACTTGAATATTACCGAACTCTCCCTGCGCCGTCCCGTAACCGTCCTTATCCTGACGATCGCGCTCCTCATCTTCGGGGCATATTCGTACTTTAACATGGGCGTCGAGCGGATGCCCAACATCGAATTCCCCGTCGTGATCGTGAGGACGGTCATGGAGGGCGCCAGCCCCGCTATTATGGACAACGACGTGACGGACGTCCTCGAGGCCAGGATAAACACGATCGAGGGTATCAAGAACATATTCTCATCGAGCTACGAGGGCACGTCGCTCATAGTGGCCGAGTTCGAGCTGGAGAGGAACGTGGACTTCGCGGCGGCTGACGTGCGCGGCAAGGTGAGCATGGCCGCCGGTCAGTTGCCAGACGAGGCTGAGGCGCCGCAGGTCGATAAATTCGACCCGTCGAGCAGCCCGATCATGAACATCGCGGTGGAAAACGACGGGCGCACCGACATGAAGTCGCTGGTCAGGTTCGTCGACAACGTCGTGACGGAGCGACTTCAGACCGTGAAGGGGGTCGGAGGGGCTGACCTCCGCGGCTTCAGGGACAGGGAGATCCGCATATGGGTCGACACGGACGCCCTCGAGGCATACGGGCTCACCACGAAGGACATAAAGAACGCCGTGTACACGAGGCACGTCGAGCTCCCGGCAGGCCGCGTCGAGACCGGGGCAAAGGAATACGGCATCAGGCTGGCCGGGGAGTACCGCTCCGTGGCCGAGCTGGCCTTCATCCCCGTCGCGTACAAAAACGGCACTATAATACGCCTCCACGACGTAGCCCGCATCGAGGACGGCTTCGAGGATCAGCGGAACGAGTCCCTCTACAACGGGGATCCGACGGTCATAGTCCAGGTGCGCAAACAGAAGGGGGCCAACGAGGTCGCGCTCGCCCGTGAAGTACGCAAGCGCATCGGTGAGCTGAACGAGGTCGCGCCGCGAGGGACAAAACTCGTGGTGGTTCAGGACACGTCGAGGTTCATCCAGAGGTCCATGGACGGCGTGTCGGGCGACATACTGCTCTCGGTCTGTCTGACGTCGATCATAATGTTCGTATTCCTCCGCACCATCCGGGCGACCATCGTAGCCGTGATAACGATACCAGTCTGCCTCTTGGGGAGCCTGTCCGTGCTGTATTGGATGGGCATCACGATAAACAACATGTCGATGATGGGGATGTCGCTTGCCGTCGGCATGGTGGTGGACGCTACCAGCGTAGTCATGGAGAACATCTCGCGGCACCGGTCGATGGGAAAGGCACCGTTCCGCGCCGCCTCCGAGGGCACGGCCGAGGTCGGGTTCGCTGTGGTGGCCGGCGCAGCCACGACACTCGCCGTGTTCTTGCCGATAGCGTTCATGAAGGGGATGATGGGGCGTTTCGCGAGCGCGTTCGCGATCCCGGTGGTCATGACCATATCGATTTCGCTCCTCCTGTCGCTCACGCTGACGCCGTTCCTCTGCTCGCGGATTCTGGGCAGGGAGCGCAAGGGGTTCGTCCAGTACGCGCTGGAGGCGCCTTTCGTCAAGCTGGAGGAGCTTTACGGGCGGGCGCTCGCCTTCTCAGTGAGCCATCGCTTCACAATTGTCGCGGCGGCGCTCTGTTTCTTCGTAGGCGGGCTATTCGTGGCCAGGGGGCTGGGGACTGAGTTCCAGCCCAACGAGGATCAGGGAAGGTTCAATGTCCAGCTCGAACTCGCGGCCGACTCGTCGCTCGAGGTGACGAGGGGCGTGATGGAAGAGATGATAAAGGTGATCCAGAGGGACCCGGCGGTGGCCTACACATACGGCAACGCGGGCAGCGGCATGGGCGGCGAGGTCTACAAGGGGACGATCACCGTCGAGCTGATAGACAGGAAGCGGCGCGAACGCGCGTCCGCCGTGATGGGGCGCGTCCGGAGGAAGCTCGCGATGTTCAAGGACGTGGACATCAAGATGGGGAACTGGGGCGGCAGCGACATAACGCTTATGGTGCAAGGGCCGACCAGCGAGTCACTGGCTGAGATAGGCGAGCTCATCAAGACGGATCTCGCTAAGAACGCGCGCGGCCTGGTCGATATCACGACCGACCTGCAGATGAACAAACCGCGCGTCAACCTCAACCTGAACCGCGCCCTGGCAGACGACCTCGGCGTCAACATAAGGGATCTCTCTGACGAGCTGGGCGCGTGGTTCGGAGGGACGAACAGCGGCTCCTTCAACGACGGCGGATACAGGTACGACATCCGTATAAGGGCTACGGAGGGTTCTCGTGACGACCCGGACAAGATTATGAACACCCTCGTCCGGACCGGGGACGGGCAGGTCATCCGGGCCGAGGGCCTCATAACCGGAACCATCGACGCCGCCCCGAACGTCATAAAGAGATATAACCGACAGCGCTCCATCCAGATAGGGGCCAACGTGGATGGCATATCGCCAGGCGAGGGGATTGCGGTCATGGGTGAGATGTTCCGCAAGTATGCGCCGCAGGACGGGACTTACAGCATGACCCCGGCAGGGGACTCGGAGAACATGAGGGAGAGCTTCGAAGCGCTCACCGTAGCGCTCGCCTTCGCCATCCTGCTCGTGTACATCGTGATGGCCATACAGTTCGAGTCGTTCCTGCACCCGTTCACGGTGATGTTCTCACTCCCGCTCATGACGGCCGGCTCCTTCGGGCTTCTCGGCGCTATGGGGCTCAGGATAAGCGTGATGAGCTTCATGGGGATCATCCTGCTCGTCGGCGTGGTGGTTAACAACGCGATCTTGCTGGTGGACTTCATCAACCAGCTCCGCGCGGGCGGGATGAAGAAAGTGGAAGCCGTTGTGCAGGCGGGGCCGCTGCGCCTCCGGGCGATATTGATGACGTCGGTCTCGACCATAATGGGCAACCTCCCCATTGTACTGGCCCTGAGCGAGGGCGGGGAGGTGCGGCAGCCGATGGCTGTCTCTGTCACGGGAGGGCTCTTTTCCTCGACCGTGCTGACGCTCCTCGTGATACCTGTCCTCTATTTAGTGTTCGACGACATAAAGGACTGGGCAGCCCGCCGCGTCCATAGGTTCAGGGCGTATCTCAGGCTGCGCTCCATGCCGTCCTTCAGGTTTGAGGGCAGGAGTCAGCTTGAGCCGCAGGGCGTGTCCAGGAGCGTGACAGGGCATGTCAGCTAAAAAAACATTTACGCTTCTCGTGGGCATCTCGGCACTGCTAGGCTTTTCCCTGTGCGCGACGCAGGCTTGCGCCGCCGCAGCCACTGGCACCCCTGTAGGCATACTCGATGCGATCGACTTGACGCTCCGAAACAACCCCGAGCTGCTCTCCCTCAGACAGGAGGCGGCAAAGGCCCTGGCTTTCAGGCTTCAGGCGGAGGGAACGTCACAGCCTGAGGTCGCGGTGGGTGCCTACGTAGACGCGCAGAGGGAGAACCAGACGTCTGACGGCTCATCGCGCAAGGACAACAGAGTCGCGCGGCTTTCGCTGCAGCAGACGGTCTACTCTGGCGGGAGGAACGCGGCGCTGCGCAGACAGTCCCGGCAGGTCACGTCCATCGCCGACCTCTCCCTCGCGGCCGCCGAGAACAGGGCGGTGGGGGAACTCTTCGCGAGATTTTATAACGTTTTGCTACAAGAGAGCAGGATCGAGACGGAGAAGGCAGGGATAGCCACGTCAGAGCTGCACCTCCGCGAGGTGACGAGGATGGGGGAGCTCGGGCTGTCCAACAGGCTCGAGGTAATAAGGGCCTCCCTCCAGCTAGCCACGAACAGGGCGAACCTGAGTTCGTCGGAAGGGGCGCTCGAAGCGGCTCAGATTTCGCTCATGAACTATATGGGCATCCCGCCTGAGGAGCGGCGGCCGGTAACGGGGCGGCTTCACGCGATAGAGCTCACAGGCGGCCGGGCAGAATCCTTGGCGGAGGCGATGAAAAACCGGGCGGACAGGAGCGTCCTGGAGAACCAGCTGGAATATCAGGCAAACCAGATAGAGATAGAGAGGAGCGGGACGAGACCAACCGTGTCGCTCGGCGCTTCCGCCGGATACCTCGACCCTTACAGGGGCCGGGACTACGGCGACGATACGTGGCGCGCTGAACTGTCCATCTCTGTCCCGATTTTCGACCGCAACGTCACGCGGGCCAATGTGATGAGGGCTGAGGCCGTCATAGAGCAAGACAGGATCTCCCTCGTGCAGAAGGACCTCGACATCAAATCCGGCGTCGAGACCGCATGGGCCGAGCTGGAGTCTACGAAAGGACACCTGGAGTCAACGGAACGGGCGCTCGAGCTGGCGGAAGAATCGCTCCGGCTCGCCGGGGTCGGGTTCCAGGAGGGGGTCACCCCGCAGCTCGATCTGCTGGACGCACAGTCCTCGCTCACGGCGAGCAGACTGGAGTACCAGCGCTCGCTCTACAACAACATGCTCGCCGTCACCGCTTTAAAGGTGACGGAGGGCAACATCATTGACTGGGTCGGGGAGTTGGATTTCTGATGAAAAAAACTGCAAATGGCAAAAAAAACCGCACATTTTTCCTCATCTTCCTCATCGTTTTCCTCGCTCTGGCCGGGGCGATAGCGTTCTTCGCGAACGGACGGGAAGGCGAGACGGCGGGCGCAGCGACTGAGGCCGAGGCACAGGCGCCATTCGTGAGGGTCATGGACGCCCGCGACGACAGCACGGTCAGGGAGAGCATCGTCCAGAATATGTCCGTGGAGGCGGTCAACAGGGTAAGGATGACCCCCCGCGTCACGGGCAGACTGGAGAAGCTCCACGTCAAGCAGGGTGACAATGTTAAGACCGGCCAGTTGGTAGCGACGCTCGAACACGCCCAGCAGGACGCGCTCATCTCGTCCACTCATGCCCAGATCGCTTCCGCCAAGGCTGACACCCAGCGCGCGAGGGCGGAGATGATGAACGCCAAGACCAACCTGGACCGATACGAGCGGCTGGTCAAGGAGGGGTTCAGCACTCAGCAGCAGTTCGACACTTCCGAGACGGCATACGTCTCAGCGCGCGCGAACTACGACGCGGCGATGGCGAAGGAGCGCCAGGCGGTCTCAGAGCTTGGCAGGGTCGAATCGTCGCGCCAGGACTACATAATGTACTCCCCGCTCGACGGGACTGTGCTGTCAGACTACTCGCTCACGCAGGGGGAGATGATCTCGCCCAGCTCGCCCATAGCTGATATCGCCGACCTGCGGAGGCTGAAGGCGTCGCTCCGCGTGCCGGAGAACAAGATTTTCGTGGTTCGCCCGGGCATGGACGTGTCTCTCAAGTTCGACGCGCTCCCCGACGAGGAATTCTGGGGCAAGGTCACGAGGATCGACCCATACGTTGATCCGTCGACCAGGACGAGCGCCGTGGAGATAGAACTGGACAACGATGCCATCGGCAACCGCCTCCGCCCTGGCATGTTCGGACAGGCAGCCATAATTGAGCGGGAGTTCACGGACAGCGTCCTGATACCCGAGAGCGCCTTGAACAGCTACAGCGGTGGGTATTTTGTCTTCGTAGAGGAGGGCGGGGCAGCGCGCCGCAGAGACGTGGCAACGGGCATAAGGCAGGGGGACTCGATCCACGTCACGGACGGCATAGCCTCGGGCGACCGGGTGATAGTGTTCGGCGGCAACAGCCTGAGTGACGGTGAAATGGTCGAAGTCCAGTAGAGGCATCGTTCAACAGGGCTTTCTCATGAAAATTACCGCTGCGCCGTTCGTGGAATATTGTTATAATCGGCCGGATAGGGAGGTGAGAGAGTAAATGTTTCCGATGTATTACCCGATGATGGATCCTACGTTTATCCTGCTGATACCGGGCCTGCTCCTCGCATTTTACACGCAGATGAAGGTGAAGAGCACGTTCGCCAAGTTCAGCTCTGTACACGCTTCACGGGGCGCTAGCGCCGACGCCGTCTCTAGGGCGCTCCTCGACAGGTTCGGCCTCCAGACGGTGAGGGTGGAGCGAGTGGGGGGCGAGCTGACGGATCACTACGACCCTCGGGCGAAAGTCCTGAGGCTGTCTGATTCGGTTGGCGGGAGTTCGAGCATCGCTGCGATAGGCGTGGCCGCTCACGAGGTCGGACACGCTGTGCAGGATAAGGAGGGCTACGCCCCGCTCAAGTTCCGCAATGCGTTTGTCCCGGTTGCCAATCTAGGATCGATGGCGGCGTTCCCTCTCTTCCTGATAGGGCTCCTGATGAGCGCGAGACCGCTCATAGACCTGGGTATCGTGCTTTTCCTCGCAGTTGTGGTCTTTCACCTCGTGACGCTCCCCGTCGAGTACGACGCGTCGTCGAGGGCGCTGCGGCTCCTCGGCGGAACAGGGATACTGACGCAGAGCGAGATAACTGGCGCGAAGAGAGTCCTGGACGCTGCCGCGCTGACTTACGTGGCGGCCACGGTGATGGCGCTCATGAACCTGCTGAGGCTTCTGATACTTGCCCGCGGGCGAAGAGACTGAAAAGCACTTGTGCATTATGGGATAACTGGTTAGACTCTATGGGTGGCGAGAAAGAGCCGCCCAATTTTTGTTTTGGAGGCGTGCGATGAGAGGCATCGAGGGAGCCCTTCTGGTGTTGGGCGAGGTCGAAAACGGGGCTTTCGCGGCCGAGTCGATCAGGAAGGCCTGGGAAAATATCGTTCCATCGGAGCGCCGCCTCACGGCGACGCTCGTGTACATAACACTCCGCAAACTCGGGCTGTGGAGGCACCTCCTCATGAAGTACTGCAAGCGCCCGATAGGCGCGTTACACCCCAAGACAGTCTCGGTGCTCTTGCCGGGCATTGCGGGGGTGATAGATTTAAAGAATTTCAAGCCCGCCGTCTTGGTGAGCGCTCTGGTTCAGCAGGCGAAGGCCGTAAAGAACGAATCTGGCGCGCCGCAGGAGTCGGCTCTGGTGAACGCTGTGCTGCACACGGTGATGGAGAAGGCGCCGGCCTACATCGAGTCCCTCATGAAAGCGCCGGCGATGCGCGACCAGGCCCTTGCCCACGGGGTGCCTGGATGGGTTGCGGCGGAGTGGGGCAGGGACTGGGGCATGAAGGACGCCAAACGCCTCGTCTCGCTTTCATCTGCCGAGACGTGGATGTCGCTGCGTTCATCGCCGGGCGTGGACAGGTCAGAGTGGTCGGAGGGGTACTGCGAGGCACAGGCACGGCCGTCTGATTACTTGTCATCGTCCATCCGCATAGAGTCGAACCCGTATCCGCCTGGGCTCCCAGGATATCAGGAAGGCCTCGTGACGCCGCAGGGGGAATCGTCCATGTGGGCCGTCGAAAGCCTTCTCGCCAACTGGCCGGGAGGCAGGCTGCTCGACATGTGCGCCGGCAGGGGGATAAAATCGGGGCATATACTCTCGTATTGCGAGAACGCGGAGATCGAGGGGTGGGATATCTCACAGGCCAGGACACGGTCGGCGGAGCGCGAGGCGAAAAGGCTCGGCGTCCTGGATCGTGTCAGGTTCGTACCAGGCGACGCGCTCACGCTCACGCCCGCAGAACAGCCGTCCGCCATCCTCCTGGACGCCCCGTGTTCAGGGAGCGGAACCTGGGGCCGCCACCCGGAGGGAAAGTGGAGGATGACCCCGGCTAAACTCAAAAGGGCGTCCGAGCTGCAGTCACTGCTCTTTTCCAGGGCGGCCGACATGATCCGGCCTGGCGGCGTCGTCATGTACTGCACGTGCAGCGTGTTCAGGGAGGAGAACGAACAGGTCGTCGGGACGGTATTGGCGCAGCGGGCCGATCTTGCGGAACTGCCCTTGAAACCCGACGGGCCGCTTCGTGAGTTCGTGAGGCGCGGCAGGCCTTACGGCGCCGTCCTCTTTCCGGAGACCCCATGGACGGACGGCTTTTACGCCGCCCTGTTCAGAAAGAAGCAGTAGGCCTGAGCGAAGACGGCCTCCGCCTGGTTTAAGAAGGCTGATCTATATAGTCAGGGGCCTAAAGGGCAAATATTTAAACCCTTACGGCGTCTGGCTTCCAAAACGGCAAAATGTCGTTATAGGCGCACTATACTTGTTTGAAATCAGAGGCCTGAAAGCCAAACAATTTCAAGGCAGTGGATATGCGCCATGAAACGTACCGTTAACGTCTGATTGAAATTAAATTGGTATTAGTCAGCGTTTCTTTAAATCTTTGCAATGCGGTATTTCACTAGGAGGAATAAACGTGAACAGGCTCTTCAGATGGGGGATCATGATAGCTCTTTTGATACTGATCGGCTCAGGGCTGGTGTCGATCAGGCTTATTTTCGTGGAGGACAGGGACGTGGAGGTGCCATCGCTCGTCGGGCTGTCGCTCGTGGAGGCGTCAAGCAGTCTCCACTCGGCCGGGCTGTCCGCGAGGCCAGATATGGTCGATTCGGACCAGCCTCGTGACGTTGTAGTGTATCAGGCGGTGCCGGCCGGCGAGAAGGCTGCCAAGGGCAACGTGATAAATTTGAAGGTCAGCAGGGGCGGCGCCCTGATCAACATACCGGACGTCAGGGGGATACAGTTCGCCGAGGCCGTGAAGGCGCTCGACGCCTCTGGCTTGAAGCTAGGCAGCGTCCTGCGGGTTCCGGATCAGATGAAGCCAGCAGGGGTGATAATAGCTCAAAACCCGGCGTCTCCCGCCGGGGTCATAAGCAGCAGGATGGTCGAGCTACTGGTGAGTGAGGGGAGGGCCGGGCTTTCTACGACCGTGCCGGTGCCGGACGTGAGAGGCGAGGAGGAACAGATCGCGAGGCAGATTATCGAACAGAACGACCTCATCGTCTCCCAGACGGCTCAGTTGGAGTCGAAACTCGTCCTGCCTGGCAGTGTAGTGCAGACTCAGCCTAAGGCCGGCACGAGGGTTCAATCCGGCGCTTCCGTCAAGCTGTTCATTGCTAAAGCGCCCGTCGAAACGCCGCCGCAGCCCATAGAGACGACACCGGTGCAAAACGTGCAGCAAAACACCGCTCCGGTTCCAATACTGGCCCAAGGGGCCGTGCCTCCGGTGATCCCGGTAGACCAGGACAACGCAAGTCCATTCGCGCTCCCGTCGTCGGTTCCCGTGATCCCGGCCGAGACGCCGACGCCGCCCGTCAATACAGCGCCACCCGCGCCGCCGCTCGCGCCAGCCAGCGGCAAGACGGCCAAATTGCGCTATCAGGTACCGCCGCTTTCGAGGGCGCTCCCGCTCAGGATAGAGATAACCGACTCGGCTGGGACCAGGGTGCTTCAGGACAGACAGGCCAACGGCGGTGAATACATCTCCCTGGAGACGCCTTACGCCGGAAGCGCCAATATCGCCATACAGCTCGGCAGCGAGGTCATCTGGCAGGAGAAATACGAATGACGGGAACATCCGGCGCCCTCAAGGGCGGGAGGGATTTTCTGCTGGCACCCTCTATCCTGGACGCGGATCTGCTGCGGCTGGGCGAAGAGATCAAAAGGGTGGAGGACGATCTCGACTGGATCCACATCGACGTGATGGACGGACACTTCGTGCCAAACCTCTCGTTCGGCCCTGGCTTGGTCACTTCCATACGGGGAGAGTTCCCCGGCAGCTTCATCGACGTCCACATCATGGTCGAGCCAGCCGAGCGCTTCGTGGACATGTTCGCAGGGGCGTCGCCGGACATCCTGACGGTGCAGGCAGAGTCCACGAAGCACATACACAGAGTCCTTCAGAGCATTCGGGACGCCGGTGTGCGCCCTGGCATAGCCATCAACCCTGGGACGCCCGTGTCGGCTATCGAGACTGTCCTTCACATGGCCGACCTCGTGCTGGTGATGACGGTGAACCCTGGTTTCGGGGCGCAGAAATTTTTGCCGGAAGCGGCCGCCAAATTGAAGGAGCTCGTGCGCTTCAGGGTCGTCCACTCGCTCGACTACCTGATAGAGGTAGACGGCGGGGTGAACGCCGACAACGCTTCGCTTTTAGTTTCGACAGGCTGCGACGTCCTCGTGGCGGGGAGCGCCATATTCAAGCAGGATGACCCGGCTTCCGCCGCGTCGAAAATAAGGGACAGCGTGTCGGGCAGGTAATTTTGGACGTGGGCGGAGTTTGATCATGACAAAGGTGCCACGGGAAGGTTACGAGGAAGGGATGGCGGATATCGTCGAGCTGGGCGGCCAGCTCCGCGCGCTGAGGGAGGCACAGGGCTTCTCGCATGAGGACGTGGCAAACGCCACCCGCGTGAGGCCGTATCTCCTGCAGGCGATCGAGGACGGTTCGATAGAGCAGGTCGCGCCGACGGTATACGCCAAAGGGTTCGTAAAGACATACTGCGAATATCTTCTCGCGGGCGACCTGTGGCGAAAGTACGGCTGTTGCTTTCAATCCCAGGAGGCGATAAAGCCGGAGAACAGTGCGCCCTCAGTAGATATTAACCACCCGACCCCCATATTCAGGCGCTCGTCGATAATATGGGTGTACATATTGCTCGTCTTTGCCGTCCTGGGCGCGGCTTTTTTGTTGTGGAGCCAGCAGAAGGAACAGGAGGGTTTTGAGCACGGTTTTTTCCTGAGGGATCAAGAGAGGGAGAGGCGCGGGGCATCCTCCGCCGCATCAGGCGACGTTCCGCCTGGCCCGGCCCCGCTCGCCGCCGTGACGTCTCAGGATCTCGCCGCCGTCCCGGTTCCGAGGGCCTCTCTGTCGCGAGACTCGGCTTCCGCCTCCGCAGACTCAGCCCCGACGCTGATCGACCTCTCCTGGATGGGCGGGGAGATAAGCGTGATGTCAGGAGAGCCGTGGATCACCCCGGCCCGCCAGATGGCTTCGCGGCAGGAATTGCTCATAGAGGTTACGGGCCGTAAGACGAGGCTGGTCGTAAACCAGAACGGACGAAACGTGACCACGAGGGACCTCACTGCCGGGGACTCCAGGACGTATTACGTCAACAGCGACACGGAGGTGCGCCTGAGCGTGGGGGACGCGGCGGACGTGACGTGGTTTGGCAGGAGATATAGCGGCGTCGGGAGCGACAGCAGCCCCCTTTCCATGGTTTTTTACCCGGACGGCAGCGTGAAGGCGACATCGGGCAATTCGTACTACTTCGGGCCTGAAAGGCGGATAGCCCAGTGAGAGAGGCGGCATCGGGCGAGAGAGCCAGAAAGACGGTATTTTGTCTCACGATGGGGTGTTCTAAAAACAGCGTGGACAGCGAAAGGATAACCGGAGTACTGCGGCAGGCCGGGTACGACATAGTGCCGGAGGCGGCAGGTTCCGACGTCTGCCTGATCAACACGTGTGGATTCATAAGGCCGGCCGTCGAGGAGAACATCGAGGGCATATTGGACATGGTCGACCTCAAATCCAGCGGCGGAACCGGCCGCGTGGTCGTGGCTGGCTGCCTGGTAAACAGATACGGCGCCAATGCCCTCGGGAAAGAGATCCCGGATGTCGACGGCTGGACCGCGAACGACGATTATGGCGCGATCCTGCGCGCCGTGAGCGGTGACCCGGCGCGGACGGCCCTGGACTGTTCCCGACGGTTTTCGCTCCCAGGGACGCCCAAGCACGTCAGGTATTTAAAATTGTCAGAGGGCTGCGACAGGCATTGCGCCTACTGCGCCATACCGTCGATACGGGGCGCCCTCCGAAGCGGCGCCGTGGACGAAATCGTCTCGGAGGCCGTGGAACTGGCGGCCGACGGGGCAAGGGAACTGTGCCTCGTAGCACAGGACCTGACGGCATACGGCAGGGACATGGGTGTCAAGGACGGGCTCTTGAAATTGCTTGACGCCCTGGAGCCATCCCTGCCAGGCGACGTATGGCTGAGGCTGCTCTACCTCCAGCCCGACGGCGTAGACAAAAAACTGCTGGAGCGCGTCGCGTCTGGCAGGATACTGCCATACCTGGACATCCCTGTACAGCACTCAAGCCGCAAGGTCTTGTCCCTGATGGGCAGGCCGGGGAGTTATGAGGCACTTTTGGGCAAGTTCAGGCTCGCCAGGGAGATCAACCCGGATTTCGCGTTGCGCACCACCTGTATGGTCGGTTTCCCCGGGGAGGGCAGGGAGGATTTCGATGGGCTCCTGCGCTTCCTCGACGAGGCCAGGCTGGACAGGGTCGGTGCGTTTGCCTTCTCCCCGGAGGAGGGGACGCCAGCCGCGTCGATGCCCGGCCAGGTAGCCCCGAGGACGAAGAGGTCCAGGCTCGACAAGCTCATGGAGCTGCAAGAGGGTATATCGCTGTCGAGGCAGGAACTCTTCCTGGGGCGCACCCTCGATGTCATGATAGACGAGCCGGCGAGGGACGGTATCGCGGAGGGCAGGTCGTTCCGCGAGGCGCCCGAGGCAGACGGCCTGATCGAGATACGCGGGGCCAGGGACGGCCTCGCCCCGGGAGACGTGATAAAGGCTGTAGTCACAGAAGTCATGGAGCACGACATGATCGCGCTGGAAGCATCTTGCAATGTTTGAAACTACGTGGTACGGTCTGACCGCCACGTTTTTTGGCGTCGGGCGCGTCAGCAGGATACCCGGTACACTTGGCACAGCGGCGGCGGTTTTGATCCTCCTGCCGTTTGGCGGCATAAATATATTAGCTCTGGGGGCGGTGATATTGCTGGGCACGGCCGCCTCCGACATGTACGCGAAAAAAAAGGGAGTGAACGACCCCCAGGAAGTAGTGATCGACGAGGTAGCGGGTTACTTCGTCTCTATGTACGGGCTTGGCGTTTCGAGCGCGCCGGCGGCTTTTTTCCTCTTCAGGGTGATAGACATAGTGAAGCCATTCCCTGTGGACAGCGCCGAAAAATTGCCTGGCGGCGTCGGCATAATGGCTGACGATATCTGCGGGGGGCTAATCGTGAACGCGATACTGCGCGTCGTCTCGTGGCTGTTCTTCGAGGACGGCGCGGCCGTCATAGGCGGCTATCTGGGGGTGGCGGGTTGACCGAGGCCGGGATCCTTCTGCGCGAGGTGGGTATTCTGTCGAGGGTGGCAGTCTATATGGGCGAGCGGATGGGGCAGCGAAACGGGCGCCTCTTCTCATTCGCCGAGTCCTGCACCGGCGGGCTCGTGGCGTCTTCGGTAGCGTCCGTCCCCGGCGCATCCGCGTCTTTCCCGGGCAGCGTCGTGACCTACAGCAACGAGGCTAAGATCGAGAAATTGTCGGTCAATCCGAGGGTCATAGAAAGATACGGGGCGGTGAGCGGGCAGTGCGCCGCAGGGATGGCACGCGGCGCGCTCGGGGCTTTCCATGTCAGGCTCGCGGTGAGCGTGACGGGGATAGCCGGCCCGGACGGAGGCAGCCCTGAAAAACCGGTGGGGACCGTGTGGTTCGGCCTCGCGCTCGAGGACGGGCCGGTCAGGGCAGTGAAGGGCTTTTACCCAGGCCGCCCAAGGGAGATAGTGCGGCTATGCGCCGCGAGGACTGCGCTCAGGCTGTTGGTAAGGGGCCTGTGTGAAATACGGAGGTGTTTTTGAGTTGGCTGCCAAGAAAAAGGAGTTCGCGACGAAGGAAGAGGTCCTGGCGCACGCGATCACGGATATTAAACAGAAATTCGGGGACGGCGCGATAATGAAGATGGGCGAGCGCACCAACATGAACATCGAGGTAATCCCGACGGGCGTCCTGCCGCTCGACGTGGCCTTGGGCATAGGCGGAGTGCCGCGTGGCAGGGTCGTGGAGCTGTACGGCCCGGAGGGCGGCGGGAAAACGACGATAGCCCTTCACATCATAGCGGAGGCGCAGAAGACAGGGGGCGTCACCGCTTTCATAGACGCAGAACACGCGCTCGACCCGGGGCTGGCGGCCGCCATCGGTGTCAAAACGGATGAAATGTACATCTCACAGCCGGACAGCGGCGAACAGGCTTTTTTCATAATAGACTCGCTGGTGCGCAGCGGGGCGGTGGACTTGATAGTGGTCGACTCGGTGGCCGCGCTCACGCCGCAGGGGGAGATCGACGGCAAGATCGAGGACGGCCCCAACAAGAGCGTAGGGCTGCACGCGAGGCTGATGTCTTACGCGCTGAGGAGACTCACGTCGGTCATCTCGAAGAGCAGGACGACGATCATATTCATCAACCAGCTCCGCGCGATGATAAACACCGGGTACGGCGGCGGCCCTACGGAAACAACTACCGGAGGCCGCGCGCTCAAGTTCTACAGCTCGGTGAGGATAGAGGTGCGAAGGGCCAACACTCTGACGCATGGAGACATCCCCGTCGGGCACGAACTCAAGATAAAGGTGACGAAAAACAAGCAGGCGCCGCCGTTCCGCATGGCGCACACGACCCTCGTCTATGGCAAGGGCGTCCCGCAGTCCATGGGCGTACTCGACATGGCACTCGACATGAACGTCGTGAAGCGGAAGGGTTCGTGGATAGCCTACAAGGGTGAGACGCTCGCGCAGGGCAAAGAGGCGACGGCCGAGCTGATCGGCGACCGCCCCGAGCTGATGGAAGAGATCAGGAAAGAGGTCCTGGCGAAGGTCGCGGAGGCGAACGGGCTCGTCATAGGCGTCCCGCAGGAGGAAGAGAACTCGATATTCCCTGACGCGGCACTGTCAGAGACGATGCTCGACGAAGGCGCCATAGCCCTGGATCTGGAAGAGGCGCCGTTCCCTGGCGATGAATGAGGCTCAAGAGCCCTGATTAACAGATGATACTTGGCATAGGAACGGATCTCTGCGCCGTTTCGAGGATGCGCCGTGCCTGCGCCAACGAACATTTCGTCCGTAAGGTCTTTTTGCCGGAAGAGGCCGAGTATGCGAGGTTAAAAGGGAACCCCGCCGAACACTTCGCCGCTGCGTTCGCGGCGAAGGAGGCGCTCGCGAAGGCCTCCGGGCTGGGGCTTTTCGGCATCGGGCTTTCCTGCGTCATGGTCAGGCGCACCGAGTCCGGGCCTGCTATAATATGCACAGGGACGCTGCTGGAGAAACTAGAGGCACTCGGGATGAAGAAGTGCTGGCTATCGCTGACCCATGAGGGCGGCTTCGCCCTGGCTTTCGTCGTGATGGAGTCATGACTGGAACGAGGGGCGGGCCTTCCCATAAAAGCACCGCAAAGAGGGTGGCCGTAAAATGACAGTGGGGGAGTCCGGGCTGGCATGAAGAAATTTTACAGCGGTTCCAGCGTCAGAGAAGCCGACAAAAAAGCGATCGAAAAGTTCCGCGTGCCAGGGATATCTCTGATGGAAAACGCGGGACGGGGCGCGGCTGAGGCGCTGTTGCGGCGATTCCCGGATACGCGGGGCTTTACCTTCCTCTGCGGCCCGGGCAATAACGGCGGGGACGGCTTTATCGCCGCCCGGCACATAGGGCTGTGGGGCCGCGAAGCCTCTGTCATCTCGACGGTCAGCCTGGACAAGTATAAGAACGACGCCGCTTCCGCAGCGATTTCTGCGAAAAACTGCGGCGTGAGCATCGTCTGCTCGAAGGACATGAAGGACGAGGACATCGCGTACCGCCTCCGGACAGCCGGCGTCGTGGTGGACGCGTTGCTGGGAACGGGTTCCAGCGGCGCGCCGCGTGGTGAAGTCGTCAGGCTCATCGAGCACTGCCGCGAGGCTGCGCACGTCGTCTCCCTGGATATCCCGAGCGGGGTCGACCCTGACTCTGGCGAGACATACGGCACCGTCCTGACCGCCGGGGCCACGATAACGTTCCTGGCCGAAAAGGTGGGGCTCGCTGTATCGCCTGGGTGTCTGCACTCGGGCGAAATCGAGGTCTGCGGCATCGGGATCAGGCCTGATCTGTTGCTGGGCGACCATCAGCTCACTGGTTACGACGCCTCGGACATCCCTGCGCTCAGGCCGCGATTCCCAAAGGACGCCCACAAGGGGACGAGAGGGGCGCTCTTGGTCGTGGGCGGCTCGGAGACGTTCCGAGGCGCGCCTCTGCTCGCAGGGATGGGGGCGCTCCGCGCTGGCTGCGGGCTGGTGTTCCTGGCTGTCCCTGACTTCATGGCCGCTGATGTCTCATCCTTCCTCCCGGAGGCCATACTCCTGCCGCTGCCGTCTAAGGGCGGCGTGATCCGCTACAGGACGGTCGAGAAGGCCATATCGCCGTGGTTCGACAAGTGCGGCGCCATCGTCCTTGGCCCCGGGATAGGCCGAGGCCTCGAACCGGAACTTGTCACCAACTGGATCCGCGATGAATGGAAGAAGCCGCTCCTCATCGACGCTGATGCCCTTCACAATATCGGAGGCGCCGACAGCAAGGAAACCCCGCATAATCGCAGGGACAGCGTGGTAATAACGCCTCATGAGGGGGAAGCGGCGTTCCTCCTCGGGACGAGCGCGAAAAAGGTTGCAGCGAACAGGATGGCCTCGTGCGCCGATCTCTCGAAAAAATTCGGGACGGCGCTCTTGAAAGGACCCCATACGCTCATCTGCTCCGCGACCGAGAGGCGCGTGATCTTAGAAGGCGGCCCCGAGCTCGCCGTCCCCGGGTCAGGGGACGTGCTTTCCGGGGTCATCGGCGCTTTCCTGGCCTCCGGCATGGGGTGCGCCGACGCGGCGACACTGGGCGCCCTGCTACACGGAGCATCCGGCCGCTTGTGCGCGAGGAAAGAGGGGATACTCGCCCGTGAGCTTGCTGACTGCATCGGACTCTGGCGCGAGTGATGCTTTACAAGCGGCTCGAACGCAGGAGGAAACC
>JAISFV010000174.1 GCA_031263445.1 Synergistaceae bacterium | reverse complement strand
AGCATCCTCTTCACGATCACCAGCGTGAGCCGCTCGCCCTCGTCCGCTATGCCTCGGCGGCCCAGCGCTATGAGCGCCAGCGCTCTGTCCGCCACGGTCGGGTTCGTCAGGCGGTCTGGCACATTGCTCCCGAGCGCTGCGTTCGTCCTGGGTATCAGGTACGCGTCGCGGAGCGCCCCGCGCGCGGCGAGAACCGCGACGCAGCCGCCGTCTAAGTAATACAGCGCGTCTTGCGGGGTGTAGTAGTCGCCGCTTGCCACGATGAGACCAGGGAAACGCGCCGCAAGGCTGCGAACGCGATCTTTGTCCGAGGCACCCTCGTACCTCTGCGCGGGCGTCCTGCCATGCACCATCAAAAGCGCGGCGCCGGCCGAGAGCAGCCCCTCCGCTAATTCCTCCGTACTGATCCCGTTCCCGCCTTGAGGGGTTACGCGGAGCTTGGCCCATACGGGAAGCCCGAATTGCGCCAGAGACGAGACCATGCGCCGCGCCTCGTCCGGGCGGCTCAGGAGGCTCGCTCCGGCGCCTTTTTTCGTCACCTTTGGCATCGGGCACGCCATATTTATTTCGAGCGCGTCAAACCGCCGCACGCCAAGCGCCAGTTCCGCGCCGCGCACCATGCTGTCCGCGTCCGGCCCGAAGAGCTGGAGCGCTATTGGGCCGGGTTCGCAGTCGTCCCCAAGGAGGCGGCGCGTCTTTTGGTTCATGTACGTGAGGCCGACAGCGCTTATCATCTCGGTGTGCACGAGGCCGGCGCCAGCCTCGGCCTGAAACGAGCGGAATGTCCGCGTCGTCACGCCCGCGAGCGGCGCGAGCCATATGGGCGACGAGACGCTCACGCCTCCGATCATGAGTTTTTCCCGCATCCCAGCTATGCCCTCACTTCGCGCAGCGCCTGTACAGTATCAAAAGGCCTTCGAGAGTGAGCCACGGCTCCACGTGCGTTATCGTCCGTGATCGTCCGGCCAGTATCTCCGCGTGTCCGCCCGTCGCGATGACCGGCGTCCTCGTGCCGAGCTCGCTGAATATGCCCTCGTTTATGGCGTCCACCAGCCCCGCGTAGCCATTAACTACCCCGGACTGAGTCGCGCTCACCGTATTCGTGCCGATAAAGCGCTCAGGCACAGCGAGCGCGATCTGAGGCATCTTCGCCGTGCGCCTGAACAGCGTCTCCATGCTGACCGACAGCCCAGGGGCTATCGCGCCGCCGATGTACGCGCCGTCCGATGAAACCACGTCGAATGTTATCGCCGTGCCGAGATCCACGGAGATGACTGGCTTGCCGTATTTCGTCATGGCTGCAACGGAATCCACCAACCTGTCCGCCCCTACTTCATCCGGGTTATCGACCCTCACCTTGAGCCCTAGGTCGATCCCCCTCGAAACTACGATTGGGTCTACGCCCAGGTAAGACCTCATGGCGTCGCGCCAGGCTTCCTCCAGGCTGGGTACGACGCTCGACAGTATCGCGCCCTCTATGCTGAGGGCGTCCATGCCCGCAAAGCCGATGAGTCCGCGAATCATAATGCCCGCCTCGTCGCTGGTCCTTTCGACCGACGAAAGCCTCCAATGCCCCGCAAGCGAGCCTCCCTCGAAGAGGCCGACGACTGAGTTTGTGTTCCCGATATCGAGTACGAGCAGCAAGAAAAAACCTCCTTTATATAATAGTACATAAGATTCGTAAGCGGTTCCTTAAGATACTACCAGCAAACAGAACCCGGCGGTGAAAATTGCTGCGGCCAAGGCCGACCTCGCGGCACCGAAACCCGAGGCTGCGGCGAAAAGGTACGCCATGACCGCAGTCCCTGCGGCAAAGAGCGGCATGGAGAACCCCAATTCCCACGGGCAGAGCGCGAGCAAGTTCTGTGACAGGCGTTCCCATCTCAGGAAGAGGAACTCCGGGACCGCTGCCGCCGCGCCGCCGAACGGCATGTCCGTGAGCGCCGGGAGTCCAAAGGCGAGCGCGAGCGGGAAGAGGACGGAGAAAGCCGGCAGCGCGAAGAAATTCGTCACGACGCCCGCGACGGGCGATTCCCCGAAAACCAGAGACGACTGGAGCGACGTGGTGAGCCATACCAACGGGCTGGTCATGAAAAACAGGGCGATCCAGTTGGCATTGAGCGCAGAGAGGGACGATAGCGTCAGTACAGCGATCATGGAGAGCCGCCACCCAACATCCCAGAAGAGCCACGGGTTACAGAGCAGCATAACGGCGCCGGCCGCGCTCACCGTGTTGAACGGTCTCCCGGAACGCCCTGCGGCGCGCCCTGCGATGACGAGCTGGATCATGAGCGCCGCCCTGACCGCGCTCGGCGCGGCCCCGGAGAGCAGGACGTAAGCCCAGACGAGCGGGCTTATGAGAAGCAGCCGCAGTCTGAGGCGGCTGAGGAAGAACCAGAAAACCGCGAAGGCTATGCCCACGTGCGCCCCGGAAACGGCCAGCAGGTGAGAAGTCCCTGCCGCCCTGTGGAGGCTCGTCAGGGATTCGCCCCGCGTGCCGGTCAGCGCCGCCAGGAGATAGCCCGCCGTCCGGGGCGGCAGGGTCTTCGATATGCGCGCGTCCAGCACTGTCCGCCACCTGGGAAATCCCACGGCAGTGCCGGTCTTTTCAATTTCACGGGCAGCCACCGCAAATTCCGCGCCCTTCGCCCGCCAGTAAAGGAACTCGTCAAAACCGTGCGGCTCGTCTGCTCTTTTGAGCGATTCCGGGGAACCGGAGAAACTGACGCGGTCGCCGGGTGATATGCCAGGGTCGCCCCAAAACTTCAGGACGAGCCTCCCGGAATCGGTGCCGACGAGGGCCGTTCCGCCGTGGCCGAATTTTTTTGACGCCAGCACCGTGCCGCGTGATGGAATCGGCCCTGTTACGACCGATGGCAGACGCACAGATTCCGCTGACACGTCGCGGCCGATTTCAGCGGAAATATATAAGGCGCCCGAAATACCGATGAGGAAAAGCGCCGCTATGACGGGGGCAGAAGAGCGGTTCAGCCGCGACGTACCCAGAAGGCACCATCCGGCCGGCGCCGACAGAGAGATCACTAGCACGGCCCAGAGCGGGTAACGCGCTCCGCGCAATGAGGCGCAAGCGGCCCAGCAGACGAGCAGCAAAAACGCGGGCGCGCCGGAAAGCGGGCTTCGGAACGCGGCCCTACCTGGAAACGGTGATGAAATCCCTGACTGACTCAAAGCGCTTCCGCCCTATCCCGTTCACTTTCGTCAGATCTTCCGCCTCCGTGAAGGGTCCGTTCGTCTCGCGGTAGGTTATTATCGCGCCAGAGAGGACAGGCCCGATGCCGGGCAGACTCCGCAGCTCTTCGGCTGTCGCCTCGTTTATGTTGACCTTCTCCGATGTCCCAGGTTTTTTGGATTCTTTTGATCCGCTGGCCGCCTTTCCCTTCCGGGCGAGGCCGGTCGCTACAGCCTCGGCCGCCTGTCTCCTTGGCGGGGCGTCCTGGGGCAGGTTTACCGCAGCTTCAACCGCAGACGCCGCTATTTTATCCGGTACGCTGATGTGAAGCCCGTCCTCCGCCTCTTCCGCGAGGTTCACGGCCTCTTCGTCGGCGGTGCGGCTCAGACCGCCCGCCATCCTGACCGCGTCGTTTACCCTGCTGCCCGCCGGTATCTCGTATACACCGGGTTTCATGACGGCACCGGTGACGTAGACGACCCAGGGGGCTTCGGCTTCCGCGCCGTAAATCGAGCCTCCTTCGTAAGCCGCGCTGCCCTCGCTCACAAATTCGTCTGGCATGTCTGTGGCGGATTCTTCGCCCGCAGGGCGGTTCGCCGTGCCTCGGAGCGAGACGGCCAGCAAAAATACCAGGACAAGGCACAAGACTCCGGACACGGCCAGTGCCAGCGGCAGATATTTTGGGCCTTTGTACCCGAAGAGGCCAGGGGCGTTCATAACAGTTCGCCCTCCAGGCACCAGGGGCCGGCCCCTGTTATCCTCACGGGGCGGAAACGCCCCGCCATCTCTGCCGGCGCCCTGACTAGGACTACTTTATCGGTGACGGTCCTCCCCTGGAGCAGACCCTCTCCTTTGGGCGCGGCCTCGTCGAACAGGACCTCCAGGACACGGCCGGTCTGCGTCCTGTTTATCTCGGACGAGATCCGTGACTGGATTTCGTTTATCTTGGAAAGCCTCCTCGCGCGCTCGGGCCGCTCTATCTGATCGGCCCTCGCGGCGGCCGGCGTCCCCTCGCGCGGCGAGTACGCGGCGGTGTGGACGAGGTCAAAGCGGGTTTCCTCTATGAGAGACACGGACTCCTCAAACTCCTCCTCGCTTTCGCCAGGGAAGCCCACGATGAGGTCGGTGGTCAGCCCGACCTCCGGCAGCGCGGCGCGTATCTTTTCGACCGTCGAGAGATACTCCGCCCTCGTGTACTTCCTGTTCATCTCGCGCAGCACCTTGTCACTGCCGGCTTGCACTGGCAGGTTGATGCCAGGGCAGACATTGGGGCGGCATTTCATGACGTCCAGTATGTCGCCAGAGAAATCGACCGGGTGAGAGGTCGTGAAACGGAGCCGCATCAGGCCCTTTATATTTGAAACGTCGTCGAGCAGGTCGGCGAAGCGGTACCGTTTGCCGTATCCGCCGCCGTCAAAATCCCTTCCGTATGTGTTCACGTTCTGGCCGATCAGGGTGATTTCGAGCGCCCCTCGGCTCACGAGGCCTCCGGCCTCGTTCAGCACGTCCTCGCGCGAGCGTGACGCGAAGCGCCCGCGGACGTATGGCACGATGCAGTACGAGCAGAACTGGTCGCAACCGTGCGCTATGGTGATGAAGGCTTTGTGCGGGTTGTTTTTTGGCACGGGGGCGCACTCCAGGTCAGCCCTCTCGCTGGGATCCCCGTCGAGGCGCAAGAACAGGCCGCCGTCCATCGATTCGGCGACCAGCGCCGGGACGTCCCCGAGGCTGCGCGGCCCTGCGACGACGCGGATCCACGGGAACCTGCGCGCAAGATCCGCACCCGTCCGCTGTGCCATGCATCCGACGAGCGCCACCTTGGGCCGCCTGTTTTTCTCCCACGATGGCCGGAACCTGCCCAGCTCGCTTATCACCTTCTGCTCCGCCTTGTCCCTGATGCTGCACGTCACGAAAATGACGGCGTCCGCGTCCATGACGTCGTCGGACTCCGTCCAGCCAAGCCCCGTCATCGCTCCGCGCAGACGGTCGCCGTCATAGGCGTTCATCTGGCAGCCATATACTTTTATGCAGAAAACTCTGTCCACCACAGTTATTTCTCCTTATAGCGCAGATATATGCTCATTCGCGCTCGCGCGCCGTGTCTCCTTGTGATACTATCATGTTTGATATAAATTGCGCGAGGGGTGTTTCGGATGTCAGAATACAAAAAATGTGCGTTGACTATCGCGATTTTCATGCTTTCAACCCTTATGGCGTTCGCCTCGCCCGGCACCGCCCAGGCGGCGTTGACGCTGGGATCTCCGGACGGCTGGCAATGCGGCGGGCTTAAAACCGTCCGGCTCGACGCCGTGTCCGGCAATCAGGGCTTTTGGCTGGAGAGGGACTACAGGACTGGGGACGGCGTTTCGCTCAAGGCTATATTGATGGGCGGCAAAGGCCCCGTGATGCTGAACGTCCCGGCGCCGCAGACCGAGTCAAGCGACGGACTTCTCGGCGCCGGGAGGACTTACAGGACGCTCACGGCGGGCGGATTCCCTGCCCTGCTGGAGCGTGACCAGTTTCTGGGGCTCTCCCTCGCCGTCATAATCCCGGGCGCCGTGCTTACGGTCGAGACGCCGCCAGGCCCCGCAGACGAGGAGATTACAGACATTGCCCTGGTACTTCTATCCCTGATGTAACGCTTTAATTTCCGCCTTACTCCGGCTCGAACATATCCTTTCCGACCCCGCAGATCGGGCAGACCCAATCGTCCGGGATGTCTTCGAAGCTCGTATCCGCCGCGACCCCGGAATCCGGGTCGCCCGCCGCAGGCTCGTAGATATAGCCACACACGGAACAGACATACTTTTGCATAAACTGACCTCCTTAAGTGAACAGCCTCAAATTCCTGAGGAACCGTGCCGATATTATAGTCCCATTTCTCTGTCTGCAAACCCCCTAAACGCGTGAAACGTTGAAAAGGCCGATTTATTGCTAGGTGCCTAAAGGATAAATATACAACCCCTGATGCGTTGCCTTCTGTTTTTAAAGGGGGATTTGCCAGCCGGTCACTTGAAAAAATCCTTGCTCTTGATCATGTAGTCCAGTCCGGACCAGACCGTCATGATCATGGCGACCCACATCACAGGCAGCGCGTAGGGCATGTTGAATATCATCATGACTATCGCCACGATCTGGCTCACGGTCTTAGCCTTCCCTCCCTTCGAGGCGTGGATGACGACGCCCTCGACGGCGGCGACCATCCTGATGCCGGAGACGATGAACTCTCGGGAGACGATTATTACGACCATCCAGGCCGACAGGCGGCCCAGCTCGACTAAGGAGATCAGCGCTGCCACGACCAGGATCTTGTCGGCGAGCGGATCGATGAATTTGCCCAGGTTCGTCACTATGCCCCGCTTGCGCGCGATATAGCCGTCTGCGGCGTCAGTCAGTGACGCGGCGATAAAGACTATCCCTGCCAGGATGTCTCCGATGTTGGCGCCAAAGAGCGTCCCGAACTCCCCCCTTACGGCCAGGAAGACCATGACGAGCGGCGTGAGGAACACACGCGACATGCTGAGCAGGTTTGGCGAATTCCATGACGATGACATTGAGCCACAGCCCCTTTCATTTGGACGACATCAGGTAGTATAGCGCTCCGAGCCGTTTTTTTCCACCGTTGCGCGACTCCGTTCGGGGCTTACAGAAAACAAATATGATCCGATAGGCCTATTGCATTATGCGCTAATGTCCTTATAATTCTAAACACAGAGAGTTGGTAGGCACGGTTAAAGCTACTGAGACGATATGGGACACGAGGTGAACGCGGTGATCTTTAAATACCGGGCAAGGACTGAATCCGGCACGATAAACAGCGGTACGCGAGAGGCTGGGAGCGAGGGCGAGGCGCTGTCCTGGATAAGGGAGCAGGGGTGGTCCCCGATTCACATCGAAGCGGGCGTTTCAGTAGGCGCGCTCGTCGGATTGAGTGACGATGGCGATAACTCTTCTTTTATGAAGAAGGATCTGCGGGACATATTCCCGCAAAGGGTGACGCTCCGCGACAAGAGCATCGTCTTCAAGCAGATGTCGACGATGATAAACGCCGGCATAACGATCGCGGCAACGCTGGAGCTCTTGTCGTCACAGACGGAAAACAAGACGCTGCGTTCAACGCTCACAGGTCTGCGGGACGCGGTGAGCGGCGGTGTGACGCTGGCTGCGGCGATGGCTCGCTACCCAAAGGTATTCACCAACCTGGAAATAGCCCTCACCAGAGCGGGCGAAGAGGGCGGCGTCCTGGACGTCTGCATGACGCGCCTCGCGTTATTTGTCGAGAGCCAGTACGTCCTGCAGAAGAAGATAAAGGGAGCGATGATCTACCCGAGTGTCATAATATCCGTCACGATCCTCGCCATAGTCGCGCTCTGCATGTTTATCGTGCCGCTCTTCAGGAAGTCGTTCGCCAACATCGGCATGTCGGAGCTGCCGGCCCTGACGCAGGCGATCTTCGGCTTCTCGGACTTCCTGCGGGCTTATTGGTTCTTGCTGCCGGTGCCGTTCGTCGTGATTTACCTTATCATCAAATATATCGGCAAGACCCCGCCAGGCAGACGTTTTTTCGACGGGCGCAAGATCAAGGCGCCGCTCTTCGGGGATATCCTGTTCAAGTCGATAATGTCCCGGTCATTCAGGACTCTGTCGACGCTCGTGACGGCCGGCGTCACCATCTTAGATTCGCTTGAGATGTCCTCCGGCGTCTCCGATAACGTAATAGTCAGGGAAGCGCTGGACACGATGAGGGAGCGCGCCCAGAACGGCGTGCTCTTGAGCACGACGCTCAGAGAGCAGAAGCTCTTCCCGGTGATGGTGGCCCACATGGTCGCCGTCGGCGAGGAGACCGGCAACATAGACGACGTCCTGTCGAAGGTTGCGGACTGGTACGACATGGAACTGGACGAGAAGATAAAGTCGCTCACGTCCATAATTGAGCCGCTGATTATAGTCATAGTCGGAGGGGTCGTGGGCCTGCTGGTGGGCGCTATCTTCATACCGCTGCTCCAGTCACTGCAGCAGTTTATGTAAGGGTACCATATATAACATAGGCAATGCGTCTTAAAAAAATTTAAGAGACATTGAGAGGGGGAGTTGGCAAGAGGGGCGTATGACATTATGGATGGTTTTTAGGCGGTTTGGTCGATTGGCAAGTCACTCGAAACAAAACAGAGGCACAAAAAGAGGAGGAGTATTTACAATGAAGGATATGTTCAAGGCTCGCAAAAGCGGTTTCACACTCGTCGAACTTCTGATAGTCACCGTTATCATCGGTATACTGGCTGGTATGATGATGCTCATGATGGGTTCAGCTACGGACGGCGCTGAGGCCACGAAGATCATCAACGACCTGCGGCTCGTGAAGTCGGCGACGCTTCTCTACTACGCGGATACCGACAAGTGGCCTGAGAGGGATTCTGGCCTTGCAACTACTCCAGGTACTAAAAGTTCGTTAACGACATCCGTAGTAAGATCGCTTGAAAGGTACATGGACAAGCCGCTTGCGGAGAATTATGGCAGCACAGTATACTACGCCGTAGCGAGCGACGACCGCATCTACTTCGGACTTTCGCCGGATCAGCTTTCTGCCGGGGCAAAGGCAAAGCTCATGAAAAATAAGGCAATCAGAAACGATGCTGGTGAAGCATATGATGCCCAGGGTGTAGCGTACATAGTAATTAAGTAGTACGAACCACTAGAGGGAAAACAGAACCCACCAGGGCGGCAGCGGCAGTCAACTCAGGGCCGCGCCGCCCTTTTTTCATCACGGCATTATCGTATAAATCATCTGTCTTTGCGGCACGGCAAACCAGTCAAAATTTTTCGGAGCAGGGGGTAATAAATTGGATGGAGGCTTTGCATGACATAGGCGGGAAATTATCAAAACGGCCCGGGCGCGGCGGGTTTACGCTCGTCGAACTGCTGATCGTGACCGTCATAATCGGCATCGTCGCCGGCATGATGATGATAACGATGGGGGCAGCGACGGACAGCGCAACCGCGATAAGGCTGGTGAACGACCTGCGCCTCCTTAAGAT
>JAISFV010000077.1 GCA_031263445.1 Synergistaceae bacterium | reverse complement strand
TGCCTCCGCCAGGCTCCTCGGTTTCATAACGCGACCTCCTCAGTTTTGAGGGGGTTAAATTTTTCTCATCTCGGAGTGCATGTGGAGTGCAGAAAAAGAAAAGGGTTCAGGCCGAAATCCCCTGAACCCTTGCTATCTCTTGGTGGAGCTGAGGGGAATTGAACCCCTGACCTCTTCCATGCCAAGGAAGCGCGCTCCCTCTGCGCCACAGCCCCATAAACACAACGTGTGAATTATAAGGATCTTGCCTTTGGCTGTCAACGGCGCAACGATGACATTCTCTCTCTTCTGTGATATTGTCATGGAAAGAATTTTATTCCACAGGGAGGGGCTGTCTTGAGCAGGGCGTTTGTCAAAGAGGACGATGAAGAGATATCGAGCTTCAGGGACGACGAGAAGCACAGCAAAAAGGCGCTTGAGTGGCTGCGTCTCCAGGAAAAAAAGCTGGATTTCCTGCTGAACGATCCCAAAGGCCTGGCGATCGAAAGCAAAAAACGCGCAAGGTGGATCGAAGATGCCGAAGCCGCCATCAAAGCCGCGAAGGAAGAGCTAAAGAACATTTAATCAGCGATTCCCTGGCGTGCCGCCGACAGATGCCCGTGACGGCGTTCGGCGTCTTCTGAAATTCCTGGGACGCACACGCTTAAAATCTTTGCCTAATATTAAATTTGATTTCAATCGGGAGTTAATAGTACGTCTCATAGCAGATATGCACTGCTTTAAAATATTTTAACTTTAGGCACTTGATTTCAAATTGGCATTACACATCACAATATATGGTAACATATCTCTCCGCGTGGAGAGATGAAGGACGCGATTAAATCGCGGGGCGGAATCTGGCCGTTTTGGAACGCGCGCCTCGCGGTGATTTAAAGTTTTCCTTAGATAGGCATTTAGCGCCGGCCGTCCTTTTCATGGGACACGTTTGCGCTCGTTTGTACGCGAAGCGAAACGATATAGGGGGAAAAAGCATGGAGACCGCAATAAAAGCCCCGAGGGGGACTAGGGACGTCCTCGGCGACGAGTCGTGGAAATGGGCGCATGTCTTGGACGTGTGCCGGGACGTCGCGAGGGATTTTGGGTACAGCGAGGTGCTGCTCCCAATCTTCGAGCATACGGAGCTTTTTTGCAGGGGCATCGGCGACGCGACGGACGTCGTCGAAAAAGAGATGTACACTTTCATCGACAAGGGGGACAGGAGCATAACCCTGCGCCCCGAGCTGACCGCGTCGATGGCCCGCTCCTACCTGGAACACGATATGAGGCGCGCCCCGCAGCCGGTCAAGCTCTGGAGCGCCGGGCCGATGTTCCGGTACGAGCGCCCGCAAAAAGGCCGTTACCGCCAGTTCTGGCAGACAGATTTCGAGATATTGGGCGTCCAGGATCCGATGGCCGACCTAGAGACCATCGACACGTCCATGGAGATATACCGGAGGCTCGGCCTGACAAACCTCCAGGTGCTCATCAACTCCGTCGGGTGTCCGAAGTGCAGACCAGCTTACAGAGACGCGCTGAAGCGTTTCATAGAATCTGGCCCCGGAGGGCTGGAAGCGCTCTGCGAGACGTGCCGAGGGAGGTTTGACCGGAACCCGCTCCGCATCCTCGACTGCAAGAAACTTGCGTGCAAGGAGATAACGGAGGGTGCCCCGGCAATATTAGACTCGCTCTGCGACGAATGCGCGGCGCACTTCGAGGACGTCACGCGCGGGCTGGAAAGGATCGGCGCCGACGCCAGGCTGGACAAGCGGCTCGTCCGAGGGCTCGACTATTACACGAAGACGGCCTTCGAGATACTTGCGGGCGAGCTCGGGTCTCAGAACGCGGTCTGCGGCGGCGGGCGCTACGACAACCTAGCTGAGGCCATCGGCGGGCCCTCTGTGCCAGGCGTCGGCTTTGCGTCCGGAATCGAACGCATCGTCATCACGCTGGAGGGGCAGGGCGTTTTCCTCGGAGACAAGCCGCATGTGGACGTTTACGTCGTCACGGCCTCGAATGGCCTGGCGTTGGAGGCCGCCGCCCTAGCGCACGAGCTCCGCGCCTCTGGGATCGCGGCAGACACGGACTACGCCGGGCGCGGGATGAAGGCGCAGATGAAGCAGGCGGCGGCGTCAGGCGCGGCTTTCGTCTGCATCATAGGCGAGGACGAGGCTGCGTCAGGGACGGTGTCGGTCAAAAACATGTCAGACGGCGAACAGCGCTCGATAGCAAGAAACGAAGCGGCTTCGAAACTAGCCTTATGGAGAGAGGAACGGAACAGATGATCAGCGGAAGTTACACGAACGAGTGGAAAAGGACCCTATACTGCGGCGAACCTAGAATAGGGGACGCCGGGCGGGCAGTGGTGCTGAACGGCTGGCTGCGCGCCAGGCGCGACCTAGGGGGCATTATATTCATCGAGCTGTGGGACCATACCGGCGCCACTCAGATCGTATTCAACCCGGAGGCCATCCCGGAAGCGCACGCCCGTGCGAAGGATCTACGCTCGGAGTACGTCCTGGCCGTGAAGGGCGTGTTGCGCGAACGCCCGGAGGGTACGTCGAACCCTGCGATCGCGACGGGTGAAGTGGAGATGGCAGTTCAGGATTTCGTGCTGCTGTCGTCCTCCCAGCTCCCGCCCTTCGACCCTGACGAGGCTGATAAGGTCAACGAGGATCTCCGCATGACGTACCGCTACATCGACTTGCGTCGCGAGGGGATGCAGCGGAACCTGCGGATCCGCCACAAAGCGGTGCAATACACCCGCAACTACTTCGACCGCAACGGTTTCCTCGAGGTGGAGACGCCGATCTTGACAAAGTCCACACCTGAAGGGGCGAGGGACTACCTCGTGCCGAGCCGTGTCAACCCAGGGGAATTCTACGCCCTGCCGCAGTCGCCCCAGTTGTTCAAGCAGCTCCTCATGATAGGCGGATGCGACAGGTACGTCCAGATAGCCAAATGCTTCCGGGACGAGGATCTGCGCGCGGACAGGCAGCCGGAGTTTACTCAGATAGACGTCGAGATGAGCTTCGTCACTGAAGAGGACATCATGAGCCTGACGGAGCCTTACCTTATCGGGCTCTTCAAGGAAACGACAGGGGCAGAAATACCCGCGCCCATTCCACGCCTGACGTGGAAGGAGACCATGGAACGCTTCGGGAGCGACAAGCCGGACATGCGCGTGGACATGGAGATAGGCGACATATCCTCCGTCTTCGCGGAGGGCGAAAACCCCTTCTCCAAAACCGTGCGCGAGGGCGGCGCGGTGAAGTGTCTGCTATTGCCAGGTGGCGGAAACCTGTCCCGCAAGGAGCTGGCGGACCTGGAGGGCAGGGCGAAGGAGCTCGGCAGCGCCGGCATGGCGAACTTCCAGATTAAAGAAGGCGCGTTAAAGGGGCCGCTCGTTAAATTTCTGTCGGACGCCTCTCAGGAAGAACTCAGGAGAATATCCGGCATCACTGCGGACGACACGCTCTTCGTCATGGCCGACAAGAGCTGGGTGAAGGCTTGCGGCGTCCTCGGGCAGATCCGTCTGGAGCTCGCGGCGGCCCGCGGCCTCGTGAACCCTGGCTGGAAGTTCGTCTGGGTGACGGAATTCCCGCTTTTCGAGTGGGACGAGGACGAGAAACGCTGGTTCGCCGTCCATCACCCGTTCACGGCCCCGATGGACGAGGACATCGAAAAACTGGCCTCCGACCCAGGAAACGCTCGTTCCAGGGCTTACGACATAGTGCTGAACGGAACCGAACTCGGCGGCGGCTCCATACGGATACACAACCCGGAAATCCAGTCAAAGGCTTTCGCGGCGCTCGACATATCGCCGGAAGTCGCCCGCGAGCGCTTCGGGTTCCTGCTGGAAGCGCTGTCGTTCGGGACGCCGCCGCACGGGGGCATAGCCCTGGGCCTCGACAGAGTCGTCATGATGCTCTGCGGCGCGAAATCGATACGCGACATAATGGCATTCCCGAAGAACCAAAAGGCCCAGTGCCAGCTCACCGGCGCGCCTTCCGGCGTGGAAAAGCCCCAACTGGAACAACTCTTTATCCTGTCCACAGCGCCGGAGGAGTGACGCAAAGGACTCGCGGCGGACGCTCACGAAAGGCCGATTTATCGTCAGGTGTCTGAATGGCAAGGATTTGAATCTTTGCGGCGTGTCTGCTTCTCTAAACGACAAGATTTTCTTGCGATTAGCTTTATGAGGGCAAAAAGCGCGGCACTAGCCACTGGGTGCGCCAGGAGCGGAGCGAACGCCTGACGCAGACTTGAATCGCCATGCGGCAGGAGAATAGTTATGTATGACGTGATTGTAATCGGGGGCGGGGTAACCGGAAGCATTGCTTCACGGCAGTTATCCTCTATGGGATATTCCGTATTGTTAGTTGACAAAGCTAAAGCGCCCAGAGAAAAATCGTGTTCGGGATTATTGATAAAGAAATCTATACATCTTATTCAATCGTATGTTAATTCACTGATTCCCGATACGGTCACCTGTGAGCCCCGCCTGAACAAGGGAATGAAATTTTATGATGAAAACGGGAAAGAGTATTTTTTTGAACAGGACGGTTTGAACATATGGCGGGATAAATTTGACTGCTGGCTTTTGAAAAAATCACAGGAAGCAGGGACAACCGTATGTGAAAATACGCAAGCCCTGTCATGTGCAGATAATCTTGATTGTGTAACTATACAGTTAAAACAGGAAGAAAAAATATTTACCGAACAGGCTGAAATAGCACTAATTTGTACTGGTGCCATCAGCCCCATACGGGATAAACTGCTCAACCATAATCTAAAGTATGTCGTGACATATCAAAAATTTTTGCACGGCACAATTGATTTGGATTATCATTATTTCTATGCTTTTCTTGACAAGAAGTTTTCGTGTTATGACGCATGGTTTAATGTTAAAGATGATTATTTAATATTCGGCGTAGCTGATACAAAAACTGAGCATATAGACGCACATTATTCAAATTTTATCTCATATATGACTGAAAAATTTAACGCAAAACTAACAGACACAGGAAAATCTGAAAAATGGGTTATGCCGCATGTCCAGTCTGACTGTCGTATCAGTTTAGGAAAAGGCAAAATTCTTTTTGCAGGAGAGACGGCAGGGTTCTTAAATCCGATGGGCGAGGGTATTTCTTGCTGTATTGAAAGCGGCCATGCAAGCGCATTGTCAATAGGACAAACATGCCCTAAAGGCAAGGGTGTAAATGAAAATGATTTGCATGAGGCGTATTTTCGTAATACGAAAGACTTGCATAACTATATGAAAAGACAATGGGCTTTTCTCGGCAGTATTTCAACAAGGTTTAGGCAGGCATATGGAGGGTTATATTTAACTCTGTAATACTGAAAAACTTTTCCAGACGTTTTGTGAAGCGTTCGAGCAGCGATAAAATATCGTCGGTTTTCACAGAAGGCTCTGACTGGATATAACCATAAATATTATCGATTCATGCGGGCAAACGGCACTGCACTGAAAATTTGAAAGGGCGAGTCGATTTGAGGATAAGGGATTTCCAGTTGGAGCGTTTTTTCGCAAAATACGAATTCAACGTCTCGCATCTCCTGAGCCCTTCCGATTGTGAATCATGGACGGTATCGGAAATTTTCGATGCTGCGAGGGGCGGTTGCGATTGCATGAGAAACCTGCGGCTGTCCTACACGGAGTCGAGAGGCGCCCCGGCGCTGGTCGAAGCCGTGGACTCGATGTACGGCGTCGGTCGCGACGGAGTCGTTATTGGCTGCCCTGAGGAGCTGATATTCCTTTTCATGAACAGTTTTCTGGAGGCCGGTGACGAGGTGGTCTGCATTTCTCCTGCGTACCAGTCTCTGTATGAACTGCCGCGCGCCATCGGGTGCGATGTCGTATTCTGGAGTCTCATTGCCCGGGACGGGAGATGGCGCCTCGATTACGACGAACTGGAAACCCTGCTCCGGCGTCGTCCCAAGCTGCTCGTGCTCAACTTCCCGCACAACCCTACCGGCTATATGCCTAAGCCCGCTGAATTCGGGCGGATCGGCGATCTCGCTGAACGCTACGGCATAACAGTTTTCAGCGACGAAATGTATCGGGGGCTAGCGCTGAGCGAACCTGAGCTGCCGTCGTTCGCGGGGCATACTGACGCCGTGGCGATGAGCGGCCTTTCAAAAGGGCCGGGGCTGCCCGGTTTGCGCTTGGGATGGATAGCGTCGCGGCGTCATGACCTGATTTCATCCGTTTTGGCGATGAAGGACTACACGACAATTTGCAATCCGGCGCCGGGCGAAGTCATTGCCGAAGCCGCTATGCGCAATATCGAGGCGCTCTTCCGGAGAAACATCGCCATCCTGCGCCAGAACGTCGACATAGCCAATGAATTTTTTGCCCGGCGTTCCGAAGCCGTGGAGTGGATCCCTCCCATGGGAGGCACCACGGCTTTCCCGCGCCTGTTGACCGGCGACGTCATGGAACTGGGCGAACGCGCTGTCGCCCTGAAAAGCCTGATGGTGCTGCCCGATGAGGTCTTTGACGTGAAGGGCAACCGCTTTCGAGTGGGCATGGGGCGCAAAAATTTCCCGCTCGCGCTGGAGCTGTTCGGAGAGCTGCTGAACATGGGCGGGCAGTAAATGACTTGACGCGCTGCCCGCCGCGCTCAGTATTTCAAGCCGAATATGGGATGGTAAAAGCGCTCGTCGTGCAGGTACGCCGCCTGCTTTTCCAAGGCCTCCCGCGCGGAGTCGCCCAGGTGGACGACCAGAGACGACGTGAGTATGTGAACCAGAAAAACCGGGCCTATTATGCTGCTGCCGAACGTCGGGCTGCTGGCCGACACGAAAAACGAGAGATCCGAGAAGCGGCAGATGGGTGCGGCGGCGCTGTCCGAGATGGTTATCACCTTCGCGGCGCAGTTCTTCTTCACGTCCGAGACGGCCTCGGTGACGTCGATTGCGTAGCTGGGCACCTCGCACACCACCAAGACGCTGCCTACCGGCAACGCCCTCGCCTGCTCTACCAGCGACAGGCTCCCCCTCTTGATCAGCGTGGTCGGCAGGCCCATCACGCAGAAACGCGAGTACGCCAGCTCCATCACGAGCGAGGATATGCCCCATCCGAGAAAGGCGGTGCATCTCGCCTCGCTCGCCATCCGGCAGAACTCATCGACCTTAGCCGTGTCGATCTGCATCCACGTGTCGTCTATGTTGACCTGCTCGGTCTGCCTGATCTTCTCCGGCAGCTCGTTCTTCATACCGACGGCCTTCGTCAGCATCGCGGCTGGGTTTATCTGCTCTAGGATGGCTTTCTGCAAGCAATCCTTCAGCTCCGAATACCCGCCGAAACCCAAGACGCGTGCCACGCGCACGAGCTGCGCTTTTGAAACCTTGAGCTCGTCGGCCACTTCCCCTATCGACTTGAAAGCCGCCTCCCGCATGTTCGAAAGGAGATATTCCGTAACCCGCTTCGCCTTGTTCGGCAGACTGGGTATCCTCTGCATCATCATGCTCTGAAGGTCAGCGCTGTCCACTGCACCACTCTCCCTATATCAAGTTAATTAAGAAGTAAATCAAAATTAAGGAAACACTGACTGATTCGCCCACACGACATTTCGCTGTTTAGTAAGGCCGACGCATCCAGCGTTTACATCTTTATCGTTCAGACACCTAGATAAAAATCGACTTTTGTTAATTTTATCCTGCGTTAAGTATAAAGTCAATAGTTTGTGCGGTCTGCGATTATTCAGCTCAAGATCGCCCTGTGGGCGCGTTTTTACGGCTGACCAGGTGCCGTCGATTGCGAAAGGCAAACGTATGTGCTATCATAAACACAAACACATGTGCCGTTATGGTGGCTAATATTTAAATACGGGCCGATTTAAACCTCGCTAAGCGAGTTAACTGGCGTTTCCTTAATGCTCTTCAGCGTCTAAAAAATAAACAAAACAATATCGAGGGGGTTGTGCTTAATGAAGATGAAACATGTCATCGTACCGGTCATCGCCCTGCTGGCGTCGTTCCTTTTGGCGCTTGCGTCCAATGCGCCAGCCTCTGCCGCGCCGTCCATGTGGATCAGCGGCACACCGGCGAGCGGCCAGTTCAACAATGGCCTGATCAGCCCCGTGGGGCTTGGCGTCAAAGAGGCAAGCGCGAAACTGTACTACCTCTCGTCATCATCGCCTAACTCCCGCCCCAAGGCCGGCATAACGCTGCGCGGGACCGGTTTCGATCCGAACAGGAGCGTGGGTTTTGGGGTGGTGGGCAAGCAGGGCGAGCCGACCGAGCCGTGGGGTACGGGAACCGTCTCGAATCCGCCGCCTGTCACCACCGACGCCAACGGCGAGTTCGAGTACAGCGTCGCCTTCTCGCGCTCGGCGCCTTCGTCTTACAACAAGTTTGACGCTGACGGCGGGGAAAAGCTCATCATATATCCGAAATACCCCGACGCCGCATCTGACGCCAACCCAGACGGCCGCATAGACGGAGCGCAGGTCACGCTGACGGTCAATCCGACGGTGATAGTGCTGCCGCGCGCACTAAATCCTATCACCATGTATGCGGGAACCGCTTACAGTTTTTCTGGAGAGGACAACGGCGTAGCGTGCATGATCATCGACGACAGCAGCAGAGAGGTGAAGCTCGCCGTAGCCGGAATGTCGCTGCACGGGCCAGGCAACGCGGATCTGCCGCGCGAGAACGGGGCGTGGCAGCTTCCCAACGGAGTGACCGCGTCAGCCAACACCGACAGCTCGTATATCGTACTGCGGACGCCGGAGTCGGGCGTGGCCGATGAGCTGAACCAAACGTTCAGCATCTTCGGCACTGGTGTCTCCGTCGTCAACGACGGATTTGCCAGCGTGATCGGGTTCCCGAAAACGGAATCCACTATCGCGACGTTCAACCTCCAGGTGAGGAAGTCGGACAGAAGAGCGGAACCGGAACGGGACTCGTTCACGTTCACCAACAACAAGGCGGCGGGTGCATCAGTGACGTTCAAGGCAACCCCGCCAAACCTGGCCATAAAAGATTTGCTGATAGTCGATCCCGCGACCGGGAACAGGTCAAGCTCCATTGAGACGTTAGGCGGGCTTGTGATGACGGCGGATCCAGCCAGGCCGGCGGTGACCTTCAGCGGCACCCCTCATATTGACGGCGGGACGGGCGAAGGCAGCTATGAGGTCGTGTGGATGACTACGGACGGAGCGGAGCTCTCCTCGACCATAAACGTCGATGTGTCCACGGGCGACGTCTATACGCCGGCTTACGACCGCACACTCATAGGCGACGGATATCCCGAATACTGGCAAAAGGGCGTCGCTGTGACTCCGACCGCCAAGGCGATATTGGCGAGGTCAGGCACGCTCGAAGCGCCGGTTAAGCTCACGGTGGAAGGCAGCGACGGCCTGGAGGGTCTAGATATCGCGGTAAACAGCGACAACAAGGGGATCATCCTGAGCGGGACACCGAATTTCAGCGGGGAGAGAGTATTTTATGTGAATGTGGAGCTCGATCCTGCCGGCGGCGTGAGCGGCACAATATCCCCTAATCGCGTCCCGTTCACGGTGTTTGTGGATGACGCGGCATACCGGCTCAGCCTCGACAGGGAAAAGCTGGAAGTCCCGGTCGGCAAGGAACTGAGCGCGAACGTCAACTTGCTCGTCGAGCCGAAGTACGGAAGGGACATGATCCCTAGGGCTTTCACAATAACCGGCGACGGAGTGACGCGCGACGAAGACGGCCGGTGGCACTGGAACGGCCTCTCCATCACGGATTGGCAGAACGCCGCGACATGGAACTCCTGGCTCGAATTCTCAGGGAAGGCGGAGCGGGACGGATCAGTGGAACTCACGTTTGCCCCCACCAGAGGAAAAAGCAACATGTCGTCCGCAAAGCTGACTGTCGTAGCGCTCAAGGACGAGGACGTGGCAGACGCGCCGTCGGAGACGGTGGTGGCGAACCATGACGACCCGATAGTGATCGCGTCCAGCGACGTGCGGTACGAGAACGCGGTCGCCGGGGAGACGACCAAGATCATCTACGTCATCTCAGGCGACACTGGCGCAAACAGCGGCGGCGTGACGGTCAACAACTATGTCGACATCCATGCGGTTAACCTGGTGCTGCCGGACGGGAGTACGATCCAGCTCTCGAACCTGAACGACAATACGGCGGCTAACCCGTTCGACGGCACCGCGAACTCCTACTACTTCGACCGGGCGAGCGGGCAGATAACCCTTTACGTGACGCCGGAAACCGTGGGCGACTACCTGTGCAACGTCTATTACAGGGGCGCGACGGCGTTCTATGTGCGGCCGGTCACACTGAACGTCAAGAGGACGACGAACTATTATTATACTGATGACAACAGCGGCAGCAATGGTGGCGGCGGCGGGTGCGATGCCGGCGCGGCAGCTTGGTTCGCCGCC
>JAISFV010000092.1 GCA_031263445.1 Synergistaceae bacterium | reverse complement strand
TTTAGGATTTTTCTTTGCGTTTCGTTTTCTCCGATGTTTTCTCCGATGTTTTCTCCGATGTTAGTATCGGTGTTGAAACCAATCATGACGTAGTTTGAGCACACTTCGTAAAATGGTTCCGGCTTGCCCCAAGACTTGCAGGAGTCAGTGATTTTCTCAATGCCGCGTCCCCAAGCCTCAATCTGCCCGGAACGGAAAAACGCGCCCGCAATGAGTGGATTGTACGGCATTGAAGTGTGCGTGGCAAACAATTTTTCGACAGTCCAATTTTCAGGCAATCTGCCATCGTTGTATATCAGCACTTTATCCGGGTATATATGAATGTGAATCGGATTCCCGGTGCTGTAGTCCCTGTGCTGGATGGCGTTCAAAACCGCTTCACGGAAGGCCCGCCTCGGCACGGGAAATGTCTCTATCCGTTGAAGCCCTTCATAACTGATGAAACCCTTGAAATACTTCGTATAGACCAAATCCTCGACCTTATCCGCCATCGTGATGAGTGAACCGTGGATTTCATCCTGATAGAGAATGTCGGCGGTGTTCTCGAAAAGGCCTACTTTAACATATGCCCCCGGCACCCAATTCTCGGGGTCTTGGTGGAAAATTAGCAGCGCCGCGCGCTTTAAGTAGTCGCCCTCGACAAGGCGCAGGTTTTTCAAAAGCATCTCGTCGGTTATCTCCAAGTCCTGAGTCGTCAAACGGGCACTTGCTATAGCTTTGCGCCTGAACGCTTTGAATGCGTCGCTCTCAAAGTCATCGAACTTCACGTATGGCACGGGTACGCCGTCCCACGTCTTTCCCTGTTTTCGTAGCATAAACTCGTCAAGCGCGCTGCCTGTAAGTTCATGCGTCGTGCTGCCCGAGCGGATGTAATAAACGCCGTGATAGCTGATGGGGAACGGGTACGCCCCCACGGTTACTGTGATGTATTCTCTGCCGTCCGCTTCACAGACGATGATATTGGGTATAATCGCCATCGCGTTCTTAATCTTGTTCGGTAAATCCTCCAAGAGTTTTGCCATATCTTTGATACCGACGACCGCACCTGCGTCATCGCGTCCGACTTCCAAAGTCCCGCCAGAAGCGTTGGCGAAAGCGCAGAGTGTTTTCATATATTCATCGCGCCAAGTTTCTTTCCATTCAAGGTTTTGGCTTTCCACGTCCGAGCCTCCTGTCATTGGAAATTGTCGGATTCATCGTACTCGATCTCCAATATTTCGGTAATATCGCATTTGGCTACCGAGGTCGTACTGATTCCCGTCAAACGCCGCAAGTCACGGCTGGTCATATCCTTGTCAATTAGCATCTTTCAGAGTTATTTGTAGCTGATTTTCATTGGGATACCTCGATTTTTTCGAAAAACAATCTTTATCTCGCTATTATATCAGCTATTTGCGGGAAAGCTAACGCAGAATTTGAGAGCATAAATATTGTGTAGGGTTTTCGTAACAGAACTGCGGTTTTTCAAAACTAAAACCAAAAGCATAAACAGCACTCGACGAGTCACTCTTGATCTTTTTCGGAAGTAGTTTTGTGCAAAACACCGAAAATAAACTTTATGGACAGGCGAATTTACATCTAGGAATGCCGAAATTTTACTCGTTTTGTTCATCCAAGGGATGACACGACTTAATTAGGTAAAAAAGTTATTTATGAAATGCAATGCCACACTATCATTATATCTAAATATTACAAGGTAAAACCTTTGATCGCCACCAATTTATGATATCATCACAAAATAAAATGTTTCAAATTCACAGCGCGCTGCTTGTGGAAATACACTGTTTTTCTCTGGGAGGGGCAATGCATGTCATCGACATATACGCGGACGAAGGGCCTTGCGCCGGATCTCCCGCTTTGGAACCTGATCGCGAGGAAGGGCGCAACGACAGCTTTCGACAACGCAGCCGAGAGCGGTGTCATAAGGGTGATTGCGCCTGCTGGTTACGGCAAGACTGTTTCAGCCGTGCTTTGGATACGAGAGAGGCGGAAAAAAGCGGTATGGTTTACCATGCGCGAGTATGAGGACGCCCCCGCCATTTTTTACAGGCGCCTCTGCGAGACGCTTCTTGACGCACGTCCCGAAAGCGAGGCGCTTCGCGGGTTCCTAAAGAGCCCCCTCTTTGGCCTGTCGCCTGTCGGACACGTTTGCGAGGCACTCGCGGGGATGCGGCGCGAAGAGGCCGAGCTGGGGATGGAGCTCGTCGTCGTGATCGACGACATACAAAATATCACAAACGCCGTTGTGTTGAAATCCCTGCCCCGCGTTTTGAGGATGATGCCTGATAACTTTATCGTCGCCCTGATCGGCCGAGGTTCTGCAGGGCCGGAGGATCTGCTCGGAGATCCTGGCAAGGCCATAGGGATCGAAACCCTCAAATTCTCGCTGGACGAGACGAGGGAGTGTTTCGCTCATTTCAGAAACGGGCTGGGGTATCAGGAAATGCGGCTCGTGAGGGCCGCCAGCGAGGGCTGGCCTGTTGCCGTCCGTGCCGCTGCGTCTTTAGGAAAGCCGCTGGGCAGACGCTCGAAAGAAGAGATTCTGGAGGAGTGCCTTGACGAGTATTTTCTGGAGCTCATCGATGAGGACACGCGATCGTTCCTCCTTGAGACCCGTTATATAGATGAGCTTTCAGCAGGGCTCTGCCATAAACTAACTGGCAGGGCTGATTGCGCCGGCACCCTTAAAAACCTGGCTTCGACAAACGCGCTGATTTTGAAGGCGGGCAGCGGGGAGTATGCCCGCAGCCCGCTTTTCACGGACTTCATACGCAGGAAGCCGCACGGGGCGGGCGAGCTGGATTTCGGCGAGTCCTTGGCGGCGGCTTCTGAGTATTATTTTTCCGCAGGCGATGTCTATCGCTCCGTGTATTACGGTTTCAAGTGCGACAGCGATGAAAACATGCCGGCGCCGCTCCGGGAACTGGCGAGGCATATACCTTGCGGGCTGGCGGCAGACGCGCGCGCCAAAGCCGCCCTCTCGGAGCTGGAGAGCCTCCTTGCCGTATCGCCGCCGGAGTGGCTGAGCGGCTGCCCATGCTATCTGATACATTCGGCATGGCGGGATTTTTCGTCCGGTGACACGGCAGGGTTGAAAGAGAGCGCGGACGAACTTCGCCGCGCCATCCCTGAAATAGCCGCCCGCAGCCCTGAATATGCCGCAGCCTCCATAGTGACTTGTCTCCTCGATGCGGAAACGAGGCCGTGGGGTCACGCGTTGCCCTTGCCCAAGGAGGCGTCGCTCACAGCGGCCAAGGGTTCAGTTTTGGCCACGTTCGCCTCTCGTTTCCCCTTTTTGCACCGCGGGATAATAGATTTCTCGAACAGCGAACGGCAATGGGGCGAGGGGGCTGCTTTGACCGATGTTCTCTCCGTGATCCCAGGGATAGGGTTTCCCGTGATCGAGTCCTGCGTGACCGGCGGGATTCTGTACGAGAAGAACGCGCTCACGGAGAGCCTCGAACATGCGAGGCGGGTATGTGGCACGAGGGGTGGCTCGATAAAAGCCATGCCGTGCGCGCCGGAATTTATGTATTCAGCCATGATGCTGGAGGCGGCGGCGCTCGACGCGATGGAGGACGAAGAAGAAGCCTCCGGCGCGATGAAGGAGATATCAGATTTCATCCACAGGGAGCGCGTGCCGCACCTCATGCCTGGTTTTTTGGCTTACGCCGCGAAGGTCCGCCTACAGAACGGGGATGAGAAGGCCGCCTCGGAATGGCTCTCGAACTATTTCGTGGATGACGTCAGTGAAGCCGACATTGGGAAAATGACGATGCACCTTACGACGGCAAGGGCGCTGATGGTCGAAGGTGAGCCTGATGCCGCGAGGGCTTTCATAAACAGTCTGCTCCGTCTGGCGGAGAAGTTCGACAGGCCGCGCGACCGCGCGGAGCTGCTGACTCTGCTGGGGATACTGGAATGGCACTGCGGGGCGCGGAAAAACGCCACGGAGCCTGTGAAAGAGGCCATACGCCTCATGCAGGGCCCCAGGTTTGTACGGGTTTTCGCGGACGAGGGTGCGTCCGTCCTGCCTATGATAAAGAAGTTCATGACGGTCTCCTCGCGCCGCGACTACTGCGGAAAGGTGGATCCGATGTACTTGAAGGAGCTGTATCTCGTCACATACGCGAGGTCGAAACGGCGCGCCGGGATCGCATCGGTCATGAATACGAAGCCGATCAAACTGTCGCGCCGGCAGGGCCTCATGATCAGGCTGCTCTCTTGCGGGTACAGGAACTCCGACATTGCCGCCGAGACAGGTCTCACCGTGAATACGGTAAAGGTTCACACGGCTCTGGCATACAAAAAACTCGGCGTCAGCAATTCTGCGGAAGCCGTCATGAAGGCGAAGGCGCTTGGCCTCCTGGGCGAGACTCAGATGGAATGATCTGGCGCCAGTTTAGCGGAAAGTGGATGCTATGAGGGTTTAAATCTTTACCCTTTAGGTTCCTTGATAAATATATCAGCCTTCTTAACAGGCGATGATAAGTTTTCCTCGCCTGATGCGGCAGATGCCACGTTGACCCTTAAATCAGGCGAGTATATACTCGGGCCGGGGTGATGGTTCGTGCGAAAACAGGAAGGAATGCAGGGCGGGGCGCAAGCGTCATGCCACGTCCGATAGATGTGCTGAAGGGCGTCTTCGGGTACCCCTCTTTCAGGGCCGGGCAGGAGGAGATCATAAACGAGGCGCTTTCGGGGCGGGACGTGTTCGGCATAATGCCGACCGGCGCGGGGAAGTCGGTCTGCTACCAAATCCCGGCCATAATGAACGGCGGCTTGTCGGTGGTGATATCGCCGCTAATCTCCCTTATGAAGGACCAGGTGGACTCCCTGCGCCAGAACGGCGTACGCGCCGGTGCCATAAACAGCTCGCTCCCGTGGAACGGCGTCCTCGATATATTCCGCGCGGTCAGGAACGGGTCGGTAAAACTCCTTTACATAGCGCCTGAACGCCTAGACGGAGACGGTTTCCGCGAATTCCTGTCGTCGGTAGACGTAGCCATGGTGGTCGTCGACGAGGCCCACTGCGTCTCCCAATGGGGGCATGACTTCCGCCCGTCGTACCAGAACATAGCGCCTGTTATATCCTCTATGCGAGTCCGCCCCGTCTTGGCCGCGTTCACGGCCACCGCCACGGAAGACGTTCGTGGTGATGTCGTCCGCCAGCTCGGGCTCGAGTCCCCGTTCACCATCGTGACCGGTTTCGACCGGGAGAATCTATTTTTCCAGGTGGAGAGCCCGGCCGACAAGATGGGCTTTTTGACTGGTTACGTCAAGAAATTCCCGGAGATGCCTGGCATAGTCTACTGCTCGACCAGGAGGGCGGTCGAGGACGTGTGCCTGGAATTAAAGGAGGGCGGCGTAAGTGCCGTGAGGTATCACGCGGGCCTCGGCGATTCGGAGAGGCAGGGAAATCAGGACGCTTTCATCAACGACAGGGCGACCGTGATGGTGGCGACCAACGCGTTCGGCATGGGCATAGACAAGTCCAACGTCCGGTACGTCATACACCACAACATGCCTGGCAGCATAGACAGCTATTACCAGGAGGCGGGCCGCGCCGGGCGAGACGGCTCGCCAGCCGACTGCATCCTGCTCTTCGCCAAGGGCGACATCTCGACGGCCCGATACCTGATCTCGCGCGGGGAGGACGTGGAGACGAAGAAATCGGGTTACGCGAAGCTGCGCTCGATGATCGACTACTGCAATACAGACGGCTGCCTCAGGGCTTACATACTGGGCTACTTCGGCGAGCGGTACAGCAGGGAGTCGTGCGGCTGCTGCGGAAACTGCGCGTCGGTAGCGGAGCGCGCCGACATAACGATAGAGGCGCAGAAGATACTCTCATGCGTTTACCGCATGGGCGCCCAGTCGGGCGGCAGGAAGTTCGGCGCGTCGATGGTCTCGGACGTGCTCAGGGGTTCTCGCAGGAGCAAGGTGCTGTCGCTCGGGTTCGACAAAATTTCCACCTGGGGGCTGATGAGGGGATACGGAGAGGACGCCGTCAAGGACATGATAAACTTCCTCATCGCGGGGAATTACCTGGCGGAGGAGGAAGGGGAGTACCCCACGCTCTCGTTCACGGAGCGGACGTTTCCGTTCCTTAAAGGCAAGGCGCGCCTCTTGATGAGAAAACATGCGGGCAAGCCCGTCCGCAGGCCGGATAGCGCCCCTCTGGCGGGAAGCGGGGCGCTTTTCGAGGAGCTGCGCGCACTGCGGAGACGCATCGCGTCCACGGAAGGGGTGCCGCCATACGTCGTCTTTTCGGACAGCACCCTTCAGGCCATGTGCGAAATACTCCCCTCGGACAGGGAGGAGTTCCTGTCAGTCCCGGGCGTAGGGCGCGCCAAGCTGGAGAAGTACGGGGACGCTTTCCTGATCGCAATAAAAGACCTGAGATGACTTGAATTATATGGCTGCCAAGTGTGCTCAAGACGTGAAGGTTTTTCGAGCGGACGCAGCGAACCGGCGTCCGACAGGAAGTCGGACGGGCGGCACAAGTAAGCGTAAAGCAGCCGTTTCGGGGCGTCTTTACGCGGCATGGACGTACTTTTACCCGGTACGATCCGCGCAGTGAGCTGAAAAACCTTCGTGTCTTCTTGAAACAGCTTGACAGTCATGATTAGAATTATATGACTATCAGATCCCTCGTGAATTTGTTCAGCGCCTCGGGCGTGCCGTCTGGGCGGACGGCGACGAGGTTTTCGATGCGTACCCCGTACTTGCCCTCGATGTAGATGCCGGGCTCGACGCTGAACACGTTCCCTGGTTCGAGCGGCGCCGTGTTGCCCTCTATCATATACGGGGACTCGTGGATCGCGATGCCTACGCCGTGGCCCACCCTGTTCAGAAAATACTGGCCGTACCCTGCGTCGTTTATCACCTGCCTGGCAGCCCTGTCGACGTCCTGCCCGGTCGCCCCTGGGCAAACGGCGGACTCCCCGGCCTTCTGGGCTTCTAGCACGATGCCGTAGATTTTACGTTGTTCGGCGTCGGGCTCGCCCAGGCAGAACGTCCTCGTCGTATCGGAGCAGTATCCGTGAAACTTGCACCCGGTGTCGACGACGATGAAGTCCCCGTCGCGCAGTATCCTGTCCGTGCCCGTGTAGTGCGGCATGGAACCTCCTGGCCCTGACGCCACGATGGGGGAGAATGAAAGGCCCTCCGCGCCGTTTTCCTCGTACAGCCTCATGATTTCGTCACGCACGTCCTTTTCCGCAATGCCGGTGCGGATGAATTTCGACATGCCGTCCATGACATTGTCGGCAATTTCGCCGGCTTTTCTCATGTAGCCAAGCTCCGTCTCGTCCTTCCTCCTGCGCAGCGGCGAGAGCGTTTCCGCGCCGTTCGCCCATTCGAAGCCGGCCGCCGCCCTCATCTCGATCAGGTCAACGGCGCGCACGCCGTCGTTGAAGGCTATCCTCCCGCCCGTCAGCCCGAGCTCGCCGCAGCCGGCCGCCCACGCCCCCGTGAAGCCCTCGTGGTCCTCCCACACCTTGTAGGAGACCGCGTCCCCCAGCGCGGCGGTCATCTCCTCCTTGTAGAGGCGGGGGACCATAGCGAAGCACCGGCCCTCTCGCGACACCATCAAGCCCTTCACCCGCTCGTCATCGAAGAGCTTCAATTCCGCCAGATATTCCAGGTCTGTGGACGGCCCCATGAAAAGCGCGTCCAGCTTCTGTCTGGATAATTCCCCGGCGAGTTTCCCTATCCTGTCCCTGTTAATCATAACAACACCTCCTGGTAGTAATATACAATACCCTCAGCTAAGTATTTAACGCAGTACTTGTGTAGTATTTTGTGATTCGAAATTTTTTATTGCTTAGTGTATACGTAATTTTCATTACTTGTTTTCGCGTAAACGTATGATTTGTGAAGAATTAATTGTCTTTTAGTTGATTTCACCTACCCGTATTTCTTATAATCTGTTATTATCTGTTCATGAAAAATTAATATGAAAAGCGAGGTGAAATTACATGAAACCGATACATCTTCTGGTAGTTGAATCTGATCCACTGTCACTCTTCCACATCGGCCAGGTAATGCGGTATTTCGATAACTATCTGGTCGTCGACAAGGTGAACAACGTAGATGCGGCGATCGAACGAATGAAGGTCATCCCTGTGGATCTCGTCCTCATTGGCGGGGCCGGGAATGTCGACCAGTGGCGAAAGTTCACTGAGTTCAGCCACAAGGCGAAACTCCTTCTGTTTGTCGAAAATCCATCTAGGGAGATAGTGCAGGAGGCCATCTCCAACGGAGTCTGGGACATGATCATGAGGCCGGTCTCCACAGAGCGCCTGCGGTATTCTCTCGAGATGTTCCGTTACAGGGCCATCTATAGCGAAGACCTGGAACTTCCGGTTATGCAGGAAAAGCTCGACGCTATTTTCTTCCCGCGCGAGCATCATCAGCAAATCAACGCCGGCGCTATCAAGAACAGCGAGATGCTCGAAAAGGTGCTGCAGCTCATCAAAAAGGGCGACGAGCCGCAGTCTGCGGGCGAGATAGCGGGTATGCTGAGCGTGTCGCGGATAACGGTGCGCAAATATTGCGAAGCGCTCGTGAATACTGGCAAGCTCAACGTAAAAAATAAGTATCAGGCGAAGGGCAGGCCCATTAAGCAGTATTATATGGCATAGCTCACCGCGCGCGTCCGATTTCAAGGAGGATCCTTTCTGTCGATATGACGCCTCCCCAGACTGCCTGGTATTCGTGGGTACCTTCCCTGTCCTGGTAAGATAGTTTTTTGTCGTGCAAGGGCGTCGTAGTTTTGATCTCCAGGCTGGCATGATGCGGGTCGAAACCAAACCGTAACGTGCCAGCCTCTCGCATTGATACGGCCTCGAAAGAGCCGCCGCAGGGGCAGGGGATGCCCTGGCTGTTCAGGGCGATGTCCGCGATGTCGGCAGTGAAATCCCTGCCGTAGCAGCAGCCTACGCGGTGATAGCCAGGGCAGTTCGCTCCGACTACGGTGTTCTTTGAATCGCGGACGCTGCTGTCGCAAATCACGATGACGCCCTCCGGCAGGCCTATCGGCCCGCAGTAACCAGCCACTTCCCCGAAAAACTCAGCCAGTTCCTGTTTTTCGGCGGGGCGGATGCCGTAGAGTCCGTGTTTCTCCCTGAGCCAGCGAGAGAGCTTGTTCATGCTGATGTTATAGTCTCCCCTTATGAACGAGGCGACCGGGCGGCTGCCTGCTGTCTCCCCGTCTGATCCCACGTACAGCATTGCCTTCAGCGTCTGCCTGACGTCTATGCCTAGCTGTGAGCAGAGTTCCGCTATCGTGTTGGCGCCAGGCGTCTCGATTTTCTTTAAATCCTCCGGAGGATCGTCCCGGCCAGGCTGCACGGAGCGGAAGCTGAACGGCGAATCCGCCAGGAGCGGCTTGCCGCAGGACTTGCAGACGAAACCCGGCCTTGCCCCTATCGATCCCGTTTCACACGGGAAGAGGAGCGAAAACGACCTGCCGTCGGGGACAGCCTCCTCTACGAACGATGATCCCTCGCCGCCTGGGATGCGCTCCAGCTCGCCCGAGACGGCCGCCATGATTTCCTCAGTTTTTTGCCAGGCGCCGGCCGTGTCCTTCGACCAGCCCAAAATCCGAAGATCCCTCCCCCTGTCGTCGATATAAGCCGTCGCTCTGTCCTGCCACTCCCTGACATACCTCTCGGCCAGGGAGAACACGGCCTCGTCGTTGCCGCAGTCGACGCGCTGGAGGCCTGCTCCCTCGAAAAGCGCTGACGCCAGCCGTTCCTTTATCTCCCTCTGACTCTGCGCCCCGCCCGGGAGGAGCAAAAGCTCGCCTGATTTGGCGTTGTACGCCGCGTCGCCGTCCTTTGCGAGGCTTATCAGCCCAGCGTCTTTTACCTTCGCAGGCGCGTTCGCCGTCTGCGGTTTCAGTGTCGCGCTCATGGCTCAGTTCCTCCTTTGCTCGATGATTTCCGCGAGGGCGGACATGAGCCTCCTGTTTTCCACAGGGGTGCCGACCGTGAGCCTCAGCCCGCAGGGCGCGTAGTCGTGCCTCAGCGTGCGGATCTGGATCCCCCTCGCGCGGAGTTCCTGCGAGATGTCCTGAAGCTCAGGGTACGGCATCCCGTAGAACGCGAAGACGAAGTTCGCCTGTGACGGGACGTAGGGTATGCCGTTCAGGCGCAGGAAATCTTCGAGTTTTTGGCGGGTTTTGGATATCCTGACCCTTGTCCTCTCCTTGAACGCGCTGATGGAAGGATCCGCCACGTCCGTCTCTGCCGCAGCCTGTGCAAATGCGTTGACGGTATAGGGCGGTCTAGTGCGGTACATATACGATATCAATTTCGGGTGGGCTATCATGTATCCGGCGCGCAGACCGGCGAGCCCTGAGATCTTTGAGAACGTCCTCAGTACCGCCACGTTGTTGTAGTCGGAGACGTACCTCACGGCGTTAGCGTGATCCTGAGCGAGGTCGACGAAGTCCGCGTAGGCGTGGTCGACTATGAGGAGAGGGCGCGTCGGCATCATGGACAGCTTTTCAAGAAGGGACTCGAATTCACCGCGCCTCACTATGGTCCCGGTCGGGTTGTTCGGGCTGCACAGGAATATCATCTTCGTCCCGCTCGTCACGGCGTCAGCTACAGCGCCCACGTCTATGGAGAGGTCGCCTCTCATGGGGACGGATACGGACTCGGCCCCCATCATCCTGGCGGACGAGGAGTAGACCACGAACGTTGCGGCGGGGACGATTACGTTGTCGCCCGGCTCTAGGAACGTCAGGGCGAGCGTGTTTATGATGTCGTCGAGTCCGTTGCCGATGAGAAAGCACTCCGGCGGTAGGCGGTATTTCTCCGAGAGCGCGCCCCGGAGCGCCGCACACGTTATGTCCGGGTACCTGTGAACATTCGGCCTCCCGGACAGAAGCGACCGCAGGGTTTTCAGGATGGCTGGCGGGGTGCCGAAGCAGTTTTCGTTCGCGCCCAGCAAAACGGCGTCTTCGGACTCAGGCGGCGGTCCGGGCGAATATCCTTCCAGGGCGAGGACGTTGGATCTCAGAAACCTTTTAAAATATACCTCGGTCGTGTCGGCCAGTTCGCTTTTCATCGTCAGCCCCTCCATCCGATCAGATTCGAAAGCGCGTCCCTGACGCATGGGAAATTAGGGGTCCAGTTGCCCAGATTGTTGCCTATGGCGACAAACCCACCCTTCCCGAACGCCTCGAAGGACATCCTGTCGCTAGCCGTGTCGCCGAAGAAAAGCGGCGTCTCGTGCCCGAATCTCCGGCAGATATGCTCCAGGCCCTCAGGCGACGGCTTGAGCATCCCGCTGTCGCTCGTCACCGCCCGCTCGTCAGGGAAGTCGCCCCATGAAAGCATGACCTTGGCCAGTTCCCACTCCGACGAGCTGCGCCCCGTGAACACGTATGCGGGCAGGGGCAGATCGCCCCACCATGCGTTGAGCATGGGTTTCTCCGTGGTGTACACGCCTGGCCGCCCGCCGCTCCCATGATAGATCTCCATGCATTTTTCTGCAACGCGGCCCAATGGGAAGCGTTCAGCGTAATTTTTCTCAAGCCACCGCCTGGCCGAACCGGTGTCGCAGCGGAAGATGATCGTTTCGAGCTCTGCCGGCGCGGGGGCGCATTCAGACAGCCGTCCCGAACCGTGATCCCTCGATGCCATGATGTTGAGCAGCCCCCAGGCGATGTGCGCGTCGTCGTTGAAACCGCCGTGCCGCTTGAATACAGCGTCAAGCGGGGCGGAGTATCCTGGCGCGTCGGCAATGAAGCCCGCCGCTTCCCACTCGCGCTCGACGGCTATGCGGATCATCTCGGGGTACGACGCCGACGAGTCGATCAGGACGCCGTCCACGTCAAAGATCAGACAGTCTGGCACAAAACCCTCCACGCCGCCTGGCTTGCCCTGGAATATCATTCTGACACCTCCGTACCATAAACTGCGTTTCATGATATCATCAAAAGAACGTATTGCGAATTTTTTTTGAAAGGGGCAGCGCTTCATGAATATTACCCCACGGGGATGCAGAAGCATCGGCGGCGAACTGGCGCTGGGGATGGAGGAGTGCCGCGCGACCGCGATGTCGATGTTTACGTCATATGGATACAACCCGTTCAACCCTTCGGAACTCCAGCTTTTGGAAGGCATGATGAAAAATCTGCACCGCAGGAGGAGGGGGCGCGTCATAGCGCTCAACAGCCCCTTTGGCGAGCCGTGCTGCCTCAGGGCCGACCTCACGCTGTCCGTGCTTTCGTATATGGCCCTGCACCACGCGCAGGAGGACTTTCCGCTCAGGCTCTGCTATTCGGAGCGGGTGTTCGCGACGCCGCGTCCGCCCAGGGATAACATAGAGGACACGCAGGTCGGCGTCGAGCTCTTGGGCTGGGAGGGCATAGGATCCGACGTGGAGGTTCTGGCCGTCCTCCTCCGTGCGCTCGACAGCCTCGGGCTTACGGAGTCCGTGGTGGTGCTGGGCGACGTCTCGCTCTTCCCGGCGCTCTTCGCGGATCTGCCGGAAGGCCTCGCTGAAAAGCTGATAGAGCTGCTCGAGGACGGCGCCTATTACGAATACGGCGAGGCGCTCGCCTCGTCGGAGGCAAGCGAGCGGTGCAAAAAGATCTTGGGCGAATTGCCCTGGCTCAAAGGGACACATGAGATCTTGTCCCGCGCGGGACGCTTCTTCGGCTCTTCCGCATTGCTCAGGCCCCTGCACGAGATCACCGCTTCCTTGGCCGCGCTGGGATATGGGGACAGGGTGAGGGTGGATCTTGGCTTCATAAGGGATCTCGGTTACTACACGGGGCCGGTGTTCAACGTCTACTCGTCCGGCAGAGGCCATTTGCTCGGCGGGGGCGGCAGATATGCAGCCTCGCTCGCCGACACGCGCTTCTCGTGTCAGGCCGTAGGCTTCGGCGTGAGCCTGCGCGAGCTCGCGCTGTCGCGAGAGGCGCGCCAGCCCTCCCCACGCGTGATGATCTGGGCGGGCCACACCTCGCCGGACAGGGCCTTGGCCTACGCGGCCTCGCTAGCGGCGGCGAAATCGCCGTTCGAGATAAGCTGGAACGCAGACGATTCCGAGTCGAAGGATTGCGCCATCAAGCGCGGCTGCGCCTGGTGGGTCAACATCGAAGGGGATTACGCGCTCGAACTGCCGTCTGGCAGACGCGCCGCCATACCAGGGACAGGGGGTGCGCGCTGATGCCTGTCGTAATCGCCCTGCCGACCGGTCGTGTGCGCGACACGTGTCTCGACATAATAGAAGGGTCAGGGATGCCGGCGAAGAAGCTGCGCAACGCAGGGAGGAATCTCGTCGTCGACGACGGGGATTACAGGTACATCCTCGGGAAGCCGTCCGACATCCCGACGCTCATCTCGCAGGGGCTGGCGGATCTGGCGCTGGTGGGCAACGACGTCACGGAGGAGTCAGAGGTGGAGATGGCGGAGCTGATAGACACCGGCAGGGGGCGCTGCTTCATGGCGATAGCGGGCCCCCCCGCCGTAGCGGAGCGCTTTACGGGGCAGCCCAGCCCGCTTATGGGCCTCCGCGTCGCCAGCAAATACGGGAGGATGGCGCAACGGACGTTCGAATCCTGGGGCGCGCACGTGAAAGTGCTGCACTTGAACGGCTCTGTGGAACTCGCGCCCGCGCTGGGGCTGGTAGATTGCATATTCGATATCGTCCAGACCGGGAACACGCTCAGGGCGAACGGGCTAGTCGTCGTGAAGCGCACAGAGGAGGTCTCGTTGCGCCTAGTGGCTAACCCGTGCGCGCTCCAACTGCGCTGGGAATCGCTGCGTGACGCGGTGGATTCCGTCAGGGACTTTGTAAACGGAGGCTGAACGATGAAGAGCGTTACCAGGAACACGAAGGAGACTCAAATCTCCCTTTCCATCTCTTACCCCAAGCCGCCTGAGGATATCAGGATAAATCTGCCGTGCGGCTTCCTCGCGCACATGCTGGAGCTGATGGCCCACCGCGCCAGGCTGGGCCTTGAGGTAAAGGCGTCCGGCGATACGCACGTGGATGCCCATCACCTGACGGAGGACGTGGGCATCGTCCTGGGCGCTGCCATGAAGGAGATGATCCAGTCCGAGAAAACGCCGCGCAACCGTTACGGATGGTGCCTGCTGCCCATGGACGGGTCGCTCGCCCGCGTGGCCCTGGACCTGAGCGGCAGGGGAGGGTTTTACTGGGAAGGCCGTTTCCCGACCGACAGGTGCGGGGATTTCGACCTGGAGTTAGTCCCGGAATTTTTCAGGGGCTTCTGCCGCGAGTCGCGCGCGACGATGCACGCAGCAATCCTCGCGGCCGACAACTCACACCACGCCGCCGAGGCGCTCTTCAAGGGCGCCGGCATGGCCATCGGAATGGCCTTGGCCGCCTCTGACGTGCCTCCCAGCACGAAGGGCGAGTGGATATGATCATCTTCCCGGCGATAGACCTGTACGCCGGAAGGGTCGTGCGGCTCCGTAAGGGAGACTTCTCCGACAGGACGGATTACGGGGCGGATCCGCTCGCTGTCGCGCGGGCTTTCGCTGAGGCAGGTTGCCGCCACCTCCACGTGGTCGACCTCGAGGGCGCGGAGTCTGGCTCCCCCAAACACCTACGGCAACTGCGCGAACTGAGCGGGCTAGGCATGGAGATAGAATACGGCGGCGGTCTGCGCACTGAGGCCGACATAAGGGACGCGCTCTCCGCCGGCGCGTCGAGGGCGATGGCCGGGAGCATCGTCTTTGACGGCGGCAGAGGCATGGGGAGGGCGCGCAGCCTCTTTTCGGAGTTCGGTGAGGCGATCACGCCGTCCATAGACGTCGCGGGCGGCAAGGTGGTCGTCTCCGGCTGGACGGAGGCTACGGGCGAGTCTCCGGGGCCGTGCCTCGGGCTGCTCCGCTCCATAGGCTACACGACGTTTCTCGTGACGGCCACCGATAGGGACGGTATGCTCCAGGGGCCGGATGTCAGCCTTTACGGCGATCTGCTCCGATGCGTTGCGGACGCCCGCATAATAGCCGCCGGCGGGGTGACGGATCAGGGCGACATAAAGCGCCTCCGTGACGCGGGGCTGTACGGCGCGGTCGTCGGGAAGGCGCTCTACGAGAGGGGATTCGACCTCGCGGAGGCTATGGCTGCATCGGGGGGTGAGGGATAAATGAAAGTTTTTTCGCTGGACGACGTGAAGTTCGACCGCGACGGGCTGGTACCCGTCGTCGTGCAGGACTCCGGGACAGGGGAGGTCCTCATGGCCGCGTGGGCGAACCGCGAGGCGCTGGAGCTGACTGTCGAGCGCGGGGAGATGGTGTTCTGGAGCAGATCTAGGCGCGAGATATGGCACAAGGGCCTCACGAGCGGCAACAGGATGAAGCTGATGGAACTCCGGGCCGATTGCGACGGGGACACGCTACTGGCCCTCGTGACGCCGGCTGGCCCGGCCTGTCACACAGGGGCCGTGAGCTGCTTTTTCAGGCGTCTGCCGCAGGTTGGCCCTGAGGCCGATGCCGACGCTGGCACGTTCCCTGGGCGGCTTTTCAGATACCTCGAGTCTCGCGCCGGCGACTCCCCGGAGGAGAGCTACACGGCGCGTCTGCTCGCGAGCGGACGCTCCAGGGTTGCGCAAAAGGTGGGCGAAGAGGGCGTTGAGACGGCGCTGGCGCTGGCGACGGGCGACGCGGAGGGCTTCCGCTACGAGGCCGCCGACCTGCTCTATCACCTGGAAGTTGCCTGCATCTCTGCCGGAGTCCCGTTCCAGAGCGTCCTGCTGGAGCTGAAAAGCCGCCACAAGCCTGACGCTACTTCGTGATCTCCTGCCTGTGCCCCCTCGCTCTGGCGGTTATCTCCTCCGCGTCCATCGTAAGGAAGCGTCCGTCCCTGTACAGCACCTTGCCGTCCACGACCGTGGCCCTGACGTCGCGCGAGCTGCCGGAGTAGACCAGGAATTCCGGGAGGTTCTGTGCGTCGCACCCCACGTAACGCGGCCCCGATATGTCCACCAGCGCGAGATCGGCGCTCCACCCCTCTTTTATGAGCCCTACGCTGTCGAAGCCCATGCCGGACGCGCCCGCTAAGGTCGCCATCCGCAGGGTCTCGCGCGCGGAGGCGAGCGTGGGGTCCCTGTGATATCCCTTGTGCATCAGCGCGGCTGCGCGCATCTCGTCCCACATGTCCAGCCGGTTGTTGCTCGCTGCACCGTCCGTGCCGAGCGCGACGTTCACGGCCAGTTTCAGCATCTCCCGCACAGGGGCGTAGCCGCTCCCGAGCTTCAGGTTGCTCTTGGGGTTGTGTACGAGCGTGACGTTGGGGCGGTTCACACGGCCTAGCTCCTCTACGGGATGCCACACGCTGTGAGCCAGGAGCAGCTTCGGGGCGTCTAGCATCCCTGTTTGCTCAAGGTACTCCGACGGGGAGATTTTATACTCGTTGCGGAACGTCTCCAGCTCGCCCTCCGTCTCCAGCCAGTGGAAGTGGACGCCGAGGTTTTTCTCCTTCGCTATCCCGGCTATGCGGGCGAGCGTGTCCCTGGGGACGGTGTATGGCGCGTGAGGCCCGAGCTGGACTAAGATCCGCCCGTCCCTGCCGCCGAACTCCTCAGCGAGGCTCAGGTTCTCGTTCAGCTTGCGGGTCCCGTCGCCCGTGATGCCGCGGCAGAGCGCGGCCCTCATGCCGGAGGCGAGCGTGGCCTGGGCCACCTCGCGCATGAAATAGTACATGTCAGCGAAGCACGTGGTGCCGCCGGATATCATCTCAAGCATGGCCAGTTCCGCGCCGGAGCGTATGTGATGCGGCAGGAGCCGTTCCTCTGCCGGGAAGATCTTCGTCTGTAGCCACTCCATCAGCGGCAGCTCCTCCGCGATGCCGCGCAGCAGGGTCATAGAGACGTGGGTGTGCGCGTTGACGAGGCCGGGGATCGCGGCGGTTTCGCCGCGCCCGTCAAAGAGCACGTCCCCCTTTGCGCTCTTAGGCGGCAGTACGCCGGATATCCGCCCGTCCTCGCCTATCGCTATGTCGCCCCTTTCCGCGTCCTCCCGCTTGCTGTCCCAGATAAGCACGTCGCGAATTACAGGCATGTCAGACCCTCCAGTCGTTGAGATATTTTTCCTGCTCCGGCGTGAGCCGCTCCAGCTTGAGTCCAAGCGACTCCGCTTTGTAACAGGCCACCGTGTCGTCTATGGACGCCGGTACCTGCTGCAGCCCCTTTTTGAGTTCGCCGCCCTTCGCTATGTAGAGTGCGGAGAGGAACTGTGTGGCGAAGCTCGTGTCCATTATCTCTATGGGGTGTCCGTCGCCCGCCGCCAGGTTCACGAGCCTCCCCTCGCCGAGCAGGTGGAGCCGCTTGCCGCCGGCTGTCTCATAGGTGCGGATGTTGTCGCGTGAGTCGTAGACTTTGGCCGCAATCTCCTCGAGGTGAGGGATATAGACCTCTACGTCGAAGTGGCCGGCGTTCGCCAGAAGCACGCCGTCCTTCATCCTCTCGAAGTGTTCCCTGCGGATGACCTGCGTGTTGCCCGTCACGGT
>JAISFV010000069.1 GCA_031263445.1 Synergistaceae bacterium | reverse complement strand
GTATAATGCCGCAAGGAGCGCCACTTATGACAACTGGGCGGCGTCTGCCGTGAAAAAACACTGAGACGGGGGAGTTTTTATGTTGCGGACGAATGACGGGTCAGGCGCGCGGAAGATCCTTTACCTGAACGGGGCGGCGGGCATCTCAGGCGACATGTTCCTAGGGGCGCTCTCTGACGTCGCGGCCTCGCTCGACCGTGATTTTTCCCTCACGGGGCTGATTAAAAAAACAGGGCTTTTCGAATCCGTCCATGCCGAGCTTTCCGTAAGGAAAGAGGCGCGGGGCGGGATAACAGGGGTCAAAGTCGATGTCACGGATTTGGGCGGCCACGGCGATCACGGACACCGCCACAGGAATCTGTCAGATATCTTGGAACTCTTAGAAGGGTGCAGACTGCCGCCGGCCGTTAGGGACATGTCGGCCCTGGCATTTACGCTCCTCGCAGAAGCGGAGGCTGGCGTGCATGGCGTGACGCCGGAGGAAATCCACTTCCACGAGGTCGGCGCGGCGGACTCCGTAGCGGACATAGCGGGCGCGATGCTCCTGATGGACTGCCTGGGGTGGCCCGAGGTCATATCGTCGCCCGTGAACGTCGGCTCCGGCACGGTGAAGTGCGCCCACGGGGTACTCCCTGTCCCGGCACCGGCCACCGCCTTGCTCTTAAAGGGCATGAAGATATTTTCGTCTGGTGTCCCGATAGAGCGGACGACGCCTACCGGGGCGCTCCTCCTGCGGACGCTGGCGGGCGAAAACGCTTTCCGTGACCTGCCAGCAGGGAGGGTGCTGTGCGTCGGGGCCGGGCTTGGGTCGAAGGACACGCCTGATATCCCGAACGCGCTCGAGGTCATGCTGATAGAGCCCGACGGCACGGGGCCAGGGCGATTCCTGAGGGACGAGCCGTCGCTCGTTGAGGCCAATATCGACGACATGAACCCACAGGACTTCGCGCACGTGGCGGATAAGATGCTGGAGCAGGGCGCGCTCGACGTCTGGCGTGAGAATATCCTGATGAAAAAAGGCAGGCTCGCGGTGAAACTCTGCTGCCTCTGCAAGAGCTGCGACGCCGACCGCTTCGCCGAGGCGATGCTGACCCATACTACCACCCTGGGGGCGAGGGTCACCCGGACGAGACGGCTCTTTTTCGACAGGGAGACGGAAGAAATTATGACGTCGCTTGGCCCGGTCAGGGTCAAGAGCGCGATTTTAGACGGACAGGCGTTCAAAAAAAATCCCGAGTATGACGACATGCTCAAAATCGCCAGCGAAAAGGACCTGCCGCTGTGGTCGGTACGAAAAACAGTGGAGCGGGAAACAGGAGCTTGATTTTGCTTAAGAGTTATGATATTCTTCCTCAATCAACAATGTTGATCTGTTTATGCAGTTTTCCCACTCTAGCAAGCAGATTTTATGAAATAAAATCTGCTAAACAAAAGGAGGCGTTGTAATGGCTGCATTATCTGGAGGTACGGCGGACGAAAGACAGTATCCGCCGGTGAGGGAGATTTTCGGGTCTTTGCTCTTCGACAAGAGGGCCATGCGTGAGCACCTTCCGAAGAAGGTCATCTCCAACCTGGAAGAGGCCATGCTCGGCCGCCGCCCGCTCGACGCGGCTGATGCCGATATAGTCGCGATGGGGATGCGAAACTGGGCCATATCGAAGGGCGCGACGCACTGGACTCACTGGTTCAACCCGATAAACGAGAACACTGCGGAAAAGCACCAGGCGTTTACGCTGCCGGTCGACGGCGACGGCGCCCCGCTGGAGGTATTCAGCGGCAAGGATCTCATGCAGGGCGAGCCTGACGCGTCCTCCTTCCCGTCCGCCGGCGCGCGCTCGACGTTCGAGGCCCGCGGTTACAGCGTCTGGGACACGAGCAGCTCCGCGTTCATAGTGAAGAGCCCTAAGGGCGGCACCCTCTGCATCCCGTCGGTGTTCCTGTCCTATGACGGGACGCCCCTCGACCTCAAGACCGGCCTCTTGCGGGCGCTCGACGCGCTGGAGGCGAACTCCCTCAAGCTGCTCAGGGTTTTCGGGCAGCGGGGCGTCCGCTACGTCAGGATGACCGTCGGCTCCGAGCAGGAATATTTCCTGCTCGACAGGCCCAGGGCGCAGCAGAGGCCGGACATCCGCTTCTGCGGCAAGACAATAATCGGCACCCCTCCTGCGAAACACCAGAGGCTCGACCATCACTACTTAGGCTCCATCTCGCCCCGCGTGCTCGCGTACATGGAGGATGTCGAGCGCGACCTGGCCCGCATCGGGATAGCCATAGCGACGAGGCACAACGAGGTGGCGCGCTGCCAGTTCGAGTTCGCGCCGCTGTACGCCGAAGCGAATATCGCCTGCGACCAGAATCTTATGATAATGGAGACCATGCGCAAACTCGCTAGGAAGCACGAGCTCCGGCTGCTCTTCCACGAGAAACCGTTCGCCGACATGAACGGCAGCGGCAAGCACGTGAACTTCTCTCTAGTTGACAGTGAGGGGCGCAACCTCCTCAAGCCCTCCACGAACCAGCGCAAGAACATAATATTCCTGACGTTTCTCGCCTCGTTCGTGCTGGGGGTGTCTAAGCACTTCACGTTGCTGCAGGCCGTCACGGCGACGCCTGGCAACATGTACCGCCTCGGCGGGCACGAGGCGCCGCCGTCCATAATCAGCGTCTACCTCGGCGAGGCCCTCACGAAGATGATCAAGGAGATCCGGACGAGCGGCGGCGAGTTCGCCAAGAAGCCGAACATCGACTTGGGCCTCGCGAAGCTGGCGTCGATAACGGCCTATGACAGCGACCGCAACAGGACTTCTCCTGTGGCTTTCACGGGAGACAAGTTCGAGTTCCGCGCTCCGGGCGGTTCGGCCGCCGTGGCGTTCCCGGTGACCGGGGTGGCCGCCGTGTGGGCCGCCGGCCTCAAGACGGTGACGGAAGCCATTGAGAAAAAGGTGGAAGCCGGGAAGGAGCCGCTCGATGCCGCGCTGGAAGTCGTGGCAGACACGATGTCCGCTGCGGGCAAGATACTCTTCGAGGGCGACTCCTACACGGAGGAGTGGAAGGCGGAGGCCGCCAAGCGCGGGCTGATCCGCTCGAAAACGGCCTCGGAAGCGATAGACTTGCTCGTCGACCGGGACAACGTGGCGATGCTGGAGGATCTCAAGATATACAAGGAGCGCGAGATCGACGTCATCCATGAAATACGCCTTGAGTCGTTCTGCACGGCTATAGAGGTGGAGATGGCTATGCTGCACGACATGCTGTTCGAAGGGGTGCTGCCGGCGATATCGAAACAGATGATCCTCGAAAGGAAGTCGCTGGATGCCCTCGAAGGCACGGAGTTCGCGGACTCGGCATCCTTGCGCGGCGCCATCGTAAAGCTCGGGACCATAAAGGCGGAACTCATCAGGGACGCCGATGTCCTGACCGAGACGGAGGCGCGCCTCGAAAGCCTCCCAGCGGGTGAGCGCGCCCACGCGATCGAAAGAGAGGGCGTGCCGCTCATGCGCTCCATACGCAAGAAGTGCGACGAGGCGGAAGAGCTGATAGCCGCAGAAATTTGGCCGTATCCGTCTTACAGGAACCTCCTTTCGCTGTCAGCGTGACGAAAGGCGATTGTAAAGGCTGATTTATAGCCAGGGGCCTAAAGGGTGAAGATTCAAACCCTTGCGGTGTTTGTCTGCCGAAGCGGCAAAATATCCTTTAGATAAATTAATCAGCGCTTCCTTAATAACTGGATCCTCTGCACAAGCCCCTCTTTACGCCGCCTGTCTCCATGAGGGCGGCGGCGTTTTTGTCGTTTCAGTTCCTTGATATTATCGTCGGTTAGGGTTATAGTGCCGGTAAAATAAAATTAAACCAGAGAGGGCGCGTAAGCTAAATGGGCATTGTGAATACGGACATTGGGTTTATTGGGACGGGCGGTATCGCCACCGCGCTTGCCAGGGGATTTTGCGGGTCGGAGGATTTTGTCGGCAAGGTGTACGTCTACGACATAAACGTGGAGCGGATCCGCGCCCTGAAGGCACTCTTCGGCGAAAAGATAGTGATCGCTGCTTCCAACCAGGATCTTCTGTACGAGGCTGAGGCGGTATTCCCTGCGCTCCGCCCCGAGGTGCTGAGGGAAGTGGCGCCGACGCTCGCGTTCAGACCTGCCAACAGAGTGATCCACATCGCCGCCGGCATCAGGCTCTCTGAGGCGCGCCAGTGGTACGCCGGGGCGCAAAGCGTCGTCCGTGCCGTCCCCCTGCCCTTCGCGTCGCGCAGGATGGGGCCGGTTGTCTTATACGGGGACGACGACGTTTGCCGTGACATACTCTCGCTCATGGGCGACGTTGTGAAGGTCCCGGAGGAGAAGCACCTCGACATCCTCTCGTCCGTCACCGCGCTCATGGTTCCGTATTTCGAGCTGGTAGCTGAGACGGGGGAGTGGTGCGCGGCAAACGGGATGGACAGAAAGGACGCAATAGACTACGTCTGCCTCATGAACGGCGCGCTGTCGCGGCTCATGATGGCCGATTGCGGCGGCGATGTCGATGGATTCATGCGCGAGAACACGACCCCTGGGGGGCTGAACGAGTTTGCCCTGGGTTTTCTCAGGGAAAGCGGGGCTTACGCGCCGTGGGCCAAAGCGCTCGACCAAGTTTACGAGCGCTTTTATCATGAGCGCCCAGCATGATTATGCATACCAGTCCGGAGGAATGAAAATGATAGAAGCCGTGCTCTTTGACCTCGACGGAACGCTGCTCAATACGCTCGACGACATAGCAGACTGCGCGAATGCCGCGCTTTCCATGAACGGGTTGCCTGTCCATGACACCGAGGCTTACAAATATTTCGTCGGCAGCGGGGCCGACGCGCTCATACGCAGGATAGTGCCAGGTGAGACAGTATCCGCTGAAGTGCTCGAAATGGTCAGAAAAAACTACGCGGAGCTGTCCGCGAAGCACGCCACGGACAAGACCCGCCCATACGACGGCGTCCATGAACTGCTCGAAGCCCTGAAGGCCCGTGCCCTCAAATCCGCCGTGATCTCGAACAAGCCAGACGCCGCGACGCAGGGGATCGTCGCTCACTTCTTCGGTGAGGGGAGATTCGACTTCGTAATCGGCAACAGGCCAGGCATACCGCTCAAGCCTGACCCTGCCATCGTCCTGCTCGTTACGGACGCGATCGGCGTCCCGCCGGAGAGGTGTATGTACGTGGGCGACACTGGCACGGACATGACGACCGCCAAGAACTCAGGATGCGTCCCGGTGGGCGTGACGTGGGGCTTCCGCAAGAGGGACGAGCTTTTGTCCTGCGGCGCGGAGTTTCTGATCGGCTCCCCGGAAGAACTCCTGGCGCTGCTTTAGGAAGGCACTGGTTTATGACAGACAAAAAACAAGGCGGCGGAAGCCAATTCGCCCTGTTCAGATCCCGCAAGTTCGCCCCGCTCTTCTGGACAATGTTCCTCGGGGCCTTTAACGACAACTTCTTCAAGAGCGCGATGGTGATACTGATAACGTATCGCCTGGCGGACGAGATGGGCGCGGACGCCAGGATCTTAGTCACGCTGGCTGCCGGCGTGTTCATCCTCCCCTTCGTCGTATTCTCCGCACTCGCCGGCCAGCTCGCCGACAAATACGAACGGTCTGCCCTCGTGCGGAAGGTGAAAATCGCGGAGATCGTCGTTATGTCCGGAGCGGCGGCCGGGTTCTACCTAGGCAGCATACCCCTCCTGATGGCGGTGCTCTTTTTGATGGGGGCGCAGAGCGCGTTTTTCGGGCCGCTCAAGTACAGCATCCTGCCCCAGCACCTGGAAAAGTGCGACCTGATCGGGGCGAACGGCCTGGTTGAGACCGGCACGTTCCTGGCGATCCTGCTTGGCACGATCTTCGGCGGCATATTTATCCTGGGCGGTTCGGGGATACATATCGTCAGCCTGCTCGTAATCGGGATAGCGGCGGCTGGCTGGGCCGCGAGCCTCTACATACCGCCGACGCGCGTCATCGACCCGTTCCTCGAGTTCCGTTTCAATATCTTCAAGGAGACGTTCCTGCTGGTCGACGGGATACGCCCGCAACGCGACATATTTCTCTCCGTGCTCGCGATATCGTGGTTCTACTTCGTAGGCGGGACATTCCTCTCTCAGTTCCCGACGTACACCAAGACGGTAATAGGGGCGGACGAGCAGGTCGCCACGCTCTTTCTGGCTGTGTTTTCGGTTGGCGTCGGGTCTGGCTCGCTCGCCTGCAACGGCCTGCTCAAGGGGGAAATTTCCGGGCGCTACGTGCCGGCTTCGGCCATCGGGATGGCTGCGTTCAGCGTGCTGCTCTATCTGTCCGGAGTCCGCGCCACGCTGCCGCCAGGCGCGCCCCTCATAACGATATGGGGCTTTCTCGGGTCGTTCGGCAACGCGGCGGTCCTGCTCTGCCTTTTCGGCATCTCTTTCTGCGGGGGGCTTTACATCGTGCCGCTCTATGCCATAATACAGAGCCGAAGCGACGAAAGCAGGCTCGCGAGCGTAACGGCGTGTACTAACATAATGGACTCGCTCTTTATGGTGATATCCTCGCTGCTCACGACCGCCCTCTTGGCGTCCGGGTTTTCGATACCGCAGATATTCCTGACGCTCGCGGCGCTCACTGTGATAGCGGCATGGGTGATCCGCGATGCGGTGCGCGAGCAGGATGGGGCGGTGCGCAAGGCAGAGTGACCGCACGTCCTCTCCGCTGTACGTTTACGCAAAAAAACCGTTGCTTTTTTTCCTGGCAGGGATAAACTCGGCTGACAAATCGCTATGCGCTTGAAAATGCCACAGGGTTTCGGGCGCTTTTACAGGAGGCCGGTGACATTGGACTGTCCGAACGCGGCAGCCTCGCGGGGCATTATCTCTGTAAAGGGGCTGCATAAATCTTATGGCGGCAATGCCGTCCTGAAGGGCATCGACCTCGACGTTAAAGAGGGCGAGGTCGTGTCGGTGATAGGGCCGAGCGGCTCTGGGAAGAGCACGCTCGCGAGGTGTCTCTGCCGCCTTGAGGGGATAGACAGCGGCACCGTCTCGCTGTGCGGGGTCGAGATATCGTCGGGCAGCCACGGCAATGGCGACATTGCCCGGATGGTCGGCCTGATCTTTCAGCAGTTCAACCTCTACCCTCACATATCCGTGCGGGACAACATAACGCTCTCGCCAGTCCGCATACTCGGCATGAGCCGAGGCGAGGCGAACGAACTGGCCTCTTCCCTGCTGGCCAGGGTCGGGATGTCCGACAAGGCTGACGCGCGCCCGCGCCAATTGTCAGGAGGCCAGCAGCAGCGTGTCGCCATAGCGCGCGCGCTAGCGATGCGCCCCGCGATAATGCTGTTCGACGAGCCGACGAGCGCTCTCGATCCGGAGCTTGTCGGTGAAGTGCTGGACGTCATGGAGCAGTTGGCGGACTCCGGGATGACGATGCTCGTCATAACCCACGAGATGTCGTTCGCGAAGGACGTTTCGGACAGGGTGATCTTCATGGACGACGGGGTGATCGTAGAGCAGTCACCACCCGCCATCCTGTTCTCGAACCCCCAGCGCGCGAGGACCCGGCAGTTCCTTCAGCGGCTGCTCCCGCGCCCGGACGGGGGTTCGCGGACCCGCACAGGAGATGATATAGATGGGCTTTGATTTCTCCCTCGTGACGCCGCGCCTCGGCTTCTTTTGGGCTGGGACGTTAGTGACCATAGAGACGTCGGCGCTGTCGCTCCTATTCGGCTCGATACTGGGCGTGTTCATCGGAGTTCTGAGGGTAGCCCCCGTCAGACCGCTCCGGAGCCTTGCGGCCTGCTATATCTACGTCATAAGGGGTACGCCTACGCTGACGCAGTTGTTTTTCATATATTTCGGCCTGCCCGCGCTCGGGATAAACCTCACCGCGATGGCATCCGGCATAATCGGGCTGTCGCTCAACTCCGCCGGCTATATCGGAGAGATAGTCAGGGGCGGCATCGAGGGGGTGCCTGTCGGGCAGTGGGAGGCCGCCCGCGTTCTCGGGCTGTCGTACCCAGGCGCGATGCGCTTCATCGTCCTCCCCCAGGCGCTTCGCGCCATGCTCCCTGCGATCGGCAATGAGTTCGTCACGCTGATAAAGGAGTCGTCCCTCCTGTCGACGCTCGCGATAGCGGAGCTCACTATGGCGGGCCAGCAGGTGCGCAGCGTGACCTATGCGTCGTTCGAGACCTTTATAATAGTAGGCGCGATATACTTGCTCTTGACGACACTGACCAGCATGGCGCTCAGGCAGCTTGAGAAGAGGTGGGATGTCCTGTGACGGCGCGTGACGCGCCGCCGCGTTTTTATAGATAAATTAAAATATGACGGCTCAAAACTTCAAGGAGGCGAAGCGAGTATGTTCAGGAGAGTGACGGCTGTAATCGTTCTGGCGGTTTGCATGGGGATCGGAGGGGCAGGGTTTGCCTCCGGGGCTTCGATTATGGAGAGCGGCGTCATCAGGATAGGGACCGAAGGAACCTACCCGCCGTTCGAGTTCTACGACGACGGGCAGAACCTTGTCGGCTTCGACATCGACATTTCGAAGGCCATAATAGAAAAGCTAGGCAAAAAGGCTGAAGTGTCCGACATGGCCTTCGACGGGCTCATCCCCGCGCTCCTCACGGGGAAAATAGACCTCATCGCGGCGGCGATGAACGCCACGGAGGAGCGCAGACGTAGGGTCGACTTCTCTGGCGTCTACATAGCGCCTGACGCCGTCCTCGTAACTAAAACTGAAAACAGCGCGATAAAGGGCATACCCGACCTCGCCGGGAAAAAAATCGGCGTACAGCTTGGGACGGTCGAGGATCTTTACCTGAGCGGACTCGACATTCCTATAGACATCAAGCGCTACCAGAAGACAGATGACGCGGTGCGGGAAGTCCTGCTCGACAGAAACGACGGCGTATTCCTCGACACGCCTGTCGGCAACAGCTACGTAGCGAGCGACAGGTTCGGGGGATACCTGAAGGTCTCCCTCAAGGAGGCCATCATCCCGGAGGACGAGGGCTTCGCGTTCGCGATAAGGAAGGGTGACCCGGAATTTCTGGATGCCTTCAACAGAGCGCTCGAGGAGATAAAGAATTCAGGCGAGCTCGACAGGATAAAGGCGAAGTACAGCCTGGACTGATCACGGGCGCGCTTGCGCTTTCGCAAAAACGTTATATAATGGCTGACGTTGCTGATAGGATATCGTTAGCATTGGAGGTGTGAGCAAATGAAAAAGGGCATACATCCGAAATACGAGGAGTGCGCTGTTACCTGCTCTTGCGGCAACAGTTTCACTACAAGGTCGACGAAGCCTGACATGAAGGTAGCGGTGTGCAGCGCGTGTCACCCGTTCTATACCGGCAAGAAGGGCCGCGTCATAGAGGCGGGCAGGCTTGAGAAGTTCCGGAAAAAGTACGCGGGCGTCGATTACGGACAGAGGACAAAGGACGCCGAGGCGTAAGAAGGCTGATTTACCGTGGCGGGCCTGAAGGGTAAAGATTGAAACCCTCGCGGCATCTGCCTCCTTAACGGCGAGGCCTTGTTTAGGCGAATAGATCAGCGCTTGCTCAAGTAGCATTCCCATAGGATAGAAAATCCCTTATATCTGCTTACGGCGGAACGATGTAAGGGATTTTTTGGTCTATATAGGCGAGTTGAGCTAGAATTATACATGCTGGAGGTGAGTGCGCGCATGTCCTGTGAGGTCAGCCTTATCGCTTACACGCCGTCCCCGGCCCGCGTCGTCGCCTCCGCAGCGAAACTTTGCTACAGCCCGTCCAGGGCGTCTTGCCTCTTTGACGGACTGGACGCGGGGGCAGTGAGCGGTTTTTTAAAAAAGCTCAGGTCTGCGGGGCATCTGTCGCCGTTTGAACACGCATCCTTCACGTTCGCTGCGGACGGATTGAGCCGCGTGACCTCCCACCAGTTGGTCAGGCACCGCGTCGCGAGCTTCTCACAGCAGAGCCAGCGATATGTGAGGGCGAACCCCCCTGGGGCCGTCATGCCCCCGTCGGTGTCAGCGTCGCTGGAGGCGGCCGCCCTCTTCGAGTCTCAGCTCAGATCAGCCGCGGAAGCGTATGAGCGCCTTATCTCGCTCGGGATCCCGAAGGAGGACGCGCGGTTCATCCTCCCTCACGGCGCGCATACGAGCCTGATTCTGACCATGAACGCGCGCGAGCTGCACCATTTCTTCTCCCTGCGGCTCTGCCGCAGGGCGCAGTGGGAAATCAGGGGCCTGGCTGGTAAGATGCTCGCGTTGTCGCTGGAAGCGGCAAGGGAGCTTTTCGACCCTGCTGGCCCGCCCTGTCTGACCGAAGGGCGATGCAGGGAGGCCGAGGGCTGCGGGAGGCTATTTTCGAGCATGGAGGAGATTTTGTCGGAGATTGATGACTGATATGGGCGTCAAAAACAGAAGCATTTCAAAAAACGGCATTCAGGTCCTGGCAGGGATGCTGTCGCTCTGGATCGAGGAGTCGCGGAGGATACCGGTGGGCGGCCAGGCCGTGATCGAGGGCGTCCTGATGAAGGGTCCTGAGCACTGGGGGCTTGTCGTGCGCGAGCCAGACGGAAAATTATGGAGCAAGGCGTGGTTGGGTTCCGAGTGGCTGAAGAGAGGCGCGTGGAAGTGGCCGGTCATACGCGGCTTCGCGTCCATGGCGGACATGATGAGGATCGGGATGAAGGCCCTTTCCATCTCCGCCGAGCGCGCCCTCGGGGAGGAAGAGGGTTTTTCGATCCTTGAAACGGCGGTCTCCATAGCCATAGCCATACTGATGGTGGCGGGGCTTTTCATAGCCCTCCCGGTCTGGCTATCCGACTATGCTGTGCCAGAGCAGGGCGCGTCGTTTGTAGTCAAAAACCTAGCGGAGGGGCTTATACGCTGTGCCGTTTTCGTGGCCTACATAGCGGCCATAGGCGTTTGGAAGGACATAAGGCGCGTGTTCTCCTATCATGGCGCGGAACACAAGACGATCAACGCCTACGAAAATGGCATGACGCTCTCCCAGAAGGATGTGGCGTCGTGTTCGCGGATTCACCGCCGATGCGGGACGTCCTTCCTGCTGGTGGTGGTGGCGGTGAGCATACTCATGTTCTCCTTCTTCGGGGACGGGCCGCTCTGGTATCGCGCCGCAGCCAGGGTGCTGCTCCTCCCGCTCGTGATCGGCGTCTCATACGAGGTCATAAAGGGCGCTTCGAAGTCCGACACGTGGGGGAAATACCTGATAATGCCGGCGCTCTCCTTGCAATACCTCACGACGCGGGAGCCGGACGCCTCCATGATAGAGGTCGCGATACGGTCTCTGGAAATAGCGCTCGACCCGCAGGCGGTGCTTACTGGCATGGACGAAAAAACAGATGATGAATTTGACGAGGTGAAGCAACGTGGATCTTTGGAACAAACTCGAGGAGGTCGAGCGGACCTATAAAGACGTCGAGTCCCGCATGTCAGCGCCGGACATCGCCTCGAACCCCGCCGAGATGCAGGCGCTGGGCAAAAAACACGTCGAGCTCGAACCGATAATAACGGCCTTCAACTCATACAAGAGGGTGACCAGGGAGATCGAGGAGTCGAAGCAGATAATCGCCTCGGAGGCGGACGAGGAGATGCGCGCCCTGGGGAAAGAGGAGCTCCTGTCGCTCGAAGGGTGCCTCGACGCCCTCGAACGGGATATTCACGTCCTGCTCCTCCCGAAGGACAGGGACGATGACAAGAACGTAGTGATAGAGATACGCGGCGGGACGGGCGGCGAAGAAGCGGCTCTGTTCGCTGCCGACCTCTTCCGTATGTACACCCGCTTCGCCGAGCGGGAGAGGTGGAAGGTAGAGATACTGGACGCGAACGAGACCGGGATCGGCGGCTACAAGGAGATAGTGTTCCGCATAGAGGCTGCGGGGGCGTTCAGCAGGCTGAAGTTCGAGAGCGGCGTCCACCGCGTCCAGAGGGTCCCGGTGACGGAGGCGGGCGGCAGGGTTCACACGTCAGCCGCTACCGTGGCCGTCCTGCCGGAGGCCGAGGACGTGGACGTCGACATCAGGCCGGAGGACTTGAAGATCGACACGTACCGCTCCGGCGGCGCGGGCGGCCAGCATGTCAACATGACGGACTCTGCCGTCCGTATCACTCACATCCCGACCGGTGTAGTCGTCACCTGCCAGGACGAGCGGTCGCAGATCAAGAACAGGGCCAAGGCGATGCAGTTCCTCCGCACGAAGCTCTACGACGTCGAGCTCCGCAAGCGGCAGAGCGCGATGGCCGCCGAACGCAAGGGGCAAGTCGGCTCAGGCGACAGGTCGGAGCGCATCCGCACGTACAACTTCCCGCAGAACCGCGTCACTGACCACAGAATCGGGCTTACGCTCCACCGGCTGGACCAGGTGATCGAGGGTGACCTCTACGAGCTGATAGACGCGCTGACCCTGGCGGATCAGGCGGAGAAGATGAAGCACTTCGCCGCATGAACGCGGGGGCTGTACGCTCGATAGTAAAAAAAAACTCCAAGGCGCGGTAGCGTCGCCTGATTTCGAGGCCGACCAGATCATCTGTGGCGTGACCGGGATCGGGAGGGCTCACCTCCACGCGCGCCCCGAGGTTCCTTTAGATGCTGAGAGCCTTGACGCGATCATGGGACTCGCCCTGAGGCGGGCTTCCGGCGAACCCTTGGCTTACGTCCTGGGGAACGCCGTCTTCTGTTCGAGGGTTTTCATGACGAGGCCAGGAGTCCTTATCCCCAGGCCCGAAACGGAGATACTGACAGAAATCGCCTGTGACCGCATGAGGCGCCGGCCGCAGGGCGGCGGAAGGCGCTTTGCGGACTGGTGCGCCGGCAGCGGCTGCATAGCCGTAACCCTCCTCCTCGAAAACCCCGGATGGGTCTGCTGGGCAGTGGATTCGAGCGCGGAGGCGATAGAAATCGCCCGAGAAAACGCGGCGGCTCACGGTGTGCTAGACAGGGTAAATTTCATCCGGAGCGACAGGCCGTCCGACGCCCTGGGATCCATCCCGACATGCTCGCTCGACTTCGTGGTCTCCAACCCCCCCTATATACCTGCCAATGAAATCGCGGGCCTGGAAGAACAGGTCGCCCGCTGGGAGCCGCGCGAGGCTCTGGACGGCGGAGCAGACGGTCTGGACGTTTACCGTATGCTCCTCTTTGAGCTGACGCCATTCATGAAACCGCAGGCGGAGCTGCTATTTGAAACAGGCGGCCCGGGGCAGGCGGACAAAGTGGCGGGCCTCGCCGAGGGGTCGTTCGAGCTTGCGGGGAGGTTTGCCGATCATCGCGGAATCAGTAGATTTCTGCTACTCAAAACCCCGAGCTTGGTTTAAAATGAAATTACTTTAAATTACGAACGACCAGACGGGGTGAAACCATGGAGAAGAGACAGCTCGTGATAATAGGCTCAGGCCCGGCAGGCCTGACGGCGGCAATATACGGCAGACGTTCCGGCCTGGACACGCTGATTTTGGAAGGCGGCCTGTACGGCGGGCAGGTAAACAACACCGCCGAGATAACGAACTACCCTGGAATCAAGATGACAAGCGGCATGGACCTGGCGGAGGCTATGCGCGAGCACGCCGCCGGCTTTGGGGCGGAGTTCCTCGAATGCACTGTCGGATCGCTCTCCCTCACTGGCGACGACAAGGTCATAAGCACCGACAAGGGCGACATATCCGCCGACGCAGTCATCATAGCGGCCGGATCGACCAACAACAAGGCGGGCTTCAAGGGCGAGGACGAGTTCTCAGGGCGCGGGGTCACGTATTGCGCCGTCTGTGACGGGCCGATGTACCAAGGCGCGGCAGTGGCCGTGATAGGCGGAGGCAACACGGCCGTCGAGGAGGCGGATTACCTCACCCGGTTCGCTTCGAAGGTATATATCCTCCATCGCAGGGAAGCTCTCCGCGCCAACAGCATGGCAGTCGAGCGGGCTAAGGCCAACCCGAAGATCGAAATGCTCCTGGGGTGGGTGCCGGACGAGGTCACTGGCGGCGACATGGTGCGCGGTTTGAAGCTCCGCAGCCTCAAGAGCGGCCGGACAAAGGAAATCGCCGTCGAAGGCATATTCGTATTCGTAGGGGCAAAGCCCAACGTCAGCTTCCTCGATGGCTGCGGCGTAGAGATGAGCGCCAAGGGCTGGATAAAGACCGACGATATGATGGAGACGTCCGCAGAGGGCGTGTTTGCCGCAGGCGACGTGCGGGACAAATTTCTCCGCCAGGTCGCGACTGCGGTTGGAGACGGGGCCACTGCTGCCATGGCGGCCTATGATTACATCTCGAACCAGCACTACCTCAAATCGGTCCTCTTCAAGCCTGACAGGGCCGTGGCTCTCCTGATATCGAGCATAGACAGCGATCACCTGGCGCTTGCCAGGGAAGCAGACGAATGGGCGAATTCCGGCGGCTCGCCGGTCGTGACCATAGACGGCCATCACAACCTCCGCATCAAGGAAAAGCTGGGCGTACGGGAGCTGCCGGCCCTCGTGGAGATAAGGGGCGGGATCAAGACCCGCGAGGCCAGGCCGTCGTCAATAAGGGATATAAAGGACTTTTGCTCAGGCGCGTGACGGCGGCGGAGTATCAGCTTGTCTGTTACGCCTGTCGGGCGCAACATGCGGTTGCGTTGTTCCGATTCTGAGAAGGCTGATTTATCGTTGGATTGGTATGAAAAAACATCATCCTTTCAGCTCATTGAGGCACTCCGCTTGAGCTTAAGGCTGAACGCGATATAATGACGTCAATGCGAGGCGAGACGATTTGACTGCTGACAGCACATGCGATGAAAAAAACGGAGCCGGCCGGGCCGGCGGCGAGGAGGGCAAGGACGGGCGTTTCAGCGGGGACAGCTTTTGGAAGGATCTGGCGAAAGCATATTTCTACCCGCTGCTCAAGCGGGCGCTGCCCCAGCTTTACGCGGATGCGGACACAGGCGCTGAGCCGGTCTTCCTCGACAAAGAGTTCACCGACGTGCTGCAGACGTCGGACACCAAAAAACACCGTTATCCCCGCTTCGCCGATTTCGTCATCGACGTGCCGCTCAAAAAGGGCGGGGCCGGTAAGTTCGTCCTGTTCCACGGGGAGGCCCAGTCGTCGCCCGGCGGGGGAAGCCTGGCCGAGCGGATGAATTTTTACAGGTGCCTCGTGTACGCGCACTACAGGCGCGAGCCGGCGGCTGTGGCGATAATCGCCGGCAGACGCCCGAAGGGCGAGCCTAGACGCTATTCGCACAGCCACTATGGCACGAGCATAGGTTACGATTACGTTAATCTCGTGCTGTCGGAGCTGGACGACGGAGAGCTTCTGACGAGCGACAACCCGATAGACATCGTGCTCTACGCGGCGAAACACGCCGCACTGACAAGGGCGGAACGCCAGAGGTACAAATACCTGCGGATCGCCGCAGGGTGCCTCGCCGAACGGGGATGGAGCATAGACGAGAAGCGATCGCTCCTGCTCTTCGTGGAGAGAGTGATCAACCTGAAGGATGAGAAGCTGAAAATCGAGTACGTGGGGTACATGGAAGAGCTGGAGAAGGAGGGTAAGATCATGTACGTGTCCATAGCCGAGGAATATTTCACCAAGATTGGC
>JAISFV010000058.1 GCA_031263445.1 Synergistaceae bacterium | reverse complement strand
AGGGCCGCAGACGCGCTCCGCCTGAACATTGTCATCTCCTGCAATTCCTGCAATATCGAATAAGCGCAAAACCCGTTCCTCCAAAAATCAACGATTTTTTATATTGAGTATAGCAAGTATAGCATGTCACAAAATCTATTTGCAATTCCTATTGACACGGTCATTATATCTGTGTTAGCATATAAGACATATTAAACATATATGATTTATGCGTTAGACAAATTCAGGCAAGCGCCAATGACACGCGGCCACGATGCGCGCCAATGGCATGGCGCAACGCGACACAATGCGGCGCGACCATGATGCGCCAATGGCATGGCACAACGCAACGCGACACAACGCGGCGCGGCCATGACGCGCCAATGGCACAGCATGGCGCGGCGCAACGCGGCGCAGGAGCGGAAGATTTGCCGCCCGCATAAAGAATTGGAGGATTTAAGCATGAGCAGTTGCGAATTGCCGTTGAAAGAAGCGTTGAAAGAACAGACTGCGGAAGAAGAGCTGGATTCGCTGGATTCCTACACGGACGAACTGGCGGAGCAGTACGCCAAAGAGGCGGGCGTGGATCCCAGGCCCAACGAGACGATCAGCGAGATAGACGAGAGGGGCGCGTTTATCCGCCAGCCGAACGCCTTCATCCAGCCTTTCGGGGACAGGGAAGGCGGCCTTAAAGCCGAGGCGAACAGGTACGCCATCTACTGGGCGACCGGGTGCAACTGGTCGAACAGGCCGGTTATCGTGAGGGATCTTTTGGGGCTGCAGGACGCGATCAGGGATCAGCGCACATCGTTCACGGGGCGCTCAAACCGGTACGGCCACGGTTTCGGCAATCAGCCGGGACACAGGGATCCAATCACGGGGGTGCATTTCCTGAGCGAGTTCTACAAGCGGGCAAACCCGGATTTTAAAGGCCGGGCGACCACCCCGAGCTTCGTGGATGCGCTGGAGAGGAAGGTGGTCAACAACGACTACCACAGGCTCACAAATTATCTTGAGGTGCAGTTCAGGCCCTTTCAGGCAAAGAACGCGCCGGATTTGTACCCGAAGAGGTTCAGGAAAGAGATCGACGAGTTTAACGACTGGCTCTTCCCCCACATTAACAACTCGCATTATCGCATGGCCTTTTGCCAGTCTCCGGAAGCCTATGGCGAGGCATACGAAGATTTCTATGAATCTTTGGACAAGCTTGACAGGCGCCTGGAAACAAACCGCTTCATTTTCGGCGACTACGTCACCGACAGCGACGTGAGGGCGTTCGTGACGCTTGTGAGGTGGGACATCAGCTATTTTCACAACGTCGGGCCGGTTAAAAAGCCCATCGTCGATTACAGCAATATCTGGGGCTATCTGAGAGAGCTGAACACGATTCCGGCGTTTGCAAACAACAGCAACCCCAAAGAGCTTGCGCTGCTGTCTTTTGGACGCGGCAAGAAGGAAAACGCCCTTTTCAGGGGATACAACGAGCGCATATTGGCAAAGGTAGATTTTGACGCCCTCTGGGCAGACGACGGAAAGAGAAAAAGTCTCAGCAAAACGCCTGGAGAGCTGTTCCTGCGGCACCCGGAAGGCGAGAGCTACGAGGATTACGCAAGCGAAATTTCGACGACGCGCTGGAACAGCCAGAGCTGGCAGGACAGAAACCCCAAAAACGGCACATTGTCCGTTGACGCGTCAATAAATCCAATAGAATCATAATAAAGAAAAGACATGGGAAAGAAGGGAGCTCATATGAAAAAAACGAAAATACGCAGGCGGAAGAAAGCGCTGGCAGGGGTTCTCGCCGCAGCGCTGTTGCTGGCGGCGGCCCTCGCCGGCTGCGGGACGGCTACAGGCGGCGGGGCAACCACAGGCGGCGCGGCAGCCACTGACAGCGGGACGACTGTTGCGGCCGGCGCGGCGACTGCGGCCGGCGATACCGACGCCGGCGATACAGGCGCCGCCGGCGGCGCGACAGCTGCCGCCGAGACAGCGGCAGCCGAGACGGCCTCTCCCGCAGACGCGGCCGGAAGCAAGGCTGAGTTTGCGATCAGCGTGGCCATTGCGGCCGACCCGGCCAGCTTTGACCCCGCCGTCTCGCTGGGCGGCGCGCTCATGTACATATTCGGCCTGACCCAGGAGAGCCTGACGAGGTTCGGGGACAACCAGCAGCTGGCGGACGGCCTTGCCGACAGCATCGAGCACAACGAGGATTTCACGGAGTGGACGTTTCACCTGAGGGACAGCGGCTGGAACAACGGCGACCCCGTCACGGCAGACGACTGGGTGTACGGGATCGGCCGCCTGGTGGACGGCTCCACGGACGTGGCCTTTCCGGACTTCGTCTACGAAATAAAGAACGCCAGGGCGATTTTCGCCAAGCAGGCGGACGCTTCCACTCTGGGCGTTGCCGCGGTGGACGAGAAGACGGTCAAGTTTGAGCTGGAATACCCCGTGCCCTACTTTGAGAAGCTCCTCACCCACTGCCAGCACTTCGGCGTTGACCGCGGCTTTGTGGCATCCATAGGCGGCGACGCCAATTACGGCACCACCGCTGAAACTTCTCTCGGCAACGGCCCGTACTATGTTGACTCCTGGAAGACGGACAATGTGGTCGTCCTCAGGAAGAACCCGTATTACTGGAACAGGGACAATATCGCCGTTGACCAGGTAAACGTGTATATCATACCGGACGAAAGCACGCAGGTGAACATGTTCATAAACGGCGAGCTCGACATAGTCGATTTCTCCGCCCAAAGGCTCTCTACCATAGAATCCGCGGGCTTTAGCGCGCTGTCCTACAACAATGGCCGGACGGCATATCTCTTGTACAATTTTACGAATCCGTACCTTTCAAACAAATACATAAGGCAGGCCATATCTTCGGCCATTGACCGCGACAGCCTTGTCAAGGGCGTGTTGAAGAACGAGTCGAAGGTGGCGGACGGATTCATCCCTCTGGGGCTGTCCGGCGCCGACTCCACGTTCCGCGACATTGTCGGCAGCGCGCTGGAATACACGTATAATCCCGAAAAAGCCAGGGAACTGCTGAAGAAGGGGACAGACGAGCTGGGAATCGGCGCCGCGGACATCAGCTTCACCATTATGACGGCGAATACGGACGAGTTCTCGTCCATAGCGGGCGCGCTCCAGCAGCTGCTTCAAAACGAGCTTGGCATCGCAGTCAGCGTCGAGACTTTGGATTCGAGCTCCAGATCCACAAAGTACAGCAGCGGCGACTATGACGCGTACCTGGTCAGCTGGGGCGCCGACTACGACGACGCGACAAACTTCCTGGGCAGCTACGAGCGCGAAGCGGACGCGGCCGACTATCTGTACAAAAGCGAGGAGTTCAACGCGGTTTACAGATCCGCCGTGTACACGGTGGATCAAAGAGAGCGCATCGCGCGGCTGGGCGAATCCGAGAAGCTGCTGCTGGAGGATCAGGGCATTACCCCGCTGTATTACACCGCGCAGTATTACGCGGTGTCGGATCGCGTCAGCGGCGTTATCAGGCGCGCGGTCGTCCCGTATTTGGATACGTATTTTGCGTCTGCCAGCGATTAGGCAGGACGCGACCGGGCCAAGGCGGCAGGAGGCAGGGAGGCAGGGCGGGCAGGCCATTCCCGCCCTGCGGGCTTCCGCTGGCGCAGGCCGCTCTTGCACGGCTTCCGCTTGCGGAGGCGGCAATAGCCCGCCAGGGCGATTTTGGGCGAAATCCATAGCGAGAATAGCGCGAAATCCATAGCAAGAATAGCGCGAAATCCAGAACGAGAATAGTGTGAGGTGTGGGCTACGTGAAGAAGTATATACTGCAGCGGCTCGGCATCGCTGTCGTAACTATATTCGCCGTAATTACGCTGACGTTCTTCCTGATGCACATGATCCCCGGAACGCCCTTTACGAGGGAAAACACGAATATGGACGCGGACGTGCTCGCGGCGCTGAAATCCAACTATGGATTGGATAAGCCCCTGTGGGAGCAATACATCATTTACATCGCGAACATATTGCGGGGCAACTTCGGGACTTCCATCACGTATTCAAACAGGAGCGTTGCGGACATTATAAAGACGGCTTTCCCTGTGTCGGCGGATTTGGGCCTGCGGGCGCTGTTCATCGGGGTGTCGCTGGGCATAGCGCTGGGCATTGGAGCGGCTCTGCACCATAACAAGGGCTGGGATCGCTTCTCGTCGGTCATCGCGGTGATCGGCATTTCCGTCCCCAGCTTCATAATAGGGACGCTGCTTCAGGCCGCGTTCGGGCTGTGGCTGTCGTCGTGGGTGAAAAATGTGTTCCACACGTCGTTTCAGCTGTTCCCCATTTCGAGGTGGGAGAGCTTCCGCTACACCATTCTGCCCTCGCTCGCCCTGGGGATAGGCTCCGTCGCGATCATAACGCGCCTCATGCGCTCGTCCATGCTTGACGTCATCGGGCAGGACTACATAAAGACCGCCAAGAGCAAGGGGATATCGAACGCCGCGATCCTGTGGAAGCACGAGGCGCGGAACGCGCTTATTCCCGTGGTCACCGTGGTCGGGCGCATGGTTGGGTCGATTTGCACGGGCTCCTTTGTCATCGAGAGCCTGTTCGCGGTTCCGGGGCTGGGCAAATACTATGTGAACAGCGTGACCGCGAGGGATTACACGCTCACGATGGGCCTGACCATTTTTTACTCCATGTTTGTCGTCGCAAGCACCCTCGCGGTTGACATATTGTACTGCGTCATCGATCCGCGCGTCAGGTACACGGAGGTGGGCAAATAAAATGGGAATGAAAGCATCCGCAAATGAATACGCGAATGAATACGCGAATGAATACGCAAAAGCGTCCGCGAACGGAGGCTTCGCCAAGGACTTTACCAGGATTCCCAAGGACATCAAATCAAGCCAGAAAATCAACCGCGCGTCGCTGACATATTCCCAGGGCGTCATAAGGACGCTGAGGCAGAACTCCTTCGCCATGGCGTCGCTGGCGTTTATCGCGTTCATGGTTTTGGTCGCCATAGCGGGCCCGATGCTGCTGCCCGACTATCAAAAGCAGGATTTGCTCCACGCGCTGGAGGCGCAGAGCGGGGAGCACTGGTTCGGGACCGATATTTTGGGGCGGGACGTGCTGACGCGCCTTGTCCGCGGAACCAGGATATCCCTCACGATCGGCTTTGTGGCGGAGACAATCAATCTTGCGGTCGGCGTGATAATCGGCGGCATTTCCGGGTACATGGGCGGCAAGGTCGATATGTTTCTCATGCGCGTGATAGACGTCGTCGTGTCCATCCCGCAAATGATAATCATAATACTGCTGCTGACCGTTCTGAAAGGCAGCGTGGGAACCCTTCTCATAGCGCTCTGCATTACGGGGTGGACGGGGCTCGCCCGCCTGGTGCGAGGCCAGATCCTGTCCCTGCGGGAGAACGAGTACGCGATGGCGGCGCAGGTGCTGGGCGCGAGCAAGTGGAGGATACTCAAGACGCATCTGATACCCAACTGCGTCGGGCCCATACTCGTGAACTATACGATGAGCGTCCCTGGGGCGATAGGGGCGGAGGCGTATTTGAGCTACCTGGGGCTTGGGATCTCAATCCCGGAGGCCAGCTGGGGCAACCTCCTGCAAATGGGCGCGAACCAGTTTCCGGGCTCTTTGTGGCTGTTCTTTGCGCCCGCCGCCGTTTTTGCCCTTTCCATGCTGGCGTTCAACCTTTTGGGCGACGGGCTCAGGGACGCTTTGGACCCGCAGATGAGGAGGTGATTGCCATCATTGAGATTAAGGATTTGCGCGTGTCGTTTCATGCGTATTTCGGGGAAGTGCAGGCCGTGCGCGGGGTGAACCTGAAGCTTGGCGACGGCGACACCCTTGCCATCGTGGGCGAGTCCGGGTGCGGGAAGTCGGTCACGGCGCTGAGCATCATGCGCATCCACAACATGGACGCCACGGAATTCAAGAGCGGGGAAATCCTCTTTGACGGCACGGATTTGCTCAAAATATCCGAAAAAGAGATGCAGAACATCCGCGGCAACAGGATAGGGATGATATTTCAGGATCCCATGACCGCCCTCAACCCTTCCATGACTGTCGGCAACCAGATCGCGGAGGTCCTGCTGAGGCACGGGAGGAGCGCCGGGGGCAAAAGGCTCTCGCCCAAGGACGCGAGGGAGCGGGCGACGGAACTGCTCCGGAGGGTGAAGATACCCTCACCGGAGCGCAGGGCGAGCCAGTTCCCCCACGAGTTTTCGGGCGGGATGCTGCAGCGCGCGGTGATCGCCATGGCGATGGCCTGCTCCCCGGAGGTGCTGATAGCGGACGAGCCGACTACCGCCCTCGACGTCACGGTCCAGGCGCAGATACTTGACCTGCTCAAGGAAATGCAGAGGGAAAAGCGGGCTTCCCTGATAATCATCACCCATGACCTGGGCGTGGTAGCGAACATCGCGAAGAGCGCGGCCGTCATGTACGGGGGGCTGGTGGTCGAGGCGGGCACCATAGGCGACATCTTTTACCGCTCGTCCCACCCATATACCAGGGGGTTGCTGGATTCCATATCCCGCGAGAGCGGGAGGAAGAACGAGCCCCTGAAATCGATCGAGGGGACGCCGCCGGATCTCGTGAACCCGCCCGCAGGCTGCCCTTTCACGGACAGGTGCGAATACGCCATGCGGGTTTGCAAAGACCGGCTGCCGCCGGAGTCCGCCCTGTCCGAGACGCATCTGTGCCGATGCTGGATGCTGGATCCGGAATGTCCTTTGAAGATCGAGAGGGGGAAGCTCTGATACTATGGGCAACGGCGAAGTGTTTATCAGCGCCGAGCGCTTGACAAAAGACTTTAAGATGGGCAAGGACGCGCTCCGGGCGGTGGACGGCGTGTCCTTTGGGCTGAGGCGCGGGGAGACGTTCGGGCTGGTCGGCGAGTCCGGGTGCGGCAAGAGCACGCTGGGGCGCCTCCTCGTGCGGCTATACAGGCCGACGTCGGGGAAAATACTCTATAAGGGGAAATCCGTCGCGGAGCTGAGCAAAAGGGAATCGTTTGAGTATACAAAAGAGGTGCAGATGATTTTCCAGCAGCCCTATGCGTCCCTGAACCCGCGCATGACCATCGGCGAGATAATAAAAGAGGGCATGAGGATCCACCGGCTGGGCGGCGCGAGGGAGATGGACGAGAAAGTCGGCGAGTTTCTCAATATGGTGGGCCTGAACGCCGAGCACGCCGACCGCTTCCCCTACGAGTTTTCGGGCGGGATGAGGCAGAGGGCCGGCATTGCCAGGGCGCTCGCGGTGAATCCGGAGTTTGTGGTGTGCGACGAGCCCATTTCGGCGCTGGACGCGTCCATTCAGGCGCAGATTATAAATCTCCTGAAGAAGCTGCAGTCGGAGCTTGGCCTGACGTATTTGTTCATAGCCCATGACTTGTCCACGGTGCGCTATATTTCCGACCGCATCGGGGTCATGTACCTGGGCTCGATAGTGGAGGTGGCGGACGCGGAGGAGCTCAACATCAACCCCCTGCACCCGTACACGCAGGCGCTTAT
>JAISFV010000048.1 GCA_031263445.1 Synergistaceae bacterium | reverse complement strand
GCGAGCCTGGTCAACGTCCTGATCGCCATGATGATAGCGAACGTGCCGCACTACACGCGGATCGTCAGGGCGGCCGTGCTGTCCGTGGTGGGACAGGATTATATCGAGGCCGCCAAGGCATGCGGGACGCCAGACTTCTGGATAATCATAAAGCACGTCATCCCGAACGCGATAGGCCCGATCATCGTACAGGCGACGATGGCGGTCGGGACGATGATAATAAACGCAGCGGGCATCAGCTTCCTCGGCATGGGGATACAGCCCCCGACGCCGGAGTGGGGCGCAATGCTCAACGAGGCTAAGAACTACATGATAAATTACCCGTACACCGTCATCTTCCCCGGCCTTTCCATAGGGCTCACCGCGCTGTCGCTCAACCTGATGGGCGACGGGTTGCGCGACGCGCTGGATCCCAAGCTGAAGGACTGAGGCGGCTATGGAGACTCAGGGCGTAACGGGCGCGAACGAGGCTGTGCTTGAGATTCGGGGACTCGAGACCGTTTATCGGACGGACGACGGGACCGTACGCGCCGTAAACGGCATAGACTTCTCTATAACGGAGCGCGAGACGATAGGTCTCGTGGGCGAGACGGGTGCTGGCAAGACCACGACAGCCCTCTCCATACTGCGCCTCCTGCCGGAGCGGACGGGGCGCGTCATGGCCGGGGAGATACTCTACAAGGGGCAGGATCTGCTGAAAAAGAGCGAGGAGGAGATGCGCCTCATCCGCGGCGCTTGCATATCGATGATATTCCAGGATCCGATGACGGCGCTCAACCCCATCCTGACCGTGGGCAGCCAGATACTGGAGTCGCTGGAGATACATAACGTGGAGAATAAAGCGCACGAGGAGCTGGAAGCGCGGGTAGACGAGCTTCTGAGCCTGGTCGGCATCCAGCCTGGGAGGAAGCACGAGTACCCGCACCAATTCTCCGGGGGGATGAAACAGCGGATCGTGATCGCCATCGCGCTCGCGTGTGAGCCGTTGCTCTTGATCGCGGACGAGCCGACCACCGCGCTCGACGTGACGATCCAGGCGCAGGTGCTGGTGCTGATGGACGAGCTGCGGACAAAGCTGGGTACGTCTATGATCATGATAACTCACGACCTCGGGGTCGTGGCGAACACGTGCGACAAGGTGGCCATCATGTACGCTGGCGAGATAGTCGAGTACGGGACGGTGAACGACATCTTCGGACACGGCGCGCACCATCCTTACACCACCGGGCTGTTTCTGGCCATCCCGAACATGAAGGAGGACACGAGGAGGCTCCGCCCGATAGACGGGCTTATGCCCGACCCAAGCAGCCTGCCGCCCGGGTGCAAGTTCCACCCCCGCTGCCCCAGCCGGACGGAGGAGTGCGGGATCGCGCGCCCGTACCAGTACGAGAGGGGCTGGCACAGGATATCGTGCAATCTCTTCAGGGAGGGCTTTGACTCGTGAGCGGCATACTGAGGACGGTCGATCTGAAAAAATATTTCAAGGCGGGGCATAACAGGCTCCTGCACGCCGTTGACGGGGTGAGCATCGAGATCGAGGAGGGCGCGACACTGGGTGTGGTAGGCGAATCCGGCTGCGGCAAGTCGACGCTGGGGCGGCTCGTCCTGGGGCTACTGCCGGCGACATCAGGGGAGATCTACTACGACGGAGTGAATATCCTGGACTGCGGCAAGGACGAGATGGCCTCATGCCGCAGGAGGATGCAGATAATCTTCCAGGATCCGTACTCAAGCCTCAACCCTCGCATGTCGGTGTACGAGCTGATCTCAGAGCCGCTCGTCATGAACGGGGCCTGCAAGGGCAAGAAGGAACAGCTCGCCAGGGTGATAGAGCTGATGAACACTGTGGGGCTCGCAGAGCGCTTCATAAACTCCTACCCGCACGAGATGGACGGAGGCCGCCGCCAGAGGATCGGCGTCGCGCGCGCGCTCGCGCTCAAACCGCAGTTCATCGTCTGCGACGAGCCCGTCTCAGCCCTCGACGTCTCGATACAGGCCCAGGTTCTGAACCTGCTGATGGACATGCAGGAGGAGATGGGCCTCACGTACATGTTCATCACTCACGACCTTTCCGTAGTGAAGCACATCTCGAACGAGATCGTGGTGATGTACCTAGGGCAGTGCGTTGAGAAGGCCCAGTCGAAGGAGCTGTTTAGAGACCCTAAGCACCCCTACACCCAGGCCCTCCTTTCCGCCATCCCGCAGCCTGTCCCTGGCCGCTTCCAGAGGGACAAGCTGCTGCGCGGCGAGGTGTCGGACCCGATCAACCCTGAGCCAGGCTGCCGGTTCGCGAAACGCTGTTCCCACAGCCGCCCTGAGTGTTCAGCCATGCCAATCACGCTCAAAGAAAGAGGGGATGGACATTTCGTAGCCTGTCTGCTTTATGACTGAGGAAAAAGATTCAGTTCAATCGGGGTTCACATAACGAATGGAGGAGAGAATTATGAAAAACCGTTCCGCAATCGCCGTTATCCTGACGCTCATCTGTTGCTTTATGCTCTTGGCATCCCCTGCCACCGCAGCGACCAGCAAGACCCGCACGGTGAACTTCGCGTATCAGGCGATCGCCAACTCGTTCATCCACGGGAAGGTCATTGGCATGGCCGAGGCCCACTCGCTGGCCCAGGTCTACGACACGCTGATCCTGAAGGACTTCGACGGCAAATTCCACCCGAACCTGGCGGAGCGCTGGGAGATATCCCCCGACGGGATGCAGTACGTGTTCTACCTCCGCAAGGACGTGAAGTGGAGCGACGGCGTCAAGTTCACGGCCAAGGACGTCGAGTTCACGTTCGACTACCTGGCCAAGGCCCCGGCGTTCTCATGGATATTCGACGTCAACATCGACCACATGGAGGTACCGGACGACTACACCATCAAGATCTTCATGCGGAAGCCGAACGCCCTTTTCATCTCCACGCTGGCCTCCACGAGCAACTCGCTCATCATGTCGAAGCACGGCTTCGATAAGTACGGCGACGAGTACGGCAGTGCCATAGACAAAATCATCGGCACCGGCGCTTACGTCGTGACGGAGTGGAAGCCGGACGTCTCCATCACGTACAAGGCTAAAAAGGACTACTTCAAGGGCGAGGCTGTGATCAAGGACATCAAGCTGCACAGGATCACCGACACGAACGCTGCCACCGTGGCGATACAGACCGGTGAGCTGGATCTTTTGCTCACGCCGATCACCGGGTCAGCCTATAAGACGCTCTCTGGGAACAAAAACGTCGTCATCGGCGAATTTGTCAGCGCCCGCAACGAGGCGATATACATGTACTGCAAGGACGGGCTGTTCTCGGACGTGCGGATGCGCAAGGCCGTCGCCTACGCCATAAACAAGGAGGACATCCTGACGGTGGCGATGGACGGTCTGGGCCACATCATCAACTACCCCGGCGACATAGGCGCGGCAATGACCGCCAACCCTGACTTCGTGCCGTCCGTCACGTATCCGCAGGACATAACGAAGGCAAAGGCGCTCGTCGAGGAGGCCGGCAAGGTCGGCGCGTCGGTGGTGATCAAGTCCTACAACACTGACCCATATGCGGTGATCGGCACCTACCTGCAGGGCGTACTGAACGAGATCGGCCTCAAGGCTACGGTGGAGCCTATGGAGAGGGCGACATTCCTCTCTCAGCTCGACGCCGAGATGTGTACGATCTTCCCGCTCGGCTGGGTCGGATCCGCATACGACATCGAGGAGGTCCTGGGCTGCGCGCTCCACTCCGCCAACATCGGGACCGCCGGGAACGACAGCTTCTATATAAACCCTGAGATGGACGCCATGGTAGAGGCCGCACGCGGCGAGGCAGACCCTGAGAAGCGCAAGGATCTGTACAAGAAGGTCGTCGACAAATTCATGGAGGACGTGCCGTTCGTCTCTACGTTCGCCTTCAAATCGGCGATACCGCGCAGGTCGGATCTGACCACGGACAACCCCAAGTCATATCAACTGTTCGACTACCGCTGGGCAGACTAGCGCCGTCATGGATATGAATGGACGGGCGGCGGCGCTCCGCGCCCAGATGGAAAAATCAGGGGCAGACGTGTACATGGTGACGACGGAGGACGCATACCTGGCTGAATCTGCCTGCGATTACTGGCGCACGCTCCGCTGGCTTTCGGGGTTCGAGGGTACGCTGGCATACGCCCTCGTGACTCAGGGGAAGTTCGCGTTCTTTACGGACGCCCGCTACTTCGCCACGGCGAAGTCCGTGGTGCTGGTAGACGGCGCCGAGCTGTACGACGTCACGAAGGTCGGCGCGGATTTCTACCTGGAGTGGATCGAAAAGGCAGTCCGGGAGATAAGCGGCGCGGGCAAAAAAAGCCCTGTTTTCGGCGTCGACGGGCGCACCCTGACCACAGCCCGGAAAGAGCTTATAGAGAACGCCCTGGACAGGAGCGGCGCGAAGATGGTCTGCGACATCGACCTGATGGACGGGGCGTGGCGCGGCCGCCCCGAGCCGGCGTACAAGCCGATATTCGACCACCCTGTCAAATACGCCGGCAGAAGCCGCGAGGAGAAGATCGCCGCAGTGCGGAAGGAGATGGCCGTGCGCGGCGCTGACCATTACATCGTCGGTACGATGGAGGGCGTGGTCTGGCTCACGAACATGCGCGGGCAGGACATAGTGAACCCGCTGTTCATGTCACACGCCCTCTTCACGCCCGACTCCGTCAAGCTGTTCGCCAAAATCCAGATGATCCCGGAGGAGCTCAAGGCTTCCCTTTCCTCCGCAGGGTACGAGCTGTTCGACATAGCCCGGGCGGCGCAGGAGGTGAAAAACATCCCTGCCGGATCGTCCGTGTACTACGACGTATACAGGACGAACAGCCTCCTGTCGTCGTCTATCCCAGAGGGCGTCGCCGCAGTTCGCGGCTTCGATGTCATAAACGACCTCAAGGCCGTCAAGAACGAGGTGGAGATAGAAAATCTGCGGGTCACGAACAAGATCGAGTGCGTCGCGCTGGTACGGCTCTTCAAGCTGCTGAAAGAAAACGTTTCGCGAGCTTGCTATGACGAGTACCAGCTCACTGGCGTGCTGGAGGGGATCCACAGGCGCAGCCCGCTCTTCCTCTGCAACGGCAATTTCCCAACCATGTTCGGCTACATGGCGAACGGGGCCAAACCGCACTACAGCCCGTCGCCGGAGGCCGCTGCGGCCGTAAGGCCGGAAGGCGTGATGGTCATCGACGTGCTTTCCCATTATTACGGCGGCACGACTGACATAACGCGCACGATAAGGCTGGGCCCATGCCCTGAATACGACGCGGACATACGCCGCGACTACACCCTCGTCCTAAAGTCGATGATGGCGATCTCGCGCCAGATATTCCGGAAGGGCGCGGACGGCGCGTACATCGACAGCGTGGCCCGCTGCATCCAGTGGAACAACCACATGCACTACGGCTACGGCACGGGACACGGGATAGGCTACTGCATCTGCGCCCACGAGGGGCCGCAGTTCATAGCGGAGCCATCCTACAAGAAGGAGTGGGCCTTCTGCTGGCTGCCGCTCAAGGCAGGCAACGTGATGGCGAACGAGCCTGGCGTTTACAAGGAAGGCAAGTACGGGATACGCCTGGAGGACAACCTCGTCATCGCTGAGGACTGCCAGAACGAGTTCGGCGAGTGGCTCAGGTTCGAGACGCTCTCCTACTGTCCGTTCGAGCCGGAGCTGATCGACACGTCGCTCCTCCACGACGACGAGCTCGAATGGCTGAACGCGTACAACGCAAGGACATACGAGGCGCTCTCGCCATATCTCGATGACGAGGAGCGCGCATGGCTCGAAAAAATGACCCGCGAACTGGAGAAATGAAAAACAGTAAAAAGTACTATTACATAAACCTTTACTTTTAGAGCAATTGATAATAGAATTACCTCATTCCACGGAATAGTCTTATTTCGAACAGTGTTGCAGGTATGGGAAAGGCATCCGTGGTTCAGAGATTTTCAAAATCTGGAGGTGTGTAGGCTCATGAAGAAGCTCGTACTGTTCCTCGCGTTCGTTTCCATCCTCATCGTCTCCGCCGGCGCGTTCGCGGCGGAGCCTGTCAAGATCGGCTATCTGGCGGGCATCACAGGGGAGTTCGCCCCTTACGGCATAGCGGAGAGCAACGCCGCCAAGATGGCGGTAGACGAAATCAACAAGGCCGGGGGCGTCCTCGGGCGTACGCTCGAACTCGTCATCTACGACACGAAGTCCAGGCCGGAGGACGCCGTTAACGCAGTGCGGCGCATGATCGAGAGCGACAAGGTCTGCGTGATCATGGGCGCCAACACCAGCAGCATCAATCTCGCCACCGCCCCGCTGGTCGAGAGGGGCAAGGTGCCTCAGATCGGGACGGCCACTACCAACCCGCTCGTCACGGTCGACGATAACGGCAAGGTCCGCCCGTACTCGTTCCGCATATGTTTCACGGATCCGTACCAGGGGACGATAGCGGCGGAGTTCGTCAAGAACATCCTGAAAAAGGACAAGGCCGCGCTGCTTTACAACGTCGGCTCCGACTACGCCCAGGGACTGCGGGAGTTCTTCATCAACAGCTACAAGGAAATGGGCGGCCAGGTCGTGGTGGACGAAGGCTACCGTGAAGCGGACGTCGACTTCCGCGCGCAGCTCGCGCTCGTCCAGAAGAGCGGTGCCAACGCCCTCTTCCTCCCGGGGCTCGGCAGGGACATGGCCCTCATCATCAAGCAGGCCAGAGAACTCGGCATGACGGATCTTGAAATCGTCGGCGGCGACGGTTACGGCGAGTTCATGAACGACATAGCGGGACAGTCCATGATCGGAACCTACTGGATCACGCACACCAACATGGACGATCCCAACATGGCTCCTGTGTTCAAGCGCTATGAGGAGATATTCAAAGAAGAGGCGAAGGAATTCGGCAACGTGACGCTGGCCTACGACCTGACGTACTGGGTGGCGGACGCGATCAAGCGCGCCGGCTCGACCGACGGCACGGCTGTCGCGAAAGCGCTGGAGGAGACAAAGGGCCTCCAGCTCAAGCACTTCACGCTCACGATGGATCCAGCTACACACAACCCGCACAACAAGCCCGGTATCATCCTGAAAATAGGCGACGACGTTCGCTCGCACTATTTCATGACTGTGGAGCCGAAATAAAGCAACGGAATAAAAATTTCGCGGTTTAGTGCCAAGGCGCCATTTGCGGGGGTGATTCCCCCCCCCCGCAAGCTTTGGCATACGCACCGCAGAGCTGAGGTGACGCAATGGACACCCTTTTTCAGCAGATCATAAACGGACTGTCGATTGGCTCCGTCTACGCGCTGATAGCAGTGGGTTATTCTCTTGTCTACTCCATCCTGCTCTTTTCGAACTTCGCTCACGGCGGTTTCCTTGTGATAGGAGGCTATATCTGTTACTACATCCTCGTCATGGCGCACGCTAACATATGGGTCGCCTCGGCAGGCGCGCTCGCAGGCGCCGGCGTGTCTGCCGTCCTCGTGGAGCGGTTCGCGTACAGGCCCATACGGGAGCGCACCCATGTCACCCTGTACATGCTCATCGCATCGATGGGCATGAGCATAGTCATCGAGAACCTGTTCGTCGTCACCGTCGGCGGGCGCTACAAGGCTCTGCCTGAGGTCATCCCGATGACCCCCGTCAGCGTGTTCGGGTTCGCCACTACCAGCGCATTCGACATCCTGTCGCTCGTCACGGCAGTCGTCTTCCTGGTCGCGTTGCAGTTATTCCTCTCTAAGACAAAGTGGGGGCTCGCCATAAGGGCCGCGTCGTATAACCTGCGGGTCACCGGCCTCATGGGGGTGAACGTCAACCGGCTGATAGCGATAGTCTTTTTCGTGGCGGGTATGCTGGCTGCCGTCGGCGGGATATTCCTCTCCGCCAGGTACACGCTCTTCCCGCAGCTCGGCGGCATCACGACGAAGGCATTTGTCGCCGCCGTGATCGGGGGGCTGGGGTCGCTCCCTGGCGCTGTCGTGGGCAGCCTGATACTCGGCCTGGCCGAGATGCTGACGACGGGCTTCCTCTCCAGTCAGTTCCGCGACCTGATCGTGTTCTTCCTGTTGATCGCCACCCTGATCGTGCGGCCATCGGGCCTGTTCGGCAGGTCCGTCGGGGAGAAGGTGTAGCCTTGGGCAGCTACGCAAGCGGGATCGTCACGCTGCTCGCGATAAACTGCATCGCGGCGATGGGCGTCTCGTTGTTTACCGGCTTTACCGGGATATTCACCCTGGGACACGCCGGCTACATGGCCATAGGCGCGTACACAGCCGCCATCCTGACAGTCAAGTACGAGGTGTACTGGCTATTGGGGATAATCGGGGGCGGCCTCATGGGCATGTTGCTCGCCTACCTGATAGGCCTCCCGACGCTCAAGCTCGTCGGCGACTACTACACGATAGCCTCTCTCGGCCTGGGGGAGGCGATACGGCTGGTCATCGAGAACTGGAACAGCATGACGCGTGGCGCGAGGGGGTTCCCGGGCATCGAGAACTACGCGACGCTCCCGACGGTGCTGGCCGTCACCCTCGTCATGGCGGTCGCCATGTTCTTCATCATCAACAGCAACTTCGGCCGCGCGTTCAAGGCATGCCGGGACGACGACACGGCAGCGTTGCTGCTTGGCTTCCACACCTCGCGCTACAGGGTCTTCAGCCTCGCCATATCCGGCTTTTACTGCGGGGTCTCAGGCGCGCTGTTCGGTGGGTTCATGGGGTTCATCCAGCCCGTGATGTTCGACATGGCGAAATCCACCGAGCTAGTCTCGATAGTGGTGTTCGGCGGGCTCGGCTCGATGAGCGGCAGCATTTTGGGTACATGCATCCTGACGCTCGTCACGGAGGTATTCCGCCCCATATCGCAGTACCGCATGCTCATCTACGGGCTGGTCCTCGTGATGATAATGGTCCTCCGTCCGGAAGGGCTGCTCGGCACCAGCGAGTTCTCGCCGGCTTACATAAGGCGGCTGCGCGACTGGCTGGTCAGGAGGCCTCAGGGGACGCACGGGACGGGGGGTGACCGGCGATGAACGGTCTGGCAGCGGACGCGAAGACGCTTCTTGAGCTCAAGAACGTCAGCCGGTCGTTCGGCGGTATCCAGGCCGTCAGGGACATGTCGTTCAAAGTGGAGGAAGGCGGGCTGACAGGGCTGATCGGCCCGAACGGCGCCGGCAAGACGACTGTGTTCAACCTGATCACTGCCGTCTACAGCGTGACTGGCGGCGAGATGGAGTTCGACGGGAAGAACATCAACAGCCTGCGGACTTACGAGGTAATCTCCCGCGGCATCGCCCGCACGTTTCAGAACCTGCGGCTGTTCACCAGGTCGAGCGTGCTAGACAACGTAGTCACTGCGGCTCAGCAGCACTACAAGTACACATTTTTCGAGGCGATGACGCACATGGGCCGCTGGCGCGGCATGGAACGCGCCATGCGCGCGGAGAGCATGGAGTTGCTGGAGCGCGTAGGACTGGCCGACAGGGCGGAGCAGTCCGCCGGTACGCTGCCCTACGGCCTCCAGAGGCGGCTTGAGATAGCGCGGGCGATCGCGCTGCGTCCGACCCTCCTCCTGCTGGACGAGCCGGCGGCTGGGATGAACGCCGACGAGGTCGTAGACCTGAACAACCTGATCGTGAACATCCACAGTGACTTCAACCTCACGATCCTGCTGATAGAGCACCACATGGACGTGATAATGTCGATCTGCCCGCACATCGTGTGCATGAACTTCGGGGCAAAAATCGCCGAGGGCACGCCGGATGAGATCAGGCGTCATCCGGAAGTGCTGAAGGCGTATCTCGGGGAGGAGGAGTGATCATGACCGATACTCCAATGGAAGAGAAGCGCCCGCTCCTTTCCGTCAGGAACCTCTCCGTATCTTACGGCGCGATCCAGGCGCTCAAGGGCGCGAGCCTCGACGTCTACCCCGGCGAGATCGTGGCCGTGATCGGCGCGAACGGTGCCGGTAAGTCCACCATGATGAACGCGATAATGGGGGACGTAAAAAGGGGCGGCGGGGAGATATCGCTCGACGGGAAACTCCTGCCCGCGAGGAGCTTTCAGGTGGTCTCCGCCGGGATCAGCCTCTCCCCGGAGGGCAGGAAGGTTTTCGCGCCGCTCACAGTCATGGAGAACCTTGAGATAGGCGCATTCCCGCTGAAGGACAAAGGTGAGATAAAAGAGCAGACGCGGCGGGTGTTCAACCTCTTCCCCCGCCTTGAGGAGCGCAGGGATCAGTACGCAGGCACGCTCTCAGGAGGCGAGCAGCAGATGCTAGCGATAGGACGCGCGCTTATGGCGCGCCCGAGGGTATTACTCCTCGACGAGCCGTCGCTCGGTCTGGCGCCGATAATCATAACCGAAATCTTCAAGGAACTCGCCGCCATAAACAAAACGCTTGGCATGACGATACTCATCGTCGAGCAGAACGCGAGGAAAGCACTGTTGCTCTCGGATCGAGCCTACGTGCTGCAGACAGGCGTCATAACGATCGAAGGCAATTCGCGTGACCTGCTCGGCGACCGTGAGATCATCAACGCGTACCTCGGAGGGAGCGAGAATTAGGGAATGTCCGGCGACGCGGAGGCCGCAGCCATATGACGGGGTTTGACGGTCACGATGAAACTCAGGGGGCGACGCGGCTGATCATAAACCGCAGCCTGAAGCCTGCGTTCAACCTAGCGCTGGAGGAACATGCCCTCACAGCGATGGATGCGGATGTGATTATCCTCTGGAGGAATTCCGCCGCCGTAATCATCGGCAGCAACCAAAACGCATTGGAGGAGATTGACGCGGACTACGTGGCGGCCAACGGCATCACCGTGGTCCGCCGTCAATCCGGGGGCGGCGCGGTGTTCCACGACCTAGGCAACGTCAATTTCACCGTCATACACGGGCTTGGCGGGGACGATTTCAACAACTACCGGAAGTTCACAGAGCCGATCATAGGCTACCTGGCGGAGATCGGGGTCAAAGCAGAGTTCGAAGGGCGGAACGACCTCGCCATAGACGGCATGAAGTTCTGCGGCAACGCTCAGGCCGTGAAGCGAAACCGCATCATGCATCACGGCTGCATCCTCTACAGCGCCGACTTTGGACACTTAGCCGGGGCGCTCCGTCCCAGCAGGGCTAAAATAGAGAGCAAAGGCATAAAGTCCGTCCGCAAGCGCGTGACGAACGTAGCCGATCATTTGCCTTCCCCCGTCCCTGTCGAGGGCTTCTTCGACGGACTGGCCGATTACTTCGTGCGCTGTGTGCAGGGCGTCGTGCCATACGCGCTCACAGACGGGGACATCGCGGCTACGGAACGTCTCGCCCGCGAAAAGTACTCGACGTGGGAGTGGAACTTCGGACGGTCCCCCGCGTACAACATGGAGAAGGAGTGCCGCACTGCCTCCGGGACGGTGAGCGTGAAGCTGCTCGTGGAGCGCGGCGTCATCAGAGAGATCCACATCTTCGGCGATTTCTTCGGCCTGCTCGACAGGTCCGGGATGGAATCGGCCCTGACAGGCACAAAGCACGAGGCCGGGGCCATAAGGCGCGCGCTCAGCGGCGTGGACGTGGGCTCGTACATCAGCGGCATGACCGCATCGGAGCTAGCCGAGATCATCGTCTAACCTTCCTCCATATAGTCCCACCGTTCCAGCAGTTTTGAGAGCGGCGTAGCGCTGAGCGTCCGCTCCAGGAAGACGAAAACGCCGGCTGCCGTGAGGTCGGCGGTGGCTGTGGGCGGCATCGGTTTTTCAGGGTCCTCCAGGTGCGCGCGCAGTGCCTTGATGACCCTCCGGCCCTCAGCGGAGAAATACCCGCCGGACATGACGGCGCGACCCGCCATCTCGGAAGCCCCTATGGATTCGTCCTCTCCGAAATGCCTTGCTATCTCCGTGTCGGGGACCTCGCTCAGCAGCACGAGCGCGGTCTGCTGGATCGAGCGCTTCAGGGCGTGTCCCTTGTTCCAGAGCGTTTCAAGGCACGGCACGGTGATCCCGAACGTTATCTCGTACCCCGTGGCGTACTCCCTCGCGACGGAATCGCCCGACATGGCTCCTTTCATCGACTCGGCCAAGGGCAAGCCGTCGTCCATGCCGTCCGAGCCGCTGTTCTCACTGCCGCCAGGCGTCGTTTGAGCGGAGCGGAATATATCGAGGATACTGGATGCGTCCCAGTCCTTGATGTCGGAAAGTATGTCCCCGGCGGCGGCGCGGAAGTCGGACGCGCGCGGGGCAAGCAGATGCCCCTTTTTCTTTCGGATCTCGTGAGCGGCTTTCACGAGCGGGGACAATAGCAGTATCGTCCCACGGCTCGTCTCCCTGCCCACTAAGTTTTTCGACGCCTGTGCCGCGCGCGTCACGACACGGCCCAGCGGCGCCTCCGCGTCGCGGAACGCCTCTGAGAACCCCATGGCGGAGACCAGGAGAGACATCTCGTTGATTTGTCCATAGGGCTTGCCAGGCCCTATGTTCCCCGGCTTTGGACAGATGACCTCTATGAAGCAAGCGAGTTCCGCCACCATCGCCACGGACAGGGTCATGCTGTCCTTCTGTCCCCGTAGGAAGATTTGCTGACGGATATGAATCTAACGTTGTTTTCCATCATGATACATCCCGCCCCCAAACGACAGCCCCCCTAAACGTAAAAATGCCGTTTATGAGTGCTAGCCAGCGGTTCCATAAGTTCCATTATAACAGCTTCCCGAATGGCTGCCGCGCAGGCGTACATCCATTGTGTACAATCCGTTTGGAGTGGCGAGCGATGCACCATGGGTCGAGCGAGCGCTGTTTAAAAAAACGATATCTTGTAGTATAGTATTTCTGGTTTAATGACGAAGAGACATGGGGGAGGATCAGATGAGGCCAAAGCGCGAGGAGCGAGAAGAGCGTGAATTCGCTGGCGTCATGCCCAAGAACAAAAGGATAGTGGACAAAATACGCAGCGAAGGCTATATCGGACTGATGTTCAACAAAAGCGACTTTATGGACGGGGTGGTCTGGGCGGCGAACGTAGTTTACGACTATAAGGACTTTTTGCGCCCTCACAAGGATCGGAGCGTGATACCCAATAGCGAGCTGCCTTTTTTTAAGGAAGACCTGATAAACGCGCACTACCTGATGATAATATATTATAAGATGAAAGATAACCTTGTCCAGCTCGAGGAGCAAAAATTCAGCCTGTTGACGCTCGCTAAGTTTCAAAATGTTGCCGTCGAGGACAAAGACATAATAAAAAAGTGGGATCAAAATATGATGCTGGCCCAGCAAAAAACAGATTCCGGAGACCTCAGCGGATATGACATGAGCGTTTTGCATGGGACGGAGGATAAGTACAAACGCTACACCAAACTGGTCGCGGATGAGATGAAGAAATACCAGGAGGAGATCAAAAAATTGCCGCGGTGATTATG
>JAISFV010000025.1 GCA_031263445.1 Synergistaceae bacterium | reverse complement strand
TCACGTTCGATTCTCAGGGCGGCAGCGCGGTCGCCGCCGTAAACGCTGTCCCTGGAACGACAATTACGGCCCCGACACCTCCGACTCGTTCTGGCTATTCTTTCGCTGGCTGGTTCAAGGAAGCCACCTGTGTAAACGCATGGAACTTCGCCACTGACACCGTGACATCCGACATCACGCTGTACGCAAAATGGACAGACGGCGGGGTCGTATCGCCTGACGTGCCGGACATTTCCGGTGCCGTCGCATCCCTGAACATAACCGGATTTCCGCTCACGGTCGCGCCGGGGCGGAGCTTCGACGTGAGCGTGGCCTACGACACGGCAGGCGGTTCCGCGCCTGACCCGGCGCCGACGCTCACGGTCTCGGTGGACGCGGAGGGATCCGCGCTGGTCAGCGTCGACATCGTGTCCCGGTACAGGGCTATAGTCACGGCCTTGGAGCGGATTGAGCCGGCCATGCGGAGCGCGCGCGGCAACAGCGCCATCCACGGGGACGCTGGCATTACCTTCACAGCCTCTCAGACCCTGCCCGACGGCACGGTTCTGCAAAAGAGCGCTGCGAAGTCCATCCCTGTAGCCGACGAGCTGGCCACTCCGATAGCGGTGAGCGAGGACGTGGCGCTGGCGTTCGAGGAGGCGAACGCGCAGCTCGTCTCCAGCGACGAGACGATCCTGCCGGGCAGCGCCCAGCCGCGCATTACCGACCTCGGCGCGGACTGGCACCTCATCGAGGGGCTGGGCAACGCGCTGATCGAGATAGAGAACCCCGACGCCTACGTCCTGCCGGAGTGCTTCGAGCCGAGCGGGAGGGACGCGGCGCTCATAGACATAGACATATCGGACATAGTTCCGGAAGGCAAGAAGGGGCTTCTGCCGCTCACGTTCCGCGTGAAGGTGAGGAACCGCGACCTATTCGATCTGTACGGGGAGGACGCGGGCCGTGCCATGCTCGCTCGTCCGGAGGATCACTTGGACGAGATCTTCGCGAAGATCGTCATCCAGAAGGAGATAATGGAGGGCGAGCGCAGGGGCTGGTACACGCGTCTGGTGAACGGCATACTCAAGCCGTCCGAAGCCGTTGAGAAAGGCATACTGGAGGTGACGGGAGGGGAGTCACTGACGCTCTCGCTGTCGTTCTACGTGTTGGACGACGGGATACTGGAGGCGTTCGAGAGCGGCGGCTACCTGATCGTGCCTGACGGCGCAAATGACGAGAGGATACTCGACCCGATCTGGCTCAACATGTGGAAGCCTGACTACGCTCCCGGTGACAACAGCATGAGCGGAAACGTCTCGGGCAGCGCCGGCGGAGGCGGATGTTCCGGCACGAGCGGCGTTGCGTTCCTCGCGCTGACCGCCTTCGCGGCAGCGGCGCTGCTGAGACGGAAATCAGTCTCGTAGCCGGCTGTTTACGCGAGGGGGGACGGCGGTCTGCCGTCCCCTTCGTGACGCCGAGAAATTAAAATAAATCGGCCTAACGTTACCAGTTGATGGCGAGCATTTCGAAATGGGCTTGTGGGTGATCGCAGGCTGGGCATTTGTTCGGGGCCTCGGCGGTTTCTACCGTGTAGCCGCAGTTGCGGCAACGCCACTTGATCTTCGTGTCCTTCTTGAATACCTTGCCCTCGGCTATGTTTTTCGCGAGGCCGAGGTAGCGCTCCTCGTGGAATTTCTCGGCGACCGCGATAGCCCTCATCGCCGCCGCTATCTCGGGGAAGCCCTCATCATCGGCGGTCTTGGCGAATTCCGGGTACATGCTGGAATATTCGTAGTGCTCACCGGCGGCGGCGTCCTTCAGGTTCTCGGCGGTGCCGCGCTCCGGCCCTGCCGGGAACGACGCCGTTATTTCGACTTCGCCGGGGCCGTCCATGAACCGGAACAGCCGTTTGGCGTGTTCCTTTTCCTGATCAGCCGTCTCGGTGAATATGAACTCGACCTGCTTGAAACCTTCACGCCCCGCGACGGACGCATAGTACGTGTAGCGGTTCCGCGCCTGAGACTCTCCCGCGAAAGCCTTCATCAGGTTGACCGCAGTCTTGGTGCCCTTTACGCTCTTCATCCTTGATTCCTCCCGAAAAATATTTAACGCGGGTGAAGTATATCAGACACCGAGATCAGAATGGATCGGCCCTTTTAACTGTTTTCGCCCTGCTAAACCGCTTTGCCGCCCTTGACTGCCTCGCGGATTTTTTCAGCCTGTTCTTCCGGGATGTAATTTTTGTAGCCGATCAGCTCCGCGTAGTAATTGACCTGGGCGCACTCCTCGGTGTAAACGGCACAGGCGAGCGCGGACGCCATGTCCGCCCCGACGGCTATGAGGCCGTGGTTTCGCAGGAGGATGGCGTCGTGGCCTAGGCCGATCACCCGCGAGGCCAGATCGGCGAGTTCGGCAGAGCCAGGGAGGGCGAACGGCACGACCTGGATCGGGAAATAGGCGCAGGAAGGCACCGTGGCGGCGTCGAGCGGGCAGGGCCTCATGGACATTACGGTCGCATATAGCGAGTGGGTGTGTACTATCGCTGCGACATCCGCCCTCGCCCGATAAATCGCCGTGTGCATGGGCGTCTCCGACGACGGTTTGAAGGGGCCGTCCAGCCATTCCCCGCCGCTTATGCCTACGACCGATATATCTTCCGGTTTCATGCCGTCATAGGGGATCCCGCTAGGGGTGATGGCCGCTGCCGTCTCGTCCCCGCAACGCATCGACACGTTGCCGGATGTGCCGTGGATCAAGCCCAGGGTTCTCGATTCGAGGATTGCGTCAAGCACGGCCCGCCTGATTTCCAGATACTTCATTTAAGCACACCTCTCCTGTCGAATCATTCCTTCAACGCGGCCCCTTTTTCCCGGGTCGCCTTGTACCCCGCTGTTTCGCCTTTGGCGCGGACTCGCGACGGGCAGGCCCTTTCTGGTGAGGCTGGGTGGTTGCCCGGACTGGTTTTGACGTTTCATCTTTTCGGCTTTTGATTTCAGGCCGGGATGGCCTGGGCTTGACCTCGGGCGAGGGCTCGCGTCCTTTCAACTGCCCGCAGGCGGCGCTGATGTCGCTGCCGTGTTCGGCGCGGATCTCCGTCTCGAAGCCGGCCGACTTCAGGACGCTCTGGAAGCGTAGCGTGTCGTCCGGGGCGCTGCGCTCGTAGCCGTTCAGGTTGTCGTTCGCCGGGATGAGGTTTATGTAGGCGTGGATCCCGTGCAGCAGCCTTGCCAGTTTCCGCGCGTGTTCCAGCGTGTCGTTCTTCTTCTTGAAGAGCGCGTATTCGATCGTCAGGCGGTCGCCTGTTTTTTCCTGATAATCCTTCATCGCCGCCACTAGCTCTTTCAACGGATATGACGTGTTGCAGGGGATCATCTCGTCCCGCAGCTCGTCGTCGGACGCGTGGAGCGAGACGGCTAGCCTCACGCCCAGGCCGGAGGCGGCCAGCGCCTCTATGCCTGGTATTATCCCCGCCGTTGAGACAGTGAAGTGCCGCACCCCGAGGCCGCGCATCTTGGAGTGGTTGAGCGCCCTGATGGCGTCTAGCACGGCCTCCGTGTTCAGGAACGGCTCGCCCATGCCCATCAGGACGACGCTCTGTATGTCCCTCGCCACGGATTGCTCCATCACCGCGAGCTGTGAGGCGATCTCGCCCGATGTGAGGTTCCTCTCGAAGCCCGATGTGCCTGTGGCGCAGAACGGGCAGCCGATAGGGCAGCCCGCTTGCGTGGAGATGCAAGCCGTGAGTCTGTCGCCCTGCTTTATGAGAGCGGTCTCCACGCGCGTGCCGTCACGCATCTCCAGGAGAAATTTTCTCGTGCCGTCCTTCGCCCGCTCCGAACGGACGATCTCGGGCGGGGAGAAGTCGAGCGATGCAGTGAGGGCGGCCCGCAGCTCCTTGCCGAAGTCCGTCATGCCCTCGGGGTCGAAAACCCTCCGCTTCCACAGCCACGCGCATATCTGGCCGGCGCGGTACGACGGCTGGCCCTGGCCGGCGAAAAACTTGGTCCAGCCGTCGAAGCTCAGGTCGAAGGCCCAGCGCTTGCCGTCCGTCATAGTTTCCCGTAGAGCGGGAACGCGTGGCAGAGGCCGGCCATCTTCGCGCGCGTCGTGCGCCGCACCGCCTCGTCATCTGGCGCGGAAAGCACGTCGTTTATCGCGTCGGCGATGGCTGTCATCTCGCCCTCGGCCATTCCGCGCGTCGTGACGGCGGCTGTGCCGAAACGGAGGCCGCTCGTCGTCATCGGCTTCTCCGGGTCGAACGGAATGGCGTTTTTATTGGAGGTGATCCCCGCCTCATGGAGCAGACGCTCCGCGAGCTTGCCTGTGAGCCCCTTCCGCCGCAGGTCTACCAGCATCATGTGATTGTCCGTCCCGCCCGAGACGAGGCGGAACCCTCGCTCCTTGAGGGCAAGGGCGAGCGCGGAGGCGTTCTTCACCACCTGGCGCGCGTATTCTTTGAACGACGGCTCTGACGCCAGCTTGAAGCAGACGGCCTTGCCCGCTATCGCGGGCAGGAGCGGGCCGCCCTGTATGCCGGGGAACACGGTCTTGTCCAGGTCCTTGGCGAAAGCCTCCTTGCACAGGACGAACGCGCCTCGCGGGCCGCGCAGCGTCTTGTGGGTGGTCGACGTCACGAAGTCCGAGTATTGCGTTGGGTTCTCGTGAGCGCCGCCCGCAACCAGCCCGGCGATGTGCGCCATGTCCGTCACGAGGACAGCGCCCGTCTCGTCGGCTATCTCACGGAAGCGTTTGAAATCTATGGCCCTCGGGTAGGCGCTCGCGCCCGCGACGATGACCTTGGGGCGGCTTTCGCGCGCGAGGCGAGCCAAATCGTCGTAATCGATCGTCTCGGTCTCCTCGTTTACGCCGTATGCCGCTATTTTGTACATCTTGCCGGTGAAGTTGATCGGATGTCCGTGCGAGAGGTGTCCGCCGTGGTCGAGCCGCATGGAGAGCATCGTGTCCCCTGGCGACATGACGGCGAAATAGGCGGCCTGGTTCGCGGTGCTGCCCGAATGAGGCTGGACGTTCGCGTGATCCGCCCCGAAGAGCGCCTTCGCCCGCTCTATCGCGATCTCCTCGATCTGCTCGACGAACTCGCACCCGCCGTAGTATTTCTTGTGCGGGTATCCCTCCGCGTACTTGTTCGTGAGGACGGATCCCATGGCGTCCAGGATCGCGGTCGGCACGAAGTTCTCAGAGGCGATCAGCTCCACCTGTGTCCTCTGCCTCGTAAGCTCCTCTTTGATCAGGCCGCTGATTTCAGAGTCTGCCTCCTCTATCGCTGCTTCCATCCCGTCGGTGAAAAATGCCATTTAGTACATACCTCCCGGTGTCGTTTTTATCGGTCCGCCCTGCGTGGCGCCAGCCTTGTAATCTTATCCTGATACCCCTTTTATTTCAATCGCGCCTCCCATGCGTCGTCGCTTTTGACGTTTTTCAGGGCGTGCAAAACGTTGGCGGCAAGGTTCGGGGCTTTTCTGGACAGCCTCCTGAGTGTCACCTTCACGTAGGCCCTCATGGACGACGACTCGTGTCCGCAGCAGAAGTTGACGATGGGAAAGCCCCGTTTCTGCGCCTCTTCGCTTATGTCGCTCTCTGGCACGAAAACCAGCGGCCTGATGACCCGTATGCCCGTCCTGCTCATCAGCACGTTCGGGTGAAAGGAGCGGAACCGCCCTTCGTACATGAGGTTCAGGAAAACGGTCTCGATCACGTCATCTCTGTGGTGTCCGAGTGCAAGGGAGGCGAACCCGCCTTCGGCCGACGACGACGCCAGGATGCCGCGCCGCAGGTTCGCGCACAGGCTGCAAGGGGAATCAGTCTTGGACTTTTCGAGGATTTCAAAGACAGGGTAGCGGATGATCCTGTGGGCGATGCCCAGGGACTCCGTGAACCTTTCGAGCGGCGACGTGTCGCGTCTCCCGTCTGTGGGGTCGAGCGTTATGGCCTCTATCGTGAACTTTACAGGGCTTCTGTCCCTGACGTGCCGCAGCGCGAACAGCAGAAAGGCGCTGTCCTTCCCGCCGGACAGGCCGACCGCTATCCTGTCGCCCTCGTTGATCATCGAAAATGCCGAGATAGCGCTCCCTATCTGCCTCGCCGTCTTTTTCGATGAGACGCGTTCCCTCTTGTGGCTCAAAAAATCCTTCCCCCTCGCTCCCTATATGCGAGATTTTATACCATGCGCCCTGGATTTTCACGCCATCAAGTGGCACCAAGAGGTCTTTCCTGACGAGCCGGGCCTTCGTCACCGGGTATTTCAAGAGCGCAGCGATTGCCTTTACGACGGAGGCGAGTGCCCTTGCGTCCGCGTCGCGCCGTATATCAGGCAACGAAAATGTCCTGTGGCTCGCCCTCCCGCTGGCGAGGTAGCCCACTTGTACCTGAATCGCTAGACGGCAACTGACTGGTTTGAGACAGTATTTCATTTAGCGCGCCCCCGCTCCTCAAACAGGCAAAAAATAGATCCTTACCTTATATAGTGGGTTGGCTCGCCAGCAATGCGGGAAAATTAAGCTACCCTGCGAGAAAGCAGTGTTTGCCCTCGGCACGGAAGCACGTTATCCTGCCGCCCCCTAATCCCTCAACTCAAACTTGAAGTAATCCCAGCGGTCATGCTCCGGTTCTACGGTAAAGGTCAGCACTCCGGCAGATGGCGCCGCGCCGGTTATCCCGCCCATAAATTGCGGCGGATAATCCGCGTCGCCGGGATAGAAGGCGGTATAGGTGCCGCCCGGCTTGACCGGGAACGACGCCGCGAGCTCCCCGTTCAGGGCCGCGTCAGCAGCCCAGGCCCAGACGCCGGGCATGACCTCGCGCCAGAGTGATACCATATTGCCATTCTTGCCGCTTAGGATCTCTACGCTGATCTCCTTATCGGCGGGAATGCCCCATAGCGGGTCTTCATATCGGCTCGAAAGACGGTCAAGCCTCACAAGCCCGCCCGGCGCGCCGATCTTGCTCATTTCCAGCCATTCGACGCCGTATGCAGCGGCAGCATTCCGTGACAACTGAAAATCGTATCCATGCGCGTCAGCAAAGCCAGGATCGGCATAAAGGAAGTGATTGTTCTCCACTCTGCCGTATTTCACGTCCACCGACACAGTCTCCGGCAGCTCCGTCGCCCTGCCGCTCATCCTTTTTTCAAGGTAGACGGTCAGGTTATTGTACACTTGCGACATGACTGGCCGCATATCCTGTTTTTCATTCGCCATGTACTCGTAAAATTCATATAACTCGGGATAGTTTTCGCGCCAAATGCGGTCTTTGTAAAGCCCGTTTGCGTAATAACGGGGAAGGGTGTCCAGCGTCTCAATAATCTCGCGTCCCGTCTCGCCGTTATAATAATCCCGGATGTACTCGTCAGGGTAATCGAGCACATAGTCGCAGTCGATGAAGACTTTGTTGACGGTGGTCGACGGGCTGATCGGGCTCATGGGATTGTAATAAATACTGGGCGCGTTATAGACAACGTTGTAGGAAAAATCCCGGAAAGGCTGGACGTTGTCATACCCGGCCACGGCGCGGAAGGCGTAGTCAAAGCCAATGCTGTAATGCCCCCGGTTCGTTATGTCGTGAAAGTAATTATATCTGATCTTTACCCCGTCGTTCAGGCAGAGGTAGTTGATGTAAATCGCGCAGGTGTCCTCGGCCATGTCGGACGGGCTGTCACAGAACTCGTTGTAAACGATCTCGGCGTCAACGACATTGCCGTTTATCGCCTGGCCCCGGCAAAAGAGAAAGGCGTTGTTCTTCACTGTGATGCCGCAGCCGTTCAGCACAAGCCCGGAAAAATAGCAGGAGCCGATCAGCCCCGAGTGCTTCACCGTGTTGTTTTCAAACACCGCGCCGCCGGATTCCCGGTAGCCTGAATGGCCGGACCGGATATCCGCCGCAGCGTATCCCGTGTTCAAAAACGTACAGCCGGTGATTTTATGCCCAATCCCGTTTTCGGCCGTCGTATGATCGTCGAGGTAAAGCTGGAAATCCTCCGTGCCGTAGACGGACGCGAGATCGCGGACAGGGATCACCCAGTCGCCCAGCGTTACGCCGTTGATCCCGAAGTTTTTCAGCGTGCAGTCCTCAATGGAACAGCTTTCTCCTCCGGTGACATGGAACACCGACCTTTTGGTCAGTTCAAAGGTCAGCCCGGAAAAGGCAAGGTACGACGCGCCGTTCGCGTCGATGATAAAGTCCCCGTCAAAGCGGGATATCTTGACCGCAGCGTTTTCCATGTCCTTCGTCGGGTATAGGTAGAGCATACCCGTGTGCTTGTCGATGTAATATTCTCCTGGAGCGTCGAGCTCCTCAAACACATTCGTAAAGGCGTAACGCCCGTGTTCCCTTACGCCATAATCAGGCGCCGCGCGCAGCGCAACCGTCATGTTTTCCAGGTCGATCTTTTCGGCGACGGCCTCGGACTGATCAGCCGCCGCTGCGGTCATGCCGGATATGACGATATCCTCAAGGTTTTTCCAGTTTTTGATTCTCTCCTCATAGGTCTTGAACACGCATTGCTTCCCGTTGAGTTGTTCGGTGTCCCAGTCAAAGCCGGTTTCAACGACCTCTTGAATCATCAGGTATTGGTTGTACGGATTTTCGGCGAAAATGCCGTCCGCCTTGTTGGGATATCGGGCGGGATAGAGCGCGTCGTCGTCGATGAACACCTGCATACGCGGGACAATATATCCGTTTCCCTGGTATTCTTCTGCCACGTGTTCGCGCAGATCACC
>JAISFV010000049.1 GCA_031263445.1 Synergistaceae bacterium | reverse complement strand
CAGAAGGAATACAGCCCGAAGAAGCAGCCCGGACACCTCCACTGGACGCACATCGCCATATCGAATGTCAAGGCGTTTATCGAAGGAACATTTCATGGGCTTGATGGTCTCCACCTCCAGCGTTATCTTGACGAATTCTGCTATCGGTTCAATCGGCGCTGGATGTCGGGAGGTGTTTTCTCTCGGCTTGTCACTGCGTGCGCGTTTTCCTGCAAAATCACATTTCATGAGCTAATTGGATAGCCATATATAAAATAAAGCACAGAGGAAGGGAAGCCAGCCTATGATTATAGACGTGAATGGCACGGTGCTGTTTTATGAGAAGAGCGGGAGCGGCCCGCCGCTTATTTTGCTGCACGGCAACGGCGAAGACCACCATATTTTTGATAAATTGTCCGCAAAACTGGAGAGGGATTTCACGCTATACGCCGTCGACAGCAGAAATCACGGCCAAAGCGAAAAGACGGGCGATTATTCATACGACACAATGGCCGAGGATATCTACGGGTTCATAGAGGCGCTGGGCCTGGGGCGCGCGGGCCTCATAGGCTTTAGTGACGGCGCTGTCATAAGCCTGATCCTCGCGATGAATCACGGCGGCGCAGTGAATAAAATGGCGCTGCTGGGGGTAAACTTGAAACCTGACGATTTTACCGAGGAGAGCTATAAATTTATCAAAGACACCTACGAGGAGACAAAAGACCCCCTGTTCAAGCTGATGCTGGAGGAGCCAAACATAGAACAGGACGCTGTGAAGGGCATAGACATCCCAGCCCTCGTAATCGCGGCAGAAAACGACATTTTCAAACCAGAGACGTTTACAGACCTCGCCGCCGCCCTGCCCGACGCCACGCTGAAAATTATGGCCGGTCACGGACACGACAGCTATATTGCGGGTCAGGATTTGCTGTACCCGGATCTTCTCAGCTTTTTTAAGTGACTCCTATGCCAATTTGAATTAGCGCAGTGGCTATATTCAGCACCGTTATCAAGCATCGGGCCTGTGTTTTGAGGCCGTCAAACCCAGGCTTGACAATGGCTTATTTTTTCATATATCCTACCCGTATATGATAAATTTTACAGATGATGGTGCTGATGCCGTATGCTCATGTACGCCATAAAAAGAACGGCTATGTCCATACTCACCATGATGGCGTTGATTTGCGTGACGTTTCTTATGATGCACGCGATTCCGGGCGGGCCGTTCACGTCGGACAGGGGGCTTTCTCCTGCTGTGGAGGCCGCGCTCAACGAGAAATACCATCTGGGTGATCCGGTCCTCGTTCAGCTCCGGCATTATATCGAAGACCTCATGCGCGGCGACTTGGGCGTGTCGTACCAGTACAGGGGCAAGAGCGTCAACGACTTCATAACGAGCGGGTTTCCGGTGTCCGGACGCCTCGGATGCGCGGCTGTCGTATTCGTGCTTCTTACATCCGTTCCGCTCGGTATCACTGCCGCGCTCAAAAACGGCCGGTGGCAGGACATGGCGGTGATGGGGATCGCCACTTTGGGCGTGACCATACCTTCGTTCGTCATGGCCACAATGCTTATGTATATTTTTTCTTACCGTCTTGGAATCCTCCCTACTCTCGGGGCTTCGTCGTGGAAGGGGTACATCCTGCCGATGATCGCGCTGGGCGGATATTCCATGGCTTTTCTCGCCCGTCTCATGAGAAGCAGCCTGCTTGAGGTCATGGGACAGGACTACATTCGCACAGCGCGTTCCAAGGGCATTTCGGAGTTTCGCGTGGTGACGAGGCACGCGCTCCGCAACGCGCTTATACCTGTAATCACAGTGTTGGGGCCGACAATGGCAAACCTTCTCACCGGGTCTTTCGTCGTCGAAAGCATATTTGCCATGCCAGGGATCGGCATCCATTTCGTGTCCAGCATCTCCAACCGTGATTACACTACGATTATGGGCATGACTATTTTTTACGCGACGTTCCTCATCGCTATCGTGTTCATAGTGGATATCTTTTACTGCCTCATAGATCCGAGGATAAAATATGACTGAGGGACGCGGCGTGCCGGATATGGATGACCCCTGGGGACGTCTGCCGGCATATTCGGAGGCGAGGGAATTCATCGGGGGAACGAGCCGCACATTTGCCCTCGACGTATGGAGCCGCTTCCGGCGCAAATTCACGTCTGTCCTTGGCTTGGGCTTGATGCTCATAGTGTCGTTATTTGCGTTTTTCGGCCCTTTTTTTACGCGATTTTCCTACGACGGCCAGAACCTGGAATACGTCAACATACCGCCGTTTTTCAGGGCCATAGAGCGCAACGGGGCGCTGTATCACATCACGCCCGGCCTCAAGCTGATCAAGCTCAGAGACGGCGGCTGGCTGGATGGAGCTGTAAACAGGGTATCGACTGACGAGTCGGCAAAAAAAATCTCATTCGACGACTACGGCAAAAAACTTGTGATGGATTACAGTTCACGGCCTTACGCGCTGCTCGACGGAGAGGGCCGCCGCTCCGGGCCAACGCAATTCGTCTGGAACAGGACCTATCTGCTGGGGAGCGACAGCCTGGGCAGGGATATGATGGCCCGGCTGATGTACGGCGCTCGCGTTTCTCTTTTGGTCGCGCTCACCGCCACGCTGGCAAATCTCATCATAGGAGTTTTCTTCGGCAGCGTGTCCGCGTACTGCGGAGGGTCAATCGATGCTGTGATGATGCGCATTGTCGACATTATAAACACCCTGCCTCTGACGCTTTACGTCATTCTCATAATGGTGTTCCTGGACGCGGGAATGACGAGTATAATCGTGGCGCTCGGAACGGTTTACTGGGTGAATATGGCGCGGGTGGTCAGGGGTGAGATACTGTCATTGAAGCAGAGGGACTTCGTCCTCGCGTCGAGGACAATCGGTTCATCCTCAGCCGTAATACTCGCCAGGCATCTCATACCGAACGCGATGGGTTCCATATTGGTGACGCTGACGATGCTGATACCGCAGGCCATCTTCATGGAGGCGTTTCTGAGCTTCATAGGCCTGGGAATACCCGCCCCTCTGGCGTCGCTTGGAACGATGTGCAGCGATGCGCTAGGGATGCTGCGTTCGTCGCCGTATCAGCTCTTCGAGCCAGCGTTTTTGATATGCGCGCTGACGTTCGGCTTCAACTTCATCGGGGATGGTCTGCGGGACGCCATGGATCCGAAGCTGAGAAGATAAAATGAACGCGCAAAGCGAAATAAGCCACCCGATATTGTCGGTGCGAAACTTGCGGACAGCGTTCGAGACTAACGATGGATCGGTCGAAGCCGTTCGCGGCGTCTCATTCGACCTGCGGCATAAAGAAGTGCTGGGCATCGTTGGCGAGAGCGGTTCGGGAAAGACGGTAACCGCCATGTCCATACTCCGCCTCCTGCCTCCGAACGGGTTTATCACGGGCGGGGAGATACTGTTCGACGGATCGGATCTTACGAAGATGAAGACAGGGTCGCTGCGGCGGGTGCGAGGAGACCGCATCGCAATGGTATTCCAGGATCCCATGACCTCTCTAAATCCGTTGATGCCCATAGGTGGCCAGATAGAGGAGATGATCAGGGAACACAGGCGGGGTATGTCCGCCTCCGACGTGAAGGCCGAGGTGCTGCGACTCTTGAAACTGGTCAGCATTCCCGAGCCGGAGGCGAGATACAACACATATCCCCACGAGTTCTCCGGCGGCATGAGGCAGAGGGCGACGATCGCCATGGCCATAGCCTGTGAACCTGACATACTGATAGCCGACGAGCCTACGACAGCCCTCGATGTGACCATACAGGAGCAGATATTGATTTTGCTCGAGAACCTGCGGGACCGGCTTGCCATGTCCGTGATGTTCATCACCCACGACCTCGGCGTGGTAGCGGAATTGTGTACGCGCGTCATCGTGATGTACGGAGGCATGATAATGGAGGAGGGATCGACAGCCGACATCTTCGAGCGCCCGATGCACCCCTATACGGCGGGACTGCTCGCCTCAGTGCCGAACCTGGCGTCGGATAAAGGTCAAAAACTTTCGTCCATTTCAGGTTCTCCTCCCGATATGACGCATCCTCCGGCAGGGTGTCCGTATTCGCCTCGCTGCGAGAACGCGAGAAACCTGTGCGGCGCGTATGTCCCGCCTCTGTTCGAGGCGGGCGGTGAGCGCAGATCGTCGTGCTGGCTCCTGGCCCCGGAAGCGCCGTCCGGAGGCAACCCGTTCAAGGCAGGCGGTCGCAATGGCTGAGGATACTGTGCTTGAAGTCTCGAATCTTGTGAAGCATTTCCCTGCCGCGAGTGGGAGAGGTTCCGTCGTCCACGCGGTGGACGGGGTCAGCTTCGCGGTTGCGCGCGGCAGCGTATTTGGGCTGGTGGGAGAGAGCGGATGCGGAAAATCGACGTGCGCGAGAACGATAATAAGGATATACGAACCGACCTCAGGGCGAATAATTGTCGACGGCGTCGACTGTTCCTGCATGAAGGAGCGCGAGCTGCGCCCGCTCCGCAGGAAGATGCAGATGATATTCCAGGATCCGTACTCGTCACTCAACGCGAGGATGACAGTGCACGACATAATAGCGGAACCGCTGCGCGCACATAAAATAGCCGGAAGCCGGAGAGATCTGGACGACGCGGTTCGCGAGGCATTAGAGGGGGTGGGGCTGAACAGCAGCCACGCGAACCGCTACGCGCACGAATTTTCGGGAGGACAGAGGCAGCGGGTGGGCATAGCACGGGCGCTTGTCATGAAACCGGAGATCATAATATGCGATGAGCCTATATCGGCGCTGGACGTGTCTATACAGGCGCAGGTCGTGAACATGCTGAAGGATTTTCAGGAACGCCTCGGGCTGACATATCTCTTTATCGCTCACGACCTCTCGATGGTGCGGTATATCTCGGACACCGTCGGGGTCATGTACTTGGGCAGGCTGGTCGAAGTGTGTCCTGCGGCAGAGATATACGCTTCCCCCATGCACCCTTACACTAAGGGGCTGCTCCAGGCTATACCGATTCCATCCGTCAGAAAAGCCCCCAGGACGGAGCGTGCGATAGAGGGCGATATCCCAAGCCCCATGCATCCTCCCTGCGGCTGTCGTTTTCACACGAGGTGCAGATATAGGATGCCGGTCTGTGAGGAGATATCCCCGGAACTCAAATCCGTGGGCGGTGATCACGACGTGGCATGTCATCTTTATTGAATGCGCGCAAAAAACAAAAAATAAAGGAGTGATTCAATTGAAGAAACGGAATTGTTTAGTCACCGCGGTGCTTTTGGCGCTGGCAATGGTAATGGCTGCCGTGTCGGGCGGTGCGGCATTCGCGGCCGATCAGCATATCACGTTCGCGCTGCACAGCATACCAGACAGCATCGACCCGGGCATTACGTCCGAGACTTACTCGTCGGCCATACTGTACAACCTCTTCGAGGGGCTTCTGACCTATGACGCCCAGAACAACCTCATACCGGGACAGGCCGAAAAATGGGAACTTAGCGACGACGGGCTCGTGTACACGTTCCATCTGCGGGACGGGCTCAAATGGTCCGACGGCACTCCGATCACGGCGGAGGATTTCAGGTATTCGTGGCTGCGGGTCATAACCCCGAAAACCGGTTCACTCTACGCCGACCAGCTTCTGCCGTATGTCGTGGGGGCGCAGGAGTTCTTCGACGGAAAGATCGGAGAGGACAGAGTGGGCATAAAGGCCGTCGACAAAAAAACGCTGACGGTCACGTTGAAGAGCCCCACGCCGTTTTTCTTGGGCCTTCTGTCGACCTACACATTTTTCCCTGTGCAGAAGGCCACTGTGGAAGCGAACAATGACAAATGGACTCTGTCGGACAAGACTTACATTTCGAACGGGCCATTCAAGGTGACCAAGATCAACTTCAACGAAAGCTACGAATTCGTGAGGAACGAGCATTACTGGGACGCGAAAAACGTCAAGCTCGACCGCCTGACGTTCATCTATATCCTCGACACGTCTACGGCGCTGACGGCTTTCCGCGCCCGCGAGATAGACGGATTTTGGGAGGCGCCGGCGAGCGACCTCCCCGTCCTGCGCGCAGAGAGTGACGAACTGGTAACAGTAAAGGCTTTCGGCACCACGTTCCATCTGATGAACAACAGCGCGCCTCCGTTCGACAACCCGCTCGTGAGGAAGGCCTTCAATCTCGCCATCGACAGAAGAGCGCTCATCGAGGATGTGCTGGGTACAAACGATTCCCCGGCGTACTCGTTGGTCGCGCCCGGATACGTGGTGGGCGGAGTGGATGTCACGGAAGGGCGCTCGTCATACGGGATGGCCCCCGGAGCGCTGGCCAAGGAGGCAAAAGCCGCGCTGGCCGAGGCGGGTTACCCGGATGGGAAAGGTTTTCCTGACATAGTGTACTACTACAGCACGAACGATACGTATAAAAAGACTGTGGAAGCGCTGTCGGCGATGCTTGAAAAGAACCTCGGCATCAAGATCACCCTCAAAACGGCCGACTGGGCGGTGTTTTATGCCGACGTACAGGCCGGCAAGTATCAGATAGGGCAGTACGGATGGGGCGGCGACTATCTGCATCCGATGACGTTTCTCCCCCTGACGGTTACAAATGGCGTCAACAACTACAGCAACTACAGCAATCCCGAGTACGACGCGCTCGTGGTGGAAATACAGCGCACCACCGACCAGAAGCGCGCGGCGGAACTGATACGCAAGGCGGAGGACACGATGATGAAGGACTATCCCATTCTGCCGCTGTTCCATCGTTCATACTCTTACATGATGCGCAAGGGAACCGCAGGTTACTTCCGCAGCCCGCTCAACAACCTGTACTTCCGCGACGCATACGTGACGGATTGATCGATAAATCGTATTAGTAGAGAGCGAGCTCGGCCCTATATCCGCGAGCCGGTCAACGGCCACGGATATAGGGAGAGCCCGCGCTGGAGGTGTATTTCGCCGACAGCGTCAGGAGAGGCGCGTTCCCCTGGAGCCAATCTCTCGGCGGTTCCTGAGGCGCTATCCGCGAGCCGGGAATTTTGCGGCGTAACCGCCGACGGCTTTGCGGAGGCGGGCGGCGGAGACGTGGAGGTCTTTGACGGCTCTCAGATATTCGGTACGCACCCTCCTGTTTTCTATCTGGGCGTTGATCAAATCTGTCTGAGCGCCCATGCCCTCCATGTACATCAGCTCCGTAATGCGCAGTTCCTCGTCTGTCTTTTCCATTTCGCTCTTTTTTGCTCTCTCGACGGCAATTGCCAGATCTCGATTGTTTCTTGCTATTTCGATCTCCTTGACGGCCGTCTCTTGAACGTGTCTGAGGGACGCTTCTGTCGACTGGACCATCGCGGACGCGTGAGATCTGTGAAATTCTGCGGATCTTCCGTCCAGGATGGGAATGCTCAGGCGGAGCGACGTTTCGATCTCCCCCCTCTGCGGGGAACCAGAGCCTGACGGATCGGAATACGGAGTCCAGCTTGCCGACGCTTCGAGCGTCGGCGACATCTCGCGCGCCGCTAAATCTTTGGCTGTCCTCGCACTCAGCAGGCTGAGCCTGGCGGCTTTCACGTCAGGGCGGCGTTCGAAAAGCGCGTCGTCTGAGTCATCCTCTTGGAATGACGGAACAGAAAGTGTTCCGATGGGCTGAATCCGTCTGCCGCCTGCCAGGGAAGCCATCTCCGCAAGGATGTTGAGGCGTTCCGCCTCCGCCTGCGCGACAAAAGCCTCCGCCTCGATCACGAGCGCATCTGCCCGTATGACGTCCAAACGGGGAACTAGTTCCCTGTCATACTTCCCTTCCGTAATCCGCCTGTTTTCCATCCTTCTTTGCAGGACAGCCTCCTGGAGAGCCGTATTCTCAATGGCAAAAATCGCGGACCAGTAACTCTCCTCGGCATCCGCTAGCAGACTGTTTACCGCGTCTTCCAATTCGACACGCTTCATTTCGACGGACAGGAGGGCCTGGCGTTCTTCAATGCCGAACCTTCCGGATATGTCGATCGGCTGAATGATTTCTAATTTTATCTCGAAACCTCCGATATCGCTCTCTCTGACGCCATTATCCATGCCAGAGAGATAACTCCCGGCGGCGGACGCGCCGAGAGACGGGCGCTGGCGCGCTATAGACGATCTGGCCGCGAAGTATGAGGCGTCTGCCGCATTTGCTGCGGAGATCAGAGCGTCGTTGTTTGAAAGTACCATGCCGAGGAAGGCATCCAGCGATATCTCTTCCCCTGAGTGGGCTTTACCGCTGAAAACAGCCAGTATGAGTATTGCGAGTGCGGAAATTCGTCTCATTTTTATCGCTCCCGGATAGATTCATGAATTTAATTTTTTTGTGTCAATTGCCGGAGTGACGCGCCTATGTTTATCCGCGCCGACCAGTAGATTCTGTACGCAGCTGGAATCGCCAGCAGCGACAGCAAACCTCCGGAGATGAGGCCGCCGATTGCCACGACCGCGATGGGCCAGCGGAACTCCGACCCGCGTCCGGTGGCGACGGCGAGCGGCATGAAGGATATGATCGACGTGCTCACGCCCATAGCGATGGACTTGAAGCGGACCTTGCAGGCTTCCTCTATGGCCCGCTCGGGCGGCAATCCGCTGTCGCGCCTGAGTATCTCGGCGTAATCCACCACGACGATGGCGTTGTTCACCACGATGCCGACCAGCATGATCATCCCTATCATCGCGAAGATCGATAAATTCGCGCCTGTGGCCATCATCAGCGGGACTACGCCGACAGCGGACATTGGGACAGAGAAGAGTATGATCAGCGCGTAGGAGAAAGATTCGAGGATAGAGGCGATGATCAGGAACGTCACTGCTATCGCGAGCAGTATTGTGGAGTACATCACGGCAGAGGTCTTCTCCATGTCGTCAGCTTCACCGGCGAGGCGCGCGCTGTATCCCGGAGGGAGTTCCATATTGTCCAGCATTGCGCCGAAATTCTTCAGGACTTCTCCGAGCGGTATGTCCCTTACGGTCCCTAAGACCTCGAAGGTGCGCTCTCTGTCAATCCTCCGTATTTCGGTAGGCGAGCTGTCCCACTCAATGTCCGCGACCTCATCCAGAGCGATGGTTCCGAATTTCGTCATGAGGGGCAGTTGTCCGACGGCGTATATGTCTTTGGTTTTATCTGGATCGATCCGAACCTTTATATCGAACTCCGAGCCGCCGTCGCGAAAGGTTCCCGAGGTATTGCCGTTTAAATAACCGCGTATAGTCTGAGCCACGTCGGAGATATCGGCGCCGAGCTGTGCGAGCCTCCAACGGACCGGTTTTATCCGCAGTTCGGAGCGTCCTGCCTCCGTGGAGAGCGACAGTCCCTCTACGCCGGGTATCTTCGCCCCCTCCTCGCGAATTTTTTCAGCTATATCACCCAGGATTGAGAAATCTTCGCCTTTTACCTGAACTTCTATCGGTTCCGGACCGAACGTATCGCTCCCGACTATGACCGAGAACTCCATGCCGCTCTGTTCTTTGAGATAATCTCTGATCTTATCCGCTACGGTCTTTGTCTCAGGGCGGTCCGGGCTGTCCGAAAAATCCTTTATCTGCACGGTTATCCCTGATTTGAAGAGGGACTGATCCATTTCAGTGTCCCCGACGGACGAGGTGACGTACTCAAAAAAGCGTGACTCCGGAAGCGAGTAGATGAAGTTTTCGACCTGTATCGTCCTGTCGGTCGTTGACGCGAGCGAAACGTTGTTCGAAAATTTCAGGGAAATTCTCACGATCCCGTCATCCGCTGACGGGAGTTGCTCCATTGGCAGCCCCGCACCCAGAGCGAAGGCGCCGCATGTGAGAGCCGCAAAAAAAACCAGCGTAAGGACAGGATATTTCAATGTTTTCGAGAGCAGGCCCAGAAATAGATCCTGAAAACCCTCAAAGAGCCACATCCACCATCCCGCCAGCACCATCCCCGCCGGGGTGACGGTCCCCTTCTTGCCTATCATCCTGGCCGCCATCGAAGGGATGAGTGATAGCGTCACCCAAAGAGAGAAGACGGTGGCGTAGAGAATCGTGACCGCAAACGGCGCAAGAAATTGCCCTTCCATGGATGATATTAGCGCTACCGGCGTAAAAACACCGAGGTTCGTCAAAACTCCGGCCAGGACGGAAACGGATATCTCAGACGTCCCGAGCTCCGCCGCCTCGAAAGGCTCGTATCCCATGTCACGGAAACGATGGATATTCTCCAGGACCAGGATCGCGTTGTCGACCAGGACGCCCATAGACAAGCCAAGGCCGAGCGTCGTCATCAAGTTGAGGGAGTATCCATGAAGCGATATGGGAAAGAACGTCGAGACAAAGGCTATCGGCATTGTGACGGCGATGATAAAAGTGGCGCCGAACGTACCGATGAACATGTAGATCACGGCTGCCGTCAGCGCTATGCCTATGCATGTGGCCTGGATGACGCTCTTGACCGAGGTTCGGACGAAGTCGGAGTCATCCTGGGTATACGTTGCCCTGATCTCCGGGATTTCCGACGTGAACCTGTCGACCCGTTCTTTGATCTCAGCCCCGGCGCGCACGATATCAGCATTGGCGCGGGCGCTTACGAGGAGTTGTACGACTGGATGCCCGTTCGCTCTGGCGAGGGATCTCCTGTCTGCGGCCGCGTCCGCCACTTCCCCGATCATGGAGAGCTGGACAGGGTGTCCGCTTGCGGTGCGTATGGCTGTGTCCGCCAGTTCATCGAGTCCCTCGAAAGCCCCGATCATACGCAAGGATATCATGTCGTCATTCTCCGTGACGTAACCGGCCGGTTCTGTCGCCGAGTTGCCCGCTATGCCCGCGCATACGTCCTGATAGGATATGCCGTATTCCGCGAGCGCGGACGGATCTAAGAGAACCTGTATTTCTCGGTCCAGGCCGCCGACGGTTTGAACTTGCCCTACGCCGTCCACTCGTGAAATTATCGCCTTTATCCTGTCGGATACTATATGCTTGGTCTCCGTTTCCGGCATGTCGCTTGAAAACGAGATTACCATGAACGGTTCGCCGGCTAGGCTGAATTTCGAGAGAACCGGCTCCTCTATTCCTGCCGGAAGGCTGCTTCGGGCCGCTCTGATCTTGTTTTCCACGTCGATAGTTTTGAGATCTATGTCCAGCCCCTCGGTAAATTCGAGGCCAACGATGGATACGCCGTCCTGGGAATAGCTCGTTATGCTCTTCAAACCTTCCAGGTCCGCCAGCGCATCCTCCAGCGGTTTTGACAGCAATTCCTCAGTCTCCTCAGGGCTGGCGCCGCTGTAAACCGTTTGAACGACGATCATGGGGGCGACTACGTCTGGGTACAGCGTGACGCCCAGCCTGCCGTAGCTGACAGCTCCGAGCAGCACGAAGAGAATCACGGAACACCAGGCGAAG
>JAISFV010000195.1 GCA_031263445.1 Synergistaceae bacterium | reverse complement strand
CAGCAGCCCGTGGCGACTACTACAGCGCAACTGACGCCTACGGCGCAACAGACAGCGACGGCGCCTACTGGCGTCACGCAGCTTCAGACGCCTACAGCCCCGACAGCGCCTACTGGCGTCACGCCGCCCCCGGCGGAGCAGGCAGCTCAGCCCGTCCAGCCGCTCATGTCAAAGTTCGCGGAGTTAATCCCCCAGTCACAGCAATCCACGGGGGCGACAGGACAGCCGGCCCAGGGGCAGCAGGCAGCGGCGCCGAAAGAAAAGAAGGCGGCCGTGAAGGAGTTCCAGCCGTTCCAGACGGGAGAATTCCTGAAAATGTTCCCGGAAGCGAAACCGGATTAGGAAAAACCGAAGAGCGCACGTCTATTTTCAAGCTGCACGAGGTACCGGCAGACTGGGCTGATGACCCTACAGATAAAGAGGAGTGGGGGGCGTGGCCTCCGTTCCCCACTATGTACAAAGTCCCCGCTCGGAGCGTAGTGCATAAGAGAAGGGGGATTTCTCTTGTCGTATACGCCCTCCTATGGCCCGCGCTCTTTGCGGTGTCCACGGTTCTCTTTGTCATCCGGAGGGGCTTCGCTCTGGCGCGTGGCTCTTTTTCCAAGATCCGCCTGAATTCGGCGAAGAAGCCTGTTGCCTTGGGCTACATCCCGGTAGAGCTCTTTATGGCGCTTGGCGTCCTGACGTCTGGCCTGTACCCGTTCTCGTGGCTGTGGTCAAATTCTGCCGCGCTCGTCGGTCTGTGCGGCGACCGACTCCAGGAGAGACGGTTGCGTTTATGCGCAGGCATGGGATTTTGCGTGCAGACCCTGCTGCCGGTCTCGCTCGTCCTCTTCTTCGCATGGCACTTCACTGGCGATCCTATGCTCTGGAATTTCGCGTCGCGCTTTTTGGCGCTGTACGCTGCCTCTTTCTTCCTGCTGGCCCTCCCTCAGCGCTGCTATCTTTTCTTCGCCCTGAGATGGAACATCAGGCGCGCGGTCGAGGCATGGGACAAAGACGGGGTCATGATCGACAGGACGATGTCGTCGTGGCTCAAGCTGTTCGCCTTCGGGTCGGCTTACATACAGTACCACATAAACAGGCTCATCGGGCTCGGGATGCCGGGTTTCGCGGGACAGGACGAGATCATGAGGGACTTCTCCGTCAAGAAATGGCTGAACGAATACGTGATAATAAGGCATCACTCAATCCCCCTGCCCGCCGATCCTGGAGAGGCCGGCAATGGCTGAGGGGGAGCTTTATTGCGAGAGCTGCGAAAGCGCGATGGCCCCGGACTGGTCTCTGGGATACTGTCCCATGTGCGGGGGCAAGGTCGGCCCTAAACCCGCCGACAGCGAAGATGAATCCCCGCCCCGCCCCGACGCCGAGAAGCGGGACAAACCGGCGGATATGGCGAAGCCGGAGGCTGGCGAGGGCGAGGGAGTAAACCCCGAACAGCGCCGGTCCGAGGCTTTCGACGAGCTGAGGCAGGCGTCGCCCTTGAGTATTTTTATAGCCGACGCGCTTACGCTTGGGCTGAAATCGACGCTCTGGATGTCGCGTTGGATGGGTTCGCTCGAACGCATGGCGCGTCAGGACGAACGTCACGGCAGAGGCGCGCTTTACGTCTGTTTCGCTCTCTATATCACGTCTGTGGCGCTCATAGCCTTTGCCTGCCGTGAGCTTTATAACGCGGCGGGATGGGATTTAGGTTTTTTTGGCATTTTGGCGTCGCCTCGCGAGCCGATTCTCCCGGGCGCCGCAGCCGGATTTTTCCTGACATTTTTCCTCGTGAACAGGCACATGCTCTTTTGGGCGAAGGAGGTGATAACGGACGCGATTCAGATGGAAGACGCCGACACGATCCGCACAAAAACAAGCGCCTTCGCCCCGTCGCCGTTTTTGCTCTGGTTCATAGGCGTCCCCTACCTGCAGTTTCACCTGAACGAGATAGTGAGGGCGAGAAACCTCGCGAACTTCAAGTCATCCAAGCACCGTCCGTCCTGATTATTTCAGCAACAGCGTCAGCGTGTAGTCTCCGCCTGAAGCTTTCCCGTCATAACCGGCATCCCTGTGCTGCCCGACGAAGTTGTTCAGCGCGCCCGCCAGCCTTGAGTCGGCCTCGAAATCCTCAAAGGCTACGACTAGCCTGTTGTCGCTGTTCCGGGTAAGCGTGGCGCGGCGGTCAGCGGGCAGGGGGTTTTCGAGGATCCTGTTGACGGCGTTCGTAAAGGCGCTCTCATTATCGACGAGGCCTTCAAACGGGTCGTTGTTTCTCGTCCTGTGCTGGCTTTCGTAGGAAAGCGCGGCCTGCTTGATGGAATCTAAGTCGGCCGCGATCTTCGTCGCCCTGGCTTTATCGTCCGCGCCGCCGAAGACCAGCATCATACAGCCAGCTAAGATGCCGAGTATAACGCACACCGACAATATTTCGGCCAAAGAGAAAGCCTTCGATCTACGCGCCTTTGACATTGATATTCCGCAGCCTCCCCCAGTGAAGATTAATTATCCAGACTATATCACTCCAGGGACTCATGGTAAAGGAGACTATGGAACTATTAAATGACGCGTTACCTTGCCGCCATCGCCAGTTCCGCCTCGTGGTTCATTATGCTTGCTATGTTCCTGTTCACCTTTCGCAGGTACGACGCCGAGCCGCCTCCGCTGTAGCGGTTCATGGCGAGCTGGAGTGACCCGTAGGCCCTCAGGTACCGAGAGAGCAGGAGGCATCCGGCCGCTATGGCCTTTTCAGGGTCGGAGAGCGGGTTGGTGCCCGAGGCCGCGTATATCCCGTTCGAATTCAGTAACCCCTTGTGAACCCTCCACATGACCTGCATTACCCCCGATGCGCCCTTAGGGCTGAGCGCGTCAGGGTCGAATGTGCTTTCCGCCTTGGCTACGGCCGTCGAGAGCGCGGAGGGCACACCGTATTTTGCGCTGTAGTGGACGAACGCCGTGGCTTCGCGCCAGGCCGTCTTCGCGTCGATCTTGGGGTTCGTCTTTCGGATAAAGAGCGCCGTGGACGCCACGCTCCTCTGCATGGCGGGCGGCATGAAGCGGATACGCGCCAGCGACGAGCCAGGGTGCTGTTCGAGCCACGCGTCGAAGTGATCGAGGACGAGCCCCATCTCCCTGACGGCGCGAAGCACCGACGCGTCGTACCCTATCTGCGTGTGCGGGGGGGCCGTCACTTCCGGAGCCGGCCGCGCGGGCAGACAACTGCTAATGCCGGCGGTGCCGCCGAGGCGTATGAAAGCCGCGTAGCCCGTGTCGTTTGCCCTTGCTGACGCAAGGCCGTTTGACACAAACGCAAATGGTAGTATTATGAACGGAAGGGTCGCGAGGACGAAGCACAAAACCATCCTTGCCGCGAGGCTCACAGTGGAACCCGTGAATTTGCTGAACATTTTGTTACCACCTCTGATAAGGAAACAAACATTTCGTAAATTTTTTCCACAATCCTAGACAGTTTAGCACGTCAGGGTAATCTATTATACAATAACGCGGATCGTTGTCAAAGCGGTTAAAAAGTCCAGGTCTGGAGGGCTGTGTAATGAACGTCGGAGAAGTCGCGGCTAAAATCGAGGAAAGGCTGCCATTGGCCTGGAGCGAGGAATGGGACAACCCCGGGCTTTTGATCGGCGACCCGGCGGCCCCTGTGGAGAGGATCGCCGTGTCGCTCGACGCCACGGAAAGGACGGTGTCGGACGCCAAAGGACATGGGTGCGGGATGCTCGTCGTGCATCACCCGGCAATTTTTATGCCCATGAAGAAGGTCGTCCTGCCCTCGCCAGTCGCCAGGATGGTCAGGTCGGCGCTCATGAAGGGCGTCGCCGTTTATTCGGCTCACACGAACTGGGATTCGTCGCCGGAAGGGGTCAATGTCATCCTGTCCCGCCAGCTTGGCTTGCGGGACGTGCGCCCGATCATGTCGCCCCATGACGGCGCGTGGGGCATGGGCGCGATAGGTGATCTGGAGCTCCCCATGACGGTGAGCGGTATCGCCAGGCGGATCAAGGATCTGTGGGGGCTTTCGACGCTCCTGACCTACGGCGACGATGCAGCCCCGCTTTCGAGGGTCGCGCTCTGCGGAGGCGCGGGGGGAGATTTTCTGCAGGCTACGATAAACATGGGCGCAGACGTATTCATCACGGCGGACGTGAGCTATCACTACCTCCTTCACGCCCAATTGACCCGGACGCACATGATCGTCGTCAACCACGGCGAGATGGAGAGGGCGTCGCTGCCGAGTTTTTGCGGTCTTGTGAGGGAAGTCTCCTCCTTGGATGTCGTGCTCCTGGAAAACAGCAACTGGACTCCGCTCGTCATCTAATATATTATTAGGTTATTACGTCGCTCGCATTTTCCCTTTTTCGGAGGTGTTCGTTAATTATGTACAGAGTTTTCAGTGGAATGAGGCCGACGGGCAGGCTTCACCTGGGTCACATGGCCGGCGCGCTGACGAACTGGATCGCGCTGCAGGAAGACCACGAGTGCTACTACTCAATAGTCGACTGGCACGCCCTCATGTCGGATTACGCCGATCCATCGAGGCTCGGGCACAACACGTCGGAGGTCCTGCTCGACTGGCTCGCCGTCGGGCTGGATCCCGAGAAGTGCGCGATATTCGTCCAGTCCCACGTCAAAGAGCATATCGAGCTGCACCTGGCTCTTTCCATGATCATGCCGCTAGGCTGGCTGGAGCGGAACCCCACGTACAAGGAGCAGATACTGAACCTCCAGAACAAGGATCTCTCGACATACGGTTTTTTGGGTTATCCCGTCCTCATGGCCTCCGACATCCTTGTCTACAAGTCTCACAAGGTCCCCGTTGGCGAGGATCAGAGCGCGCACCTGGAGCTGTCGCGCGAGACGGCGCGCAGGTTCAACCACTTTTACGGCAACGGTGGCGAGATTTTCCCGGAGCCTGAGATAGTGCTGACTCGCTACCCCAAGATCCCAGGCACGGACGGTCGTAAGATGAGCAAGTCCTACGGCAACTCCTTGGACATCGCGGACGAGATACCGGTCCTCGACAAGAAAATCCGCACGATGATGACGGATCCCGCCCGTGAGAGAAGGACGGACAGGGGCGATCCGGAGAAGTGTCCCGTGTGGGACCTCCACAAGTTTTTCAACGGGGACGGCGAACAGCGGGCGGAGCTCGCTGACGGCTGCAGAACCGCCGGGATTGGGTGCATCGACTGCAAGAAGGCGCTCATGTTCCACGTGGCGGAGCGTATGGCACCGATCCACGAGAGGCGGAAGCGCTTTGAGGGGCGGTCGGCGGAGCTGGACGACATCATCATTGAGGGTGCACGAAAGGCCCGCATCTGTGCGTCGCGCACGATGAGCGAAGTCTACGGGGTCCTCGGGATGTTGAAATGCAAGGCGCCAATGAGTCATTCCAGCTAACGCTGGGAGACTTCTCGGGCCCGCTCGACCTGCTCTGCCACCTCGTAGAGAGCAGGTCGATAGACGCTTCCTCCGTGAAGCTCACTGAGGTGCTTTCTCAGTACGTCGCCTACATGCTCACCGCGAAAAAAGCCACGCTGTCGGAGCTAGCTGAGTTCTTCTCGCTGGCAAGCGTCCTTTTGCTTCGCAAGGTGCGCTCGCTCATGCCTGGCCCTGACCGCGAGGACGGGCGAGAGCCTCATGATGCGGACTGTGACGCGGACGCCCTGGGAGACGAAGAGCCGGACGAAGAAAGGCTGAAGGAGATGCTGGAGCGATTCAAGCCCTACAGGGCAGCCGCGCTGGTCCTGTCGTCACTCAAAGAGTCGCGTGAACGCTTCTTCACCCGTGTGTCGGACGAGAGCGGGCCGCCGTGGTTCGATATCGGCGACCTGTATGGCCTTGCCACCCTCTGGTGGCGGCTCATCAAGGAGCGTTCCAGGCACCGCGCGGCCAGGACCGAGTCCGTCTTCATGGCGGACATACCCGACGCCGTGCCGGAAGAGATCCTGGTTGAGCAGCGGATGGGCGACATTCTGAGGTGTCTGGGCGATGTGAGCGAGACGTCGCTAGGCGGGCTGATCTCGCTCTTCGGGAACGGCGAGCTCGTGGTCACGCTGCTCGCCCTCCTCGAACTCTCCAGGCTGGGTAAGGTCAGCCTGTCTCAAAACGGCGTATGGGAGGATGTCCTGATTGCAGCGGCCTGATGGCTACGATATCCTCATGCGGCAAATCGAGGCGATTTTTTTCGTCGCGCCCCAGCCGCTCTCCGAGGGCGCGCTCGCAAACGCGACAGGGCAGTCGGCCAAGGACGTCCGGGAGGCGTTGGATCGCCTCGCCTCCTGTTACGCCGAGGGGCGGGGTGTCACGCTCCTGCGCATGTCGGGCGGCTGGCAGATGGCCACCGCGCCTGATCTCGACAGAGTCGTAGCGGATTTCCTGGGATCCGCCGCCACGCAGGTGAGACTGAGCAAGGCGGCGCTGGAGACGCTCGCCGTCGTCGCTTACAATCAGCCTGTAACGCGTTCCGAGATGGAGGAGATACGGACCGTCCGCTGCGACCGCGTCATAGACACACTTATGAAACATGGCCTGGTGCGCGTCGCCGGGCGAAAAAAGAGCGTCGGGAACCCGCTGCTCTACAGGACGACTGACGTATTCCTCGAACTGTTCGGGCTGGACGCCATCTCGTCCTTGCCGACACTGGCTGAACTGCAGGAGACGTTTGTGAAGGATCCTGAAGAGGGCGATTGGAAGGACGAGGATGAGTGAGGGTAAAATTGGCTTCCCGGCGCGTCTCAACAGATACATAGCGTCGTGCGGCGTGACTTCCAGGCGCAAGGCCGATGACCTGATAAAGGCTGGGCGCGTCACGGTCGACGGCTTGCCGGAGGCGTCAATGGGCAGGGTTCTGGCCGGGGGCGAGAGGGTATGCGTGGACGGGCGCGACATCGCCCCGGCAAAGCACGTTTACATAGTCATGAACAAACCGCGCGGCGTCCTGTCGGCTGCCTCTGACCGCCTGGGCGAGACAGTCGTCGACCTCCTGCCCGGGCATTACAGGGCGCTCGGCGTATTCCCGGTAGGGAGGCTGGATAAGGAGAGCGAAGGCCTTATAATCCTGACGAACGACGGCGCGTTCGCCCAGGAGGTCATCCACCCCTCCTCAGGCGTGAGGAGGGTATACAGCGTGACGTTGCGCCTGGATTTAGCCCAGGAGGGGGTGGACGCGTGGGAGGGCGGCCTTTTTATAGAAGGGCGGCTCGTCCGTCCGCTGGAAGTATCTCCGCTGGACGGGGTGCCGGGGAAACGCTTCCGCGTCGTGCTGGGCGAGGGGTTCAAGAGGGAGATCCGCCTCATGGCACAGGCGTTGGGCAACAGGGTCTACAGCCTGAGACGGACGGGCATCGGCAATCTTTCGCTCCGGAAGTTGCCAGTTGGCGCGTTTAACGAGTATAATTACGCAGAAATGAAAAAGATGATCCACGATGGCGGAGAAGTATAAATGGTGATAGAGTAGATGACGGGCGGCAAAGGTTGTTCGGAGGGATGTCAATGGAAGGATTAGATGACCGTACAAGAGACCTCATACAGCGGCGCGTTTTGAAGCGGGTCAAAGACATACCCTCTTTGCCGCAGTACGTCGTTGAAACGCTGAACAAGCTGGACGACCCGACGAGCAGCGCGGTTGACGTTAGCAATAAGCTCTCCAAGGACGAGGGGCTCGTGGTGCGGGTCCTGCGTCTCGCCAACTCTGCTTATTACGGTTTGTCGAGGCGCGTCACGGGCGTATCGGAGGCGATTTCTTACCTTGGCTTCAAGACCGTAAAGAGCATCGTCCTCGCCGCTTCGGTATATAAATTCATGGACAGCACTTTCTCGGGATACTCCCTGGACCGCGGCCAGTTGTGGAAGCATTCCCAGAGCGTCGCCGCGTCCTGTCGCTACCTTTCGGAAAAGCTGAAGGTCTGCGACCCGGAGGAGGCGTATGTGGGCGGCCTGATGCACGACGTCGGCAAGATCGTCCTGAACGACTACGTGCGCTTCGGCTACAGCATAATCCTCCGGCTGGTCGAGGAGGACGGAGTCCCGTTTTGCGACGCGGAGCGACAGGTGCTGGGGTTTGACCACGCCCAGGTCGGCGGTCTCGTCATGGAGCAGTGGAACCTGCCCGAGGCTTACGTGTACATAACGACCTACCACCACGCGCCGTGGAATCTGCCGGAAAACCTCAGTGAATTCCTGCCCATCGTGGACTTGGTCCATGTAGGCAACGCGATCTGCATAATGCTGGGAGTGGGCATAGGCGCCGACGGCATGCAGTACAATATCTCCACTGACAGCATGGAACGCCTCGGCATCGACGACAGCATCGAGACTATCATGGGCGAGTTCGTAGACTTTCTCTCTACGATGGAAGACGAAGTAAAAGACCACCAATCGCGCTGATGCCGCCCCGCGCAGGAAAGCCCGTCATTGTGCTGGACGGCCCGGCCGGCGCAGGCAAGAGCAGCGTCGGCAGGGAGGTGGCGAGGCGGCTCGGACTGCCTTTTCTCGACACAGGCGCGATATACAGGGCGATAACGCTGTTCATGCTCAGGGATGAAATCGCCCCGCACGACGTAGGGCGATTGACGGAGCGCCTCCGCAGTTTTCACCTCTCATTTTCCGGCGGCAGGGTCACAGTATGCGGGGAAGACGTCACGAATGCCATCAGAGCCCCGGAGATAGACAGGGAGGTCTCCCTGTATTCGGCTGTCCCTGAGCTGCGGAGTTCGATCCTCGACATACAGCGGCAGGGCGTGTCCGAGGGGCTCGTAGCCGAAGGCCGCGACATGGGGACGGTCGTGTTCCCCGACGCGGACCTTAAGATCTTCCTGACGGCCTCGCCCGAGGCCAGGGCCAGGCGCAGGTACGACGAGAGGCTTGACAGAGGGGAGACGCCTGATTACGAGGAGATCCTGGAAATGGTCAACAGGCGCGACGCGATAGACTCCAAGAGGGACATAGCCCCTCTGAAGGCGGCTTGCGACGCCATATGTTTAGACACGACGGGCATGTCGTTCGAGGATGTCGTCGCGGTCATACTGGGCCACGCCGCCAGGTTTGCGTGAGATGGCTTTGAACGACGCCTTCTACTGGGTCGTCAAGACTCTGTTCCGGCTGGTCTTCACCCTCTACAACGGGCTGAAGGTCGAGGGGATGGAGAACGTAACCCCCAAGACGACGTTTATCGTGGCCTCCAATCACGCCAGCTATATAGACCCTCCGCTCTTGGGCGGCGTGTTCCCCGGGCGTTTGCGATACCTCGCGAAGGACTCCCTCTTTGAAAACCCGGTGATGAGGTTTCTCATATCCAATCTCGGAGCGCTGCCGGTAAAGCGCGAGGACAGCCAGCGGGCGGGCGCGGTGATGAAAATCATGCTGGAAAGGCTGGTTCTGGGCGAGAGTTTCCTGCTGTTCCCGGAGGGTACCAGGAGCAAGGACGGGAAACTGCTCCCGCTGGAAGGCGGGGCCGCGTTTCTCTCCGTGAAATCCGGGGTGCCTCTTCTGCCCGTCTACATAAGCGGTTCGAGCGAGGCGATGCCCCCTCGCTGTCGGTTCCCGCGCCCCGCCAGGCTCAGGGTGACGTTCGGGGCGCCGATCTTCCCGGACTGCGGCATCTTGGATGAAAAGCAGAGGCGTGAGGCGCTCAAAAACGCGCTGGAGGAGGCGCTCCGCTCGCTCGAAAGGACGGGCCGTCCACGATAGAACTGAGACAGGCGTCTAAGACGGCGATAGTGGCCTCGGTAGACCAGGGAGGCGCGGCAGAGAGCGCTTTCCTGGATCTGGACGAGCTGGTGCTGCTCTTATCCAACCTGGACGTGTCCGTCGCAGGCAGGCTGGTTCAGAAGCGCAGGGCGCCAGATCCGTCCACGTTCATCGGCAGGGGCAAGGCCCTTGAGATGAAGGATTTCGCGGCTCATCTGGGGGCTGGCCTCTTGGTCGTGGACGACGCGCTGTCCCCCACGCAGAGGAGCAACCTCGAAAAAACGACCGGGCTGGAGGTCTGGGACAGGGCGTTTACCATCATGCGTATTTTCGAGCGCAGAGCTGTCACCGCCGAGGCAAAGCTCCAGGTGGAACTCGCCCGGCTGAGGTACGAGATCCCGTCTCTGAAGGGGCTTGGACGACAGATGTCGCGCCTTGGAGGCGGCATAGGCACGAGAGGCCCTGGGGAGACAGAGTTTGAGCGTCACAGGCGCAAGCTGGAGCGGCGGGTCAAATACATCGAAAAGAGCCTCCAGGGCGTGCGCAAGAGGCGCGATCTGCACCGCTATCGCAGGGCGAGGGATGGCGCCCGCCTCGTCTCACTGGTGGGGTACACGAACAGCGGCAAGTCCACGCTCCTGCGGTCACTCACGAAGGACGGGTCCATAAGGGTGGAGGACAGGCTCTTTTCGACGCTCGACACCTTGACGAAGAGGGTGAGCTGCCCGTCTGCGGTTCCTTTCCTCATGTCGGATACCGTGGGCTTTATAAAAAAACTGCCCCCTGAACTGGTGGCCGCTTTTCGTTCGACGCTGGAAGAAGCTTCCTCTGCCGACCTTTTGCTGGTCGTGACGGACGCGTCCTCTCAGGTACCATTGGAGAATTTCGAGGTGGTGCTGGAGACGCTGAAGGACATAGGAGCGGACGAGATCCCGCGCTTTGTAGTCCTCAACAAGATCGACAGGGTCTCTGAGGAGCTCCTGTTTGTCGCGGCAGGGTTCGAGTCGCGCGGGGAGGACGTGATCCGAGTCAGCGCCCTCACGGCGGAAGGGTTGCCCGAGCTTGTGCGTAGGATATGCGAGAGACTTGATGAAACGAGATGATGCTCGATGTACGTAAGCATGACCGGGTTCGGGATTTCGCGCATAGAGAGGGAGTGGGGTACGATCTCGCTAGAACTGTCGAGCGTGAACCACAGGTACCAGGAAATATACGCCCGCTTCCCGAGAGAGCTCGCCTCGTGGGAGCCGTGGTTCCATCAGAAGCTGCGCTCCCTTTTCAGGCGGGGCAAGGTTCAGGCGCGCGTGGAGATAACGTGGGCCTCGTCCGCACAGACCGCCTCATTCAGCAAGGAGGTCTTGGCCGCGTATTACCGCGAACTCTCCGGCATGTGCGAAGAGCTGGGCCTGGAGCGCGACATCCCGCTCGGCGCGCTCCTCGGGCTGCCGGGGGTGATCGATGCGCAGGAGCGGTCCTGGCTTTCGATGGACGGCGACACCGAAGAGCTGCTTCTGTCGCTCCTCAGCAGCGGTGCGGAGAGCTGGCAGAAGATGCGCGTTACGGAGGGAGGGCATTTAAAGAAAGCCATAGATGAGCATCTGCTCCAATTGGAGCGCCTTGCGGGCGAGATCTCGGTCAAGTGGGAGATCGCGCGCGACGCGGCTTTCGCCTCAATGAAGGAGCGCGTGAAAAAGGCCCTCGACTCGCTGTCGGCCGCCCCTGACGATTCGCGTTTTGCTCAGGAGGCCGTATTCATAGCCGACCGCTGGGACGTGACCGAGGAAATCGCGCGCCTGGCAAGCCACACGGCGAAGTTCAGGGAGGCAGGGGAGTCCCCGGAACCGTCAGGCAGGAAGCTCGATTTCCTGGTACAGGAGATGAACAGGGAGCTGAACACGCTGAACTCGAAGATAGCGGACGCCGGCGTCAGGTGGCTGGTAGTGGAGGCGAAGACGGCGCTGGAGCGCATCAGAGAACAAATTCAGAACCTGGAGTGATATTATGGATTACCGGCTCGTTCATATCGGCTTTGGAAACATGGTCGCCGCTGATCGCGTCGTGGCCATAATCAGCCCGGCGTCCGCCCCGATAAGGCGAATGAGGGACGAGGCGAGGGAAGCCGGGCTTTTGGTGGACGCGACCCAGGGACGGAAGACGCGGGCGGTGCTGATCATGGACAGCAAGCACGTGATAATGTCCGCCATTCAGCCTGAGACCATCTCTGCTAGGTTCGAGGAGAGCGGGGGGGAGGATACTGCGAAATAGGAGGGGCGATATGAGCGGCAATGGACACTTGTTCATTCTTTCCGGGCCGGCCGGCGCAGGCAAGGGTACGCTCCGGAAGATACTCTTCAAGGAGGTGCCGGATCTCGTCTACTCCGTCTCGTGTACGACGCGGCTGCGCCGTCCCGACGAGGTTGAGGGGAAGGACTACTACTTCGTGGGGAAAGGCGATTTCATTGACATGATCCAAAATGACGCTTTCCTCGAGTGGGCGGAGGTTCACGGCAACTACTACGGGACGAGGAGGTCTGACGTCAGAACGTGTCTCGACCTGGGCTGTGACATGGTGCTGGAGGTGGACGTCCAGGGGTCGCGCCAGGTGAAGGCGGCGATGCCGCAGGCAGTCAGGATCTTTATAACGGTCCACTCGATGGACGAACTGGAAAACCGCCTGGAGGACCGAGGCACGGAGACTCCCGACCAAATGCTGCTCCGGCTGCGCAACGCCGCTTTTGAGATGCGCTACGCCGGGGAGTGCGAGCACACTATCGTAAACGACAGCGTGGAGAGGTCGTCGATGGAACTGATAGCCCTCGTGCAGGGATACAGAAATAAATAAGGGGATGGGCAAGCATGATTTACACTGATCTGGAGAAAATTTACAAGGTGAGCGATATAGAGAACAAATATGCCCTGGCTATGGCCATATCGACGCGGGCGAGGCTCCTGAGCGAACAGAAGGGGCGTCAGCTCGACGGAGAAGGCAGCGAGCGCTATATCACCCACGCCATAGAGGAGATAGAGAGCGGGAAACTCAAGGTAAAATCAACCTCCATTCAGCGTGAGGGCGCAGACGGCGATGCATCCGAAGTGGGCGTGCAATAAGAAAATCCTCCTTGGCATAAGCGGCGGCATTGCGGCCTACAAGACGCCGGAGCTCGTCCGTGCCTTTGTCAAGTCCGGGTGCGAGGTGGAAGTGATCCTGACGGAAACGGCCAGCCGTCTCGTGTCCCCGCTCGTCTTGTCCACGCTGTCCAAGCGGAGGGTGTGGCTTGACGCTGATTTCACGTCAGATGAAAACGGGTGGCGGATACCGCACATAAGCCTGTCCGACTGGGCAGACGCGCTCGTCGTCGCGCCTTGCACCGCGAACGTGTTGCGCATGGCTGCTTGCGGTGCCTCTGACACGCTCCTGGGCACGGCTATGCTTGCCTGCGCGAAGCCGACGGTGTTCTTTCCCGCGATGAATGACCGCATGTGGGCGAACCCGGCCACGAGGGAAAACGCCAGGGTTCTCGCATTGCGCGGCGCCATCGTCGTAGACCCTGACTCCGGCGACCTGGCTTGCGGCTATGAGGGCAAGGGGAGGCTGCCGTCCACGGAAGCGATACTGGACGAGACGTGGGCCGCCCTCTGTCCCCTCCGCGACATGGCAGGTAAAAAAGTTCTCATCACGGCCGGCCCCACCCACGAGTACATAGACCCGGTGCGCTTCATATCGAACCCGAGCACCGGCAAGATGGGCTACGCGCTGGCGGCTGAGGCCCGCTACAGGGGCGCTTCGGTGACGCTCGTCTCGGGGCCTTCGGCAGAGCGAGCGCCGTCCGGCGTAAAGCTCGTGCGGACGGTCACTGCGCTGGAGATGCTGGATGCGTGCCTGAGCGGGCTCCCGGAGGCCGCTATCGTCATAAAGGCCGCCGCCGTCGGAGACTACAGGCCCGCCGCCTACTCCCCGCAAAAGATCAAGAGGGGCAGCGGAGGATTGGCGCTGGATCTGGTTCAAAACCCTGACATCGCGCTCGAACTGTCGCGAAAAAAGATGCCAGGGCAGATACTGGCCGGATTTGCGGCTGAGACGGAGAACGTCGGGGAAAACGCGGTGGAAAAAATTTCGGACAAAAACCTCGACCTCATAGTCGCGAACGACATCTCGGAGGACGGCGCAGGCTTCATGTCCGATACGAACAGGGTGAGGGTATACTTCGCGGAAAAATACGGCCTTGCCCCGTCTCCTCTGATATCAGGGACAAAGCTGGAGACGGCGGCCGGTATCTTCGACCAGATCGGCCGGCTCAGGACAGAGGCATAGGACGGTACGGTTTGCGGGGCAAGTCGCGGGCCAGGAAGCCTGGGTTCGTTGCCGGAGACGGGCAATTCAGCAGCCATGATCAGTGACAGCATGGAAAAGATCTCGGTAGCGCTCGCGGGGCCGTGGTGGAACGCGCTCACATACTTGGCGCCTCGGAAATACCCCGAGGGCGTGAGGGTGCGCGTCCCAGTCGGGAACGGCGGCAGGGTGGGTATCGTTCTAGGCGGGTACGAAGGCGAAGACGATTACGGCGGCGAGCTCAAAGATATAAGCGCCGTTATAGACAGCGAGCCGATCCTCCCGCGATTCATGATGCCGATGATCCGATGGTTCAGCGAGACGTACCTGTGCGGGTTCGGCACGGCCATGAAGACCCTCCTCCCCGTCAATTTCCTCGCGGGTGATGCGCTTGAGCGAGACGCGGCAAGACCTCAGCATATGTCTGAGGATGGCGGGGCGGCCCGCCCTGACCTGTTCCTCTACGAACCTCGCGACCCCGTTCGCCTTGATCGTTGCGCGCAGCTGCTGTCTGACGGCCTCCCCTCTCTGATCTGTTTCCCTGTCTACGACGCTGCCAAGGCATTCGCCGACCGCATGGGCGGCAGGGCCTTCCTCTATCCGAGGAGCGGGGCCGCAGCCGAGTGGCGTGCGTGGAACACGCTCTTATCGGGCGATACCTGTAATGTGGTGATCGGCGGCCAGGCGGCTGCTGTGGCCCCTGTGCCTGGTCTCGCAAGGATCATAGTCGAGGACGAGAGCAACAACGCGTGGAGGACTCTCCGGCCTCCGGTCTTCAACGTCCGCAGCCTTCTGTCGAAGCGGGCGCGCATCGAGGGCGCTTCGCTCGTCCTCGCGGGGAGGATGCCGTCGTCCCGCGCTTACAGGATGCTCGGCGCCTCCGGAGGCGCTGCGGCCTCCGAGGCAGAGGCCCGCAGCGGCGGTGGGAAGAATTTTCTGTTCGTGGATATGAGGCTCGCATACTCTCCGTCCGTAAAGGGCGTCCAAGACACCCTCGCCGTGAGCGAGCCCTTGGTGCGGGAGACGGAGGCCGCGATAAACAGAGGTTCGTGGACGCTCTGGATCCTCGACAGGAAGGGCTATGCCGGCGAGATACTCTGCGAGGAGTGCGGCGGCGCAATATGTTGCGCGAAGTGCGGCGGCGCGATGAGGTGGGAGATTTCGCCCGGCCCGTCCGGCAGGCTCGTCTGCGGAGTGTGCCGCGCTCACGAGAGCGTCCCCGTGAGCTGCCCGAACTGCTCCGGCAGGCTCCTGACCGCGAAGCGTCCGGGGCTGGAGGCGCTCCTGCCTCTCGCCAGATCCGCGCTGACGGGCCCTGTGCCGATACTCATGATGACGGGCGACGACAAGGCGCCTTTGCGCGCAGCGCCCGGGCCAGGGCTCGTGATCGGCACGAGGGCGGCGCTGTCGTTCTGTGACCTGGCGGACGTAGGCCTCGTGGGCTGGATAGACGTGGACGGCGAGGCGCGGTCGCAGGAGTACGACGCGCGGGCCAGGGCCTTTGGGCTAGTCTGGGAGTCGCGCTGGCGGGACATGGTGAAAAACACGGACGACCGCCGCGTGCTATTGCAGACGAGACGCCCTGGCAGGGAGTGGCAGCGCGGACTCGTCGCCGACCGCCCAAGCAGCCCCGGATGGGCGGTCTTCTGGAGGGACGAGCTGAGGGAGCGTGCTGAGTTCTCGATGCCGCCCTTCGCGTCCCTCGTCAAGATAGAGGCGAGCGCCGCAGACGCCCGCCCGCTCACAGCCAGCTTCGACGCGTCCCGCCTCGAATATTGGCTGTCGGACTCCC
>JAISFV010000192.1 GCA_031263445.1 Synergistaceae bacterium | reverse complement strand
GGACGTGGCGGGCGCTATAGTGGAGCAGCGGGCCAAGGACGCCGGCGTCTGCTCGCTTGACGGGACGCACACCCTAGAGGTGATCCGCACGGCGGACGAACTCTTCTGGATCGTTGGCAATGGCTCCGAGCGTTTTCCAGTCGCCTTGCCTACCGATTCCGTAGGCATCGACGGGTCGTTTGCCCTGCAGGTCGGCTCGAACGGCGCGCGGATATACAGCCACGCGTTCGGCACGGACGCGATACCAGGCAGGGTCCTGGGCGCGCCAGGTGCCGGAGCGCCTGAGAAATACCAGTTCAGGATAGCCGCCGGCGATTTCGAGAGCACGATCACCGTCGAGTGGGACGGCAGTGACTGGCAAATCAGCGACAATCTAGGGAACACGCCCGCGACGCCTCCTATTGTGACGTCCCCGTCTGGAGGTGTCCTCACCGTGGGTAACCTTCAATCATTTATCGACACCAAATATGACGGGCATATCTCAGCTAAGGTTGAAAACGATGCCCTAGTACTGGAGGGAGAGTCAGGCGTATCTCCTGGATCATCTCCCTCTGGCCACCTAATCTCCATAACGGACACGATAGGGGATCTCGCCGCGTCCAGCGGCCTCGCGAACAAAAACCCGATCGTGCTGATAGAGGTGGAGCAGACAGATACGCTCCAGCAGATAGCTAACAAGATAAATAACGCGTACAAGTTCGACACGGCGAAGACCAAAGACGACGGGACGCCCCTTTATACGACGGTTCCGCCGGAGACAGCGCCGTCCTCGCCCGACCAGTGGCTCCACGCCTCGGTGGAGCTTGACGGGAGCGGCGGGTATTACCTCTGCCTTACAAGCGACGTTGCTGGGGAGGCCGCTCGGATCAACGTCCTGCCCGGCTCTGTCTGCGGCTCCGGCTCTGGCGAGATGATGCCGGCTATGAGGCTCGGGCTAGTTGAAAACATACCTGGCACACCCAGCCAGACGGGCGTGGCGAGCTACATCCAGATCGACAGGGAGAGCGGGGCCTTGACGACGAGGACGGACGGTGACGTGTTCGTGGACGACGCCTATTTTAAAGCCGACGGCAAGAGCTTCCTGTCGGTTTCGAACGCCTTCAAGGAGGCCCGCTACGTCCCTGATCTCGGGATCGCTGCGGCGGAGGCCATGCAGGAGGCGATCACCGGCGTCAGGCTGTCTATAAACGGCGCGGGTGAAGTGGACGCTCTCGGGAACCTCATCCCTGGATCGAATGTGACGACGATCTTGGCGAGGCACCACCTGAGGAGCGGCGAGATATTTGCCATGCTCAACCTGCGCGACGACACGCTCCTTGGGCAGACGGACACGTTCGACGACATCATGTACAAGCTGGCTACGGAGTTCAACGCCTCCCACTACGCGGGCTACGGGACTGACGGCTATTCCGGCATGACGGGCATAGGATTCTTCGGCGTAATCACGAATAAGTACGGCGCGTTCGGGGAGCTGCGCCTGGACAGCGATATTTTATTCAACACGAGCCGCGTCGCGGCCTCGACCGGCGACGGGAAGGGGAACACGACGGGCGACGGAATGAACGCCTTGGCTCTGGCCCAGCTCAAGCAGGCGAAACTCTTCATGGGCGGCACGGCGGACTTCAACAACCTCTACAAGGATTTCGAGGCAAGCCTGGGCGCGCTCGGGGCGCGCTCCATGTCCTCGCTTGAGACGCAGGACTATATAATCGAGCAGGTGAACACGAGGAGGGAGTCCGTCATGGGCGTCAACTCCAGCGAGGAGATGTTGAGCCTGGTGGAGTACAACAACCAGTTTAACAAGTCGTCCCAGTACATATCAACGCTCTTTCAGGTCATCGACAAGATAATAAACGGCGTCGGCAGAGTCGGCCTGTGATGAGAGACGGGGGGCATTGACCATGGGGAACTTATTCGCGGGGCTCTCCTCCGGGAGCGTGGCCCTGAGCTACTACACCAGGGGGATTGAAACCGCCGGGCACAACATAGCGAACGCCGGGGTGGAGGGGTTCGCGCGCCAGAGGGTGAACGCTGTCGCGAACGGTGCCATAAACGACGGTGGCGTGTGGGTCGGCCAGGGGGTGGACGTGACCTCCATCACCCGGATGCGCGACATCTTCCTCGACGCGCAGTACCGCGCGCAGCTCCCGACGCTGGGGTACTGGGAGACGAGGGCCGCCAACATAGCGAACATGGAATACTACGTCGGCTCGCTCGACTACGGCACGTTCCAGACCGTGCTGGATACGTTCTGGACGGGCGTGGAGGATGTCCACAAGAACCCGGAGGAGGCCACGGTCCGCGAGACGATGATCGCGCAAGCGGAGAACATGATCAAGTCCATCGCGAACATGCGGAAGAATTACAGCGAATACCGCAGCGTCCTGAACGACAAAGTATACGACATGGTCAAGGAGGCCAACGGCCTCATCGACGACATAGCCAAACTCTGCGGGGAGATAACGAGGGCCAAGAACGCCGGCATGAACCCCAACGACCTTATGGACAAACGCGATACGCTGGCGGAACGGCTCTGCAAGCTCACGGGAGCGACGGTGGGCAGCCCTGCGCTCGACGAGATGGACGGGGATTACAAGATCGACCTGAACGGCAAGTTGCTCGTGCAGGGCGCGGCGCAGTATAACTGCCAGGGCGAGGTGGCCAACACGCGCCACCTGGTGCTGGTCCCTATGGTAGGCAACTATGGCTACTACGACGTACAGGTAGAGTACAATCAGTACGACCACGTCGTGAACGGTTATAGCGTGGCCTCTGTGGTGATAGAGCGCGGCGCGACCCCTCCCGGAGAGTGCGCGAGAGACGGAGTCCACGAGCTGTTCGTCGAGCGCCTGGCCGACCAGCAGACGTGGATGGCAGGAGGCGCGGCGAGCGAGGCGATAGGCGGCCAGCGGCTCGGATACATATACGACAAGTCGCAGGCGCTGGGCATAGACGGCTCGTTCTCGCTCCAGGTCGGTAACGCGGGCGTACAGGTGCAGAGCAAGAGCTACAACGATACTAGCGGGATTGTGAAGACTGGGACGTCTGCCGGCGAAACGTATGAGTTTCGGATCGCGGCCGGCGCGTTCGAGACGTATATAAAGATGGAGTTCGACGGCAGTGATTGGACGCTTTCGGCTTCCGATGGCTCTAGCGGGCCAACGACTGTATCAGGTGCAAATCTAGCCTTGACCGACATAGAAGTCTTCATAAATTCCTTGGAATTATCCCCTGGCCAGCCAGCATTTTTCGCAGATGTCGACCCGAACGGGTCGCTCACGATAGAGGGAGCGAACAACTCAGAGATGAGGGGGCATCTGCTCTCGATAACGGACTTCAACGGCACGTTGGCACAGGAGATGGGCATAGCGAACAAGAACCCGGCGGTTGAGATAACCGTCGTGCCGGAGGACTCGCTGGAGACTATAGCCAACAAGATCAACGCCGCCTATAAGAGCGAACTGGTCGCCGGCGACAGCCCGCTCTACTCCACGAACCCGCCTGGCGTGGCGCCGTCGTCGCCAGAGGAGTGGCTGCACGCGAACGTCGTGAGGGAGCCGGACGGGACGTATTACCTGGCGCTCACGAGCGACGTCTCCGGCGAGGCGAACAGGATCAACGTCCTGCCAGGCAACGTCTGCGGAGTGACGGGCAACATCGCGACGGCCGTCCTGCTGGGCTTGATCGACGCCCCTGCGGCGGGGACGACCCTGGCTACAAGCTATATGCAGATGAACGAGGATCCCAATGCTGCTACCACGATAATAGACAGAAGCACCGGCGACGTGTACGTGGACGACGCCTATTTCATATACGACGGGAAGCACTACCTCTCCGAGAGCAACAGCTTCAAGGACGCCAGGATATTCAAGACCGGCACTGGGCCATCATTTACGTGGGTGAACAGGATGGCGGACGAGCTGGACCGCTTCGGCACCGGCATACGCCTCAACCTGCACGGCCTCAACAGGCTTTATGACGACAACGGGGCGCTTTCGGGCAATGACCCGACGCTGATCCAGGTGAAGGCGCACATCACGAACGGCGAGATTTTCGCTATGCTGGAGAGCCGTGACGATATGATACTGGGGCTACAGGACTATCTGGACGACATCGTCTACGAGATGGCGACGGAGGGCAACGCCGTCCACTACGCGGGACACGGGATAGGCGCTAACGCGGACACGACCGGCACGGCGTTCTTCGACCACATCAGCGCCAGATACGGCGCGTCCGATCTCAGCCGGTTTGCCCTGAACACCGCGGTCGTGAAGGATCCGAGCCTCGTGGCGGCGGCGTCAGGCGACGGGACAGGGCATACGTCAGGCGCTGCGTCCGGCGCGAACGCCCTGCGCTTCGCCCAGCTCAAGATCACGAGGGTTTTCGAGTCCGGCACGGCAGATTTCAACGAGTATTTCAGGCTCATGGTGGGCGACCTCGGGGCGCAGGGGTACACGGCGAACTACACGCTGGAGGCGCAGAGCAGCGTCGCCGATCAGATCCGGTCGCTGCGTGACTCCGTGATGGGGGTCAACACCGACGAGGAGCTTATGGACATAATACGCTTCCAGCAGGGGGTAGGCGCGATATCGCGCTATATGACGGCTATCGACGAGATGCTGGATCGGATAATCAACGGCATGGGCACAGCCGGACTGTAAAGGGCAGGTGACCGGAATGAGCTACAGAGTTACGAACTCCATGATGCAGGCGCTCCTCCTGAACGACATGCACAACAACCTGAACAACATGCTGAAGATCCAGCAGCAGATGTCGACGCAGCGCAAGTACGCCTCCGCGTCGGACAACCCGAACGCCGTGACGAAGGGCATGGGCATCGAGACGATGATGACGGAGGGCGAGCAGTACATAAAGAACCTCCAGGATGCCGTGTCGTGGCTCAAGTTCACGGACGACGCCTTGATGGACATAGGCGACATCTTCCAGCGCATGAGGGAGCTGACGATCTACGCCGGTGACCCGGCGCTGACGGACGTGGACAGGTATGCCATCGGCGAGGAGCTGCGCCAGCTCAAGAGCGAGATGATGAGTTTCGCCAACTCCACCATAGAGGGGCGGTATCTCTTCTCCGGCCTCACTACGGACGTAGCGCCGTTCAGACTCGGCGCTGACGGCGAGGTAGTTTACGACGGCAGCAGTTACGAGCTGTTCTGGGAGTTCGCGCGCAAGGAGACGGGCCAGGTGTCTCTCACTGGCCGCGATGTGTTCCCGCTCGACGAGACGACGAACTACCTCAAGGGGATAGAGGTGCCTATCGACTTCGAGTGGAAGGGGCGCAACGAGATACTGGAGTTCCAGATCGGCTTCAGGACCGTAAAGGTGCGCATCCCTGAGAAATGGACGGACGAGATCACGAACGGACTGGATGACACAGGGGACTACAACCGCTTCCGTGACCCGAACGAGCCGCTCGACGGTTACTCATTGCAGGAGATAGCCGACCTCATAAACAACAGCACGGAGATGGGCGACGCGAGCAAGCTGCTGAAAGCCACGGTCGTTACGGACGCGCAGCGCGGCGTGCAGTACCTCAAGATAAAGAGCCTCACCGGCGAGCCTGTGAGCCTCACGAGCTGGCAGGAGACAGACATGCTCCCGATGGCCGAAGGGGTCATGGGCGCGGCGTTCGGTGACGCAAGCCGCACGGCCACGACCGACGGCAAGGTAGAGATCCGGTTCATGGACAACAAGGTGTATTCCGTCGATATCAAAGCTGGCGATGATCTCGCTGCTATAACCAGCAAGCTGAACAGCCTTCAGGACGGACGGATATGGGCCGCGCTCAAGACCGAAGGCAGCAACGCGTGGATCGATATAGCAGCCAGGAATCCAGGTGACAAGTTCTTCATCGACACGGCGGGCGGCGGCACGGAGATCTTCGCTCCGGGCATAGCGACTTCGGCGTCTGCGGCGGCGGGCGGGAATCATGTTGTGACATCCAATGCGATTAACGAAACGTCCGCTCCATTCGTTTCTCCTTCTGGCGGAACAGTCATAATCAGGCGCGGCAGCGAAGTCTATGAGGTACCTGTCGGTAGCGGGTCTGATATAAATGCCATCGCAACCATGATAACTTCTTATCTTGCTGCCCTCACACCGCCAGTAACGGATATAACCGCGACACTTAGCTCGTCCGGCGAGCTGGTTGTCACGTCCGTGAACGGCGATCCGTTCACCGTGTCCGCAACAGGCGGCCTTGTGCCGCTCTTCTCCGGTGGCGTCAGCGTGTCGTCCGGCGGCACGGCAGACTCGGACGGAAAGTATACCCTGGAGACAGCGGGGATAAACATGGCGACCGTCACCGGCGAGGGCGGTTTTTACTTCGAGTACGACTATAAAAAATACTGGGTCGGTATCTCAGCAGGACAAACTCTTGCTGATGTGGCAGCCGATCTTGATACTGAATTAAAGACAGTTGACCCCGGCGCTTCTGTGACAGTCAAAAAGAAGGTCGGCGAGGACGGCACTGAGGTTCAGTGGCTGGAGATAAAGACGAGTAAGCCCTTGACGCTGAGCGGCTTCGGGAGCGCGGCCACCGTCATCGGGAAGGACGTGATAGGCTCCGAGTCCATACAGATGAACGCGGATCACACGCACATAGGGTTCGCCGCCTTGATGGGCATGGAGACGAGCGTGGCAAGCGCCGAGTTCTCCGTCGGCAGCGTCCTTGGAAATACTACGGGAAGCAATCCGCCGCTTCAGATCAAGATAGTGAGCGGCAGCCGTCACGCGGAAATCCAGATCAGCGATGACGCGGATCTCACACTCGAAGAGCTTGCCGCGCGCATAAACGGCGTCTGCGGAGACTGGTTCGAGGCGGTCGTCGAGACGGACGAGCCAGACGGCAGCGACCCGTTCGCAGACCCCCTCAACCACAGCGGAGACAACAGGGAAGCGGCCACACAGCGTCTCGTGCTGCGCACCAAGGACGGCACCCCCTTCTCGATATACGACACGTCCGCGACCACTGCGACCGTCCGTTACGGTGAAATGCTGGGTATAAGCACGGTGCTTACGGTTCCGAATAATGCCGCTAATCCACCCGTATATCCTTCTGACGGGACAGGGGACTTCGACGAGAACATCCCGGCCATCTTAGAGGTGACGGTGGGGGAGAAGGTCTTCCAGGTACGGGTCTGCAAGAATAACTGTCCTACGGGCGAGCTGGTGGCGAAGGCCATAGTGAATCAGGTCAACGAGCAGTACGGCGGCAAGCTGCTGGCGTGGGATTCAAACGCCTCCGGCGAAAATTTCGCGGTTTACGCCCTCACCGGGGAGCCGCTTCGCGTCGTGGACAAGGGCTACGGCGATCCGCGCTACGCCGACTACACGGGCGGCATCGCGATGGATCTGGGCATCGAAGCCGGGGTGATCAGCAAAAAAATTTCAGACACTCAGACAGCCGCCGCCGCTGGGACGATAAGGATCAGCACGCCGGGCCATTACATAGACGTCCCTGTCATAGCTGGAGAGGATATGAAAACGATAGCCAACAGGATTCGCGAGAGCGCTGGAAGCTGGCTGGACGTGTCATTCTCCGACACGACGATGGATACGGTTGGCGGGTCTGTGCAAATGTCACTCGCCGCAAAGGACGGATCGGCCGTTTCGGTTTTCGACATAGCGGGCGACACGGCTGGTACTTTATTAGGCATCAGCACAGGGCTGGTGAGCGATCAGGATATGTCCGGGCCGCTTTCGTTTGGGTCTGACGACACCCTCACAATTACAGTGAATGGCGCGACGCACACGATTGACCTGTTCGACGGCACGTTCTCCGGAGCCGCGAGTGTTGTCACTACGGTCGAGGAGCTGGCCGCGCTCATCAACACGCGCTTCCAAGGCCAGGATATCAAGGCGGAGGTCATCGCTGACAGCTCAGGAAAACGCCTTGCCATCTGGTCGCCTAAGGGTTACACGTTTGAGATATCCGGCACCGATGCGGTAGATAACTTCTTGGCCGGCGAGCCAGGGTATGACAGCATCACGAATACCCTGGCCAGCCCCAACCCGAACGGCACCGGCCCGTACAACCAGAACATCACGAGCCGCACGGGCGACAACCAGAAAAAAATCGACTTCTTCGGCGTCGTGGACAACCTGATCGACACGGTAGAGGGTGGCAATGTGGACGGCATTTCTGATAAAATGCTCGTCGAGATGGATCACTGGATGTCCACTCTGCTCAAAGACCGCGCGGTAGCGGGCGCACTCATCAACCGCTACACCACGACCGAGAGCAGGTATGTGTCAAACGGCACGAACTACACGGAGCTTTACGACAAGACCGTGGGGATAGACCTGGCGGAGGCGATAACGAACTTCCAGATGGCCACCAGCATTTACGAGGCCAGCCTAGCCGTGATAGCGCGCATCATACAGCCGTCCCTGCTCGACTTTTTGAGGTGAGGGCCGCGATTTGGATAAAGGGAGGAAAGTGAATGATTAGTTTGACTTCCACGAGATTCGGGGACATGGAGGTGGACGAGGGGGACGTCATAAACTTCCCTGCGGGGATTCCCGGGTTCGAGGACAGCCATTCCTGGATTCTAGTCGGCGACGACGACAACGCGATTATGTGGCTCCACAGCATCGAGGACGGCTCGCTGGCGCTCCCGGTGACGACGCCGGAGTCGATAAAGAGCGACTACAACGCCAGAATCCCCCGCGAATCCCTGGAACAGATAGGCGAACTGGACATGAAGGCCATCATACTCCTGATAGTCGTAGCAATTCCGCCTGGCTGTCCCTGGGACATGACAGCGAACCTGAGGGCACCGATACTCGTGAACTGGGCCTCCCGCGTCGCGACCCAGGCGATAGCGATGAACGAGGATTATGACTTCCGTTACCCTATACTCGACGGGGCCGCGAGGGAAAACATGAAGGCGAAAGCCGCCGCCGCCGAAGCCGCCGGGAAGGCAGACTGACATGCTTGTGCTGAGCAGGAAACCTGGCGAAGCCCTCAGGATTGGCGAAGACATCGAGGTAACCATCGTCGAGGTAAAGGGCGAGATGGTGCGCCTAGGCATCGACGCGCCGAGAAGCGTCCCGGTCTGGCGTAAGGAGCTGTGGGTGGCCATAGTGGAGGAGAACAGGAAGGCGGCGGAGGAAGCGGCGTCTGCGGAGATACCGGTCGTCAAGCCCGCGCCCGTGCCTGTAAAGGTCACCGATCTCTTGGTGAAGAAGAAAAACAAGGGGATCGCTGAATAAAGCCAGTCAGTCAAACGCCGAAGGAGATCGTCCGCACGCCGCGCCCGCTCTGTCGCCTGCTGATGACATTGTGCGGTCTGGTATGTTGCGTCACGGGCTGGCGCGTGATATAATCCCCCGCGTGACAAAGGTTTGGCGGTGTAGCTCAGTTGGCTAGAGCATGCGGTTCATACCCGCAGTGTCGCTGGTTCAATTCCAGCCACCGCCACCAGAATATTAACAACGATAACAACTGGTTATGAAAAAGTCGGCAAAATGCCGACTTTTTCATTTTTCTAGCATAACCATCTGTAATCTTTGCAGCACTTGAATATACCACACGACCGTGTAAAATACCGTGTAAACTTTCGGCCCCTGGGTAAATCCAGGGAACCGAAGTAAGCGCGGGAG
>JAISFV010000170.1 GCA_031263445.1 Synergistaceae bacterium | reverse complement strand
AAATGACGCCGGAGGAACGGGAGAAAACAATGGCCGTCCTGCAAATCCCTCCCGACTCCACCATCCCGGACAGACTGATGAAGATCATAGAGTACACGAATCTCTCGTACCGCGGCCTGCTCGAAAAATGGCTCCATCAGGAAGAAGCCTCAATCGAGGCCGCCAGGCTCGCCGGGGAAGAGATATTGAAACGGGCCGAGGAACGTGTCGCGGCCCTTGTAAAAAAAGTTCTCCGGCTTGAGGGGAAGACTGTCAGAGAGGAAGGCCCCGAAAAAGCGCAGGACAGGAAGATACTCGTTTCTCAGGCGTTGAGCCTCAGAAAAGCGGGCAAGACGTATAAACAGATAGCCGAACTGTTCAATGAGGAAAAAGCGCCGACGATAAGCGGGCGGGGGAAATGGTCTCCGTCTATGGTCATACACCTTCTCGACGATAAAAAGAAGCGAGCGCGGGAGGAGCGCGCATGAAAACGCGCGGAACCGCCGTCGTTAAAAAGCATTTCAGCGAGAACCCGGTGAAAGATCAGGTTAGGTGAGACAGGTGAAAATCGAGATTGCCGCCCGAAGAGACCGGGCTGTATCATCAGCTCTTTTGGAAATATGGGAAGCGTCCGTGACGGCAACCCATGATTTTCTTGACATGAAAGACATTCAGGCGTTAAAGCCAGTTGTTTATGAGGCTATACAGGGCATTGAAACGCTTGTGACGGCTAAGAATAAGTATGGGATCGCGGCGGCTTTTATGGGCGTTGAGCGTGACAAGATCGAAATGCTGTTCGTCATGCCTCAAGCGAGAGGAAGGGGCATCGGCAGGCAATTGGTTTCTTACGCCGTGAACGAACTGAGCGCGAGTTATGTGGATGTCAACGAGCAAAACCCCCAAGCCGCGGGTTTTTACGGGAGAATGGGGTTTGAGGTTTTCGGAAGGTCGGAACTGGACGCGCAGGGCAATCCATATCCGCTTTTGCGCATGAGGCTGAAAAGCATGGAAAGGCGAACATGAACGATAACCTGACGCGCTGCCCGTGGGCGGAGGCGGACCCGCTCTCACTGCGCTACCACGACGCTCAGTGGGGCAAGCCCTGCCACGACGAACGTATGCTGTTCAAAATGCTGATCCTGGAGGGCAAACAGGCCGGGCTGGCCTGGGTGACGGTACTGCGCAAATGGGGCACGCTCTGCGCGGCGTTCGACGATTTCGACCCGGCCGGGCTCGCGGTTTACGATGACGCGAAAGTCGCGGAACTGCTCGTTAATCCGGGGATCATACGCAACCGCCTCAAAGTCGCCGCCGCTATTCAGAACGCCCGCGCGTATTACAGGCTGCGAGAGGAACACGGCTCTCTTGACAGCTATGTCTGGAGCTTCACGGGCGGCAGGCAGGCCGTCGGTAAATGGGAGACGATAGGACAGACCCCCGTCAAGACCGCGCTGTCGGACACGGTAAGCCGCGAATTGAAGCGTCTCGGCTTCAAGTTCGTGGGCAGCACGATAGTATACTCCTGGCTCCAGGCGGTCGGCGTCGTCAACGACCACATAGAGTCCTGTGCTTTCAGGGGGTATGAAACTACCCAGGGCTATCCCAAAGATTGTGTAAACTTCCGCGAGAGTGCAGAATAAGAGCATTCGAACGTAGGTATCCGATATGCCAAGGAAGAGCAACGACCAAAAACTGATCGCACTCATTCTCTGTGCCTTCAAGAGGTTTACACAACATCTAAAACTGACCTGGCGGGACACATTCCAGGATATTTCGACAGCCACAATTCCAGCGCCGCGTCAGGCTGTACCGTAGACCTGGAACGATGTCAAATTAATCCTATCATGGCCGCTGTAACAACGATTGCCCTTATATACCGATTTTTCCCCTTAACGCGCTAGCAGTTCTCTCCTGTTTATGTCGTCGGCCCTTATCTCTTCGAGCAGGTTGCGCTGATTTATCCGGCTGAGCAGGATCTTTTCGTTAAATAGGCGCTGCTCTTCTGCGGACGCCTTTGCTCTGTCGGCCTGGGCCTTGCGCTTGCGGTACAGGGCTTGTTCCTTCGCGGATTTGGCGACGCTTTCGATGTGCTTGTCCATCACGCGCTCCATCGCCTTGTCGCAGTCACGGAGCGCCTTTCCGAACATCTCCATAGCTTTCTTCCGCTCGGATTCTGTCGGTTCGCTGACCTTTCGCCTGTTTTTTGCGGTATTTTTCAATTCTTGCAAGAAAAGCGCGCTCACATCCGTGACGTTGTTTACGCTCATGTCGATCCCTCCTTGAACCCACACTTGCATACTTTCCATTCTTTAACCGCGATGTGATCCTTCACACCGCAGACATTATACCGAAAATCCGCCCGCCGCGCAATGGAAAACAGTCATCCTCGGACAGCGTACAGGCGGCAGTCCAGACGGGATCCCGCCAGCCCCTCTGATCTCAGCGAGCTCGCAAAAAATGTCGGCCTGCGTCTCGTTGACATAAAAAACATAATATAATTTAATAAGTACCTAGTTAAATACCCATTAATTATTTTTTAAAAAAATAGCTTACATTAGAAAAATAAAAATATTTACGCTTGACAGCGCAATATATATCTTCTAGTATTGCTCCGCTCTGTCTTTTGCTGTCTTTGCGTCAAAATCCAAATAATTTATATCCAATTTAAATGAGAAGATGTTTTAAAGAAATAAGCGTGGAGGGTTGTCGTAACATGGAAAACAAACAGGAACTGCAATCGCTTTTAGATAGGACGGCGGCCGTTTGCCGCTCGCTCACGGGCAGCGGCAGACAGGCCACTTACATACCGGAACTCGCCACAGTGGATCCATCGCTCTTCGCGCTTTCGGCGGTGACGCTCGACGGGGCTGTTCTCTCGTCGGGCGATATCGGCGCGCGCTTTTCGATGCAATCCATGTCGAAGGTGATGTCGCTCTCCTTCGCGCTGGAGAGGCTCGGTTACGACGAGGTGTTCTCTCACGTGGGGATGGAGCCCTGTTCGGAGCCCTTCAACTCGATAATGAAGCTGGAGATGACGTCGGACACGCCGCTCAACCCGTTCATAAACTCCGGATCTATCATCATGGCCGGCCTCTTGGCCGAACGCCTCGGCAGCGGCGTCATAGACGAGATGCTTGATTTCGCGTCCCGGATGACGGGGAACAAAAGCGGGTTAGCCGTAAACGAGCGCGTCTACAGATCCGAGAGTTCCACGGCCGACCGCAACCGCGCCCTCGCCTATTTCATGCACAGCTCGGGGGCGCTCTCCTTCGAGGTCGAAAAGAGCCTGGATCTGTACTTCCGGCTGTGCAGCATAGAGGTTGGCACCGATGATCTGGCGGTCATGGGGGCCACGCTCGCGAACGCAGGCAAGAACCCCCTCACCAAAGAGACCATAGTGTCGGTCGATACCTCATACACTGTGATCGGGATCATGAGCGTCTGCGGGCTGTACGACGAGTCCGGATGGTTCGCGGTGAAGGCCGGCGTCCCCGCCAAGAGCGGCGTGAGCGGCGGGATCGTCTGCGCCGTCCCCGGAAGGATGGGGCTCGCCGTCTTTTCGCCGCCGCTGGGCAAGGGCGGCAACTCCGTAGCTGGCGTGGAAGCCGTCTCCCGCCTTTCGAAGGAACTGAAGCTCAGGGGCATATGATTAATAACCCAACCGGCGCAGCACAAGTTGCGCCGGTTGGGTTTTGAACAGTCCGGCGCTTATGACAGGTGGCAGTTCAAAAAAAGCCGGCCATAAAATACTGTTCGGAGGTGACGGAGCATGGCAACAAAACAGTTAAATCTTGTATATGCGAGAATTGGGGAAAACTGGTTCATATTTCACAGAGGTTTGTTTTAAGGTTGCTCTAATTACCCGGATTACGGCTTTACGATATGGTTTCATTCAGGTGACTGAAGGGTAGGAACTACTCAAATAATGAGCGGCATCCTACCCGATTTCCTCTAATCACTTCCGCGCGGGGCGTTGAGTGCCTTATTCCGTCAACGCCTGAGCGTTTAAGCGAGTTCCTCTTTTTTGATGTACTTCTGATATATGGTCTCGATGACTACGGCGATGGCGTTGTCGCCGGAGACATTGCATGCGGTGCCGAAGCTGTCCTGAGTTATGTAGAGGGCTATCAGGAGGCTCGCGATGGCGCTGTCGGACGGGATGCCCACCATCGGGAGGAACGGCAGCGCCGTCATGATGGAGCCGCCAGGCGCACCTGGGGAAGCCATCATGGCGATCCCGAGCGTCATGATGAAGGGGACGATGATTCCTAGGTTTATAGGCATATCATACATCATAAGGACGCTGGTGACGCAGCTCGTGATTGTGATCATAGAGCCGGCCATGTGGATGTTGGCGCAGAGCGGTATGACGAAGTTGCGGATTTCCTTCGACACTCCGTCGGCCTCGGCGCATTTCAGATTGACGGGGATGGTCGCCGCCGATGACTGCGTGCCGACAGCCGAGAGGTACCCGGGGATCTGGTTTTTCATTAGGACGGCAGGGTTCTTCTTGCTGACGGCGCCGCCGACGAAAAAGGCGAGGACGAGAAAGATGAGGTGCATTATTATAACGGTCAGGAATACCTTCCACAGTATGCTGAGTATGGCGAACGTCTGCCCGCTCACCGTCATGTTGACGAAGGTGCCGCAGATGTAGAGCGGCAGGAGGGGGATGATGACGTTCCTCAGAACGGCGTTGATGATGTGCGAGAAGTCGCTGATGGCGTTATAAAGAGAGTCCGTGATCTCCTTTCCCCTCATGCTGCTGATGCAGAGCCCGAGGACGAACGAGAGCACGACCGCAGAGATGACGTCTAGGAGCGGCGGCATGGGGATGCCGAAAAACGGCTGCAGCATCCCGGCCTCCGGGTCGCCTATGTTGCTCAGCAGGTCGGCCGTGATGAAGTGCGGGAAGAGGTTGAGCGCCACGAAGAACGCGCAGGTGCCGGCGAAGAGCGTGGAACCGTAGGAGATGCCGGCCGTGGTGGCAAGGAGTTTGCCGGCGCCTTGCGACAGGTCGGCTATGCCCATCGTCACAAAGGCTAAGATCATGAGCGGGATGATGAATTTCAGGAAGGAGCTGAAGATCGAAGCAAGCGTGACGACGAGCCTGTTGAGCGGAACCGGCGCGTAACTCCCCAGAATGATGCCTATGATTATCGCGATGATCAGTCTTGGTACTAGCCCTAACTTTGGCATACTCAAATTACAAGACCTCCTAGTTTAATTTTACGGACTGCCCGGCCGATTGACAACGACGATAATGCTATCATATTTATAAATATTGAAACTAAGTAATTTGAATGATTATGCGAATGCAGGGGATCGCTGATTTACAGCCAGGTATCTAAAGGGCAGAGGTTTAAACCGCTGCGGCGTCCGGCTCCCTGAGCGGCGAAATGTCGTTTGAGCAAATCAGCCGGCGTTTTGCGGCAGCTCGTGATGCCTCACGCTTTCGGCGGGATTTTTGTGGAAAAATGTCTCAGGCCGTGTCAAAAAACAGCGGTTGTGATGGTAAAATGATTTTTGTAAGCAGCGGCGGCGAGCGACAGGCAATCGCAAAAAAACAGCAGAGGCGGCGTGAGAGTTGACAAAAGCAGAATTGGCAATCGAAGTGGCAAAATCAGCGGGTTTGACGAAGGCAAAAGCTCTGACGGCAGTAGACGTGTTTTTCCAGGCCATCAAGACGACCCTCGCAAAGGGCGAGAAGGTTCAGGTAGTCGGATTCGGCACGTTTGAAGTCCAGCAGCGTGCCGCCCGCAAGGGACGCAACCCCCAGAAACCGGCAGAGGTGATCGACATCCCGGCAAAAGCCGTCCCGGTGTTCCGAGCCAGCAAAGTGCTGAAAGATGCGGTAAACCCGCCGAAAAAAAAGAAAAAGTAACATCGTTCCCCCTTTGAGCGATGCCAATTTGATTTCACTCGTGCGTTCATGGCATGTCCTATGGCGCATGAACGCTGCCTTAAAATCTTTTAACTTAAGGCCTTGATTTCAAATTATGACTATCAAATTTACTCAAGATGCGAAGGTTTTTCGGGCGGGCGGCACAAGTAAGCGTAAAGATGCCGTCTCGGGGCGGCCTTACGCGGTATGGACGTATTTTTGCCGCAGCACGGTCCGCGCAGTGAGCTGAAAAGCCTTCGCGTCGTTGTGTCATGGCGAGATGACATGACGCAATGTGACATCCCTCCGGGTTTTCGAGCGTCGCCGTCGGTTGACACGTAGCTCTTGACGCCGCGTAATCCATAAATATTATAATTTTCTTGGAATTCATTGCATATATACAAGCGGGCGGTCACGCCCGTAAGGAAACCGCCGCAGTTTTATCGGATATTTCGCGCCGGCTCATTGTGTGCGGCAAAACGGTTTTTATCATATAATGAGTTGTCGCCGCAGAGACGCGCGAATTCTTTCAGTAGGTTGAGGGGTGTTGCCCTGTGTGGGGAAAAGATATAGGCATAGATCTTGGCACGGCCACGGTGTTGATCTTTATAAAGGACAAGGGAGTGGTCCTCAGGGAGCCTTCGGTCGTGGCGATGGACGAGAACAGCGGAAAGATCTTGGCCGTCGGGGACGACGCGAAACAGATGCTGGGCCGCACGCCTGGCAACGTAAAAGCCGTGCGCCCTTTGAAGGACGGGGTCATCGCCGATTACACGATGACGGAGGTCATGCTCAGGCTTTTTATCCGAAAGGTGACGGTCGGCATCGAGAGGATCATGAGGCACCGGGTGATGATCTGCGTCCCGTCCGGCGCGACAGACGTTGAGAGGCGGGCTGTGCTGGAGGCGGCACTCGAGGTCGGCGCGAAGGAGGCCTACCTCATCGAGGAGCCCATGTCTGCTGCGATCGGTGCCGGCCTGGACATAGCCGAGCCGAGGGGTAACCTCGTAGTCGACATCGGGGGCGGCACGACGGACGTGGCTGTCATATCGCTCGGCGGCATAGTCATATCGGAGTCGCTCAGGGTGGGCGGTGACAAGTTCGACGAGGCGATAATGCGCTATGTCAGGAAACAGTTCAACCTCGCGATAGGGGAACAGACGGCCGAAGATCTAAAGGTACGCATAGGGACCTGTTTCCCGATTGCGGGAGAGGAACTGAGCATGGATATCCGGGGCAGGGACCTCATCCATGGACTGCCGCGGCAGGTGACTATCACCAGCTCGGATGTGTCGAAGGCGATCGAGGAGTCCATCGGCACCATAATTAGCGGGATAAGGCGCGTTTTAGAGCTAACGCCGCCGGAACTCGCAGCCGATATTATTGACAAGGGAGTAATACTGACCGGCGGAGGCGCCCTGCTGAGGGGCCTGTCGCAACTGGTGACTCACCAGACTGAGATTGAAACCGTGGTAGCGGATTCTCCGATGGAGTGCGTCGCGCTAGGGACAGGAAGAGCCCTGCAGACCCTCGATAAATTCAGGGAGTCCGGCACCGTCCTCTCAGCGATAAGGAGGGGCGGCCGAAGAAGATAACAACCGGGAGGGAACGCCATGTTCAGGGGGATTTATGAGGGAGCTTCGGCGATGCTGGTTCAGGAGAAGATGCTGGACGTCGTCGGAAACAACCTGGCGAACGTCGATACGGCGGGTTTCAGGGCCAGGGTCGCCGTCAATAAATCCTTCCCAGAGGTACTCATGGACAGGGTGGAGCGTTACACGATAGTGGACGAGGCGGTCAACGAGGAGATGGGCGACCGCAAGTTCTTCCCTTATGTGAAAGGGCGAGTCACGATAGGCAGCATGCCTCTGGCGAACGTGCTGAGCGAGACGGTGATGTCACGCCAGCCGGGCGTCGTGCAGACCACGGAAAATCCCCTTGACGTAATGATAAACGGCGAAGGTTTCTTCGTTGTCGAGGACGGCAACGGCAACACCTTCTATACGAGGGCCGGCCACTTTCAGAAGGGGCCGGAGGGCCAGCTCGTCACCCACGACGGCGAGTTCGTGATGGGTGACGTGGGCAGGATCGAACTTGGCGATGCCACGCGTTTTTTCGTTAACGAGACGGGGCAGATTTACGGCGACAACGAGCTCATAGGGCAGTTGCAAGTGGTGTCGTTCGCAAGCCCGACGTACCTGCGCCACGAGGGTCGGTCGCTCCTCTCCCAGACGCCGGACTCGGGCGCGCCTGAGCCAGTCGCGGAGAATTTGAACGTGCTGGGCGGCGCGCTCGAAAAATCCAACGTCGAGGTCGTCTCGGAGATGGTCAGGATGATCGAGGCGAACAGGGCATACGAGGCCGCAGGGCGCACGGTGAGCATCCAGGACGAGCTCACCAGCAGGCTCTTCACGTCGTTCGGGAGGCCGTCATAGCATAAAAGCCGGTGGCGCGCAGGCCGTGTCGCCGGGGCAAAATTTTCAATAACAAGCGGGGGGTATAGGAATGCTACGTTCTCTTTGGGCAGGATCGAGCGGCATGATAGCACAGCAGACACATCTCGACGTTTTGGCGAACGACCTCGCCAACGTCAATACTTCCGGGTTTAAGAAGATCCGCGCGGACTTCCAGGATCTGCTCTATCAGATCAACAGGGAGCCAGGCGCCCCGGTCGAGCCGGACTCCATGATACCGACGGGCATACAGGTGGGCCTTGGCACGAAAGTCGTGGGGACGACCCGTATGTTCATGCAGGGCTCCCTCCAGACGACCGACAACCCGACGGACGTGGCCATCACAGGCGAGGGCTTCTTCCAGGTGACACTGCCGGACGGCACGATCGCCTACACGCGCGACAGCAACTGGAAGATCGACGCGAACGGGCAGATAGTGACTCACGACGGCTACCTCATAGAGCCAGCCGTCGTCGTCCCGGACGACGCCACCGACTTCTCCGTCAGCCCGACAGGAGCGATCACCGTCCGCATAGTCGGCACTGTCGAGCCCGAGAATATAGGGCAGATCGAGCTGGCCCGCTTTATAAACCCCGCCGGACTCAAGGCCATGGGCAAGAATCTCTTCATCGAGACCGCTTCGAGCGGCGAGGCCATAGTCGGCAACCCGGGCGACGAGGGATACGGCACCGTAGAGCAGCGCGCGCTCGAGATGTCGAACGTGCAGGTAGTCGAGGAAATGGTCGAGATGATAGTCGCGCAGAGGGCCTACGAGGCTAACTCGAAGACCATCTCCACCGCCGACGAGTTCCTCAGGATAGCGAACAACCTCAGGCGGTAAGGGCCTCGCGAGGCAAAAATGAAGCCCGTTATAATGGTAAAAGCGATAGCGAGAATATCGGCAAGCGCCCTCTTGGCGTCGCTTTTGCTCATGTGCGTCTCTTTTCGCGTCCAGGCCGCCGATCTTACGGTGGAGCTGCCAAGCGTCATAGAGGTCAGAGGAGGGGCGTTTTATCTGGGTGAGTACGCCGATATCACCGGAGACGGCCACATCGCCGAGAGCGCGTCGATGGCCGTGATCAGCCCCTCCGGCGGCGAGTTCACGGTTGACGACGTGGTCGCCGCCCTGGGCGCGACAGAGGCCGCCGGCGCCGCCGTGTCCATCCGTATGCCAGACGCGGTGAAAGTGTTGCCGGAGCAAAGCGTGGCGGCGGAACTGAGGGCGATGACGTCATGGAAGTGGCGCATCGATGTCGATGGAGCAGATAACCTGGCCGCCGGCGCTTTTTCGCTCCCGCCGAACGTCCTGCCGGGGGTGAAATCCCTTTCCGTCAAGCTCCTCAAGCCAGACGGGGACAAGGCGAACAAACAGGTCAAGCTGCGCTGGTATCAGCCAGTGGTCTACTCCACGTCGGCGCTCGGGAAGGACGCGACGCTCACGCCATCCACGCTGAGGCACCGCATAGGTGCGGCGGGCATGTCCCGTCCCCTCGTGTGGGACGCGAACCAGCTCGCGGACGCCACGCTGCGCAGGGGCGTCCGCGCCGGAGACGCCATAGCCCAAAGCGACGTCGAGAGCACGCTCATCGTGAGAAGCGGCGCTTCCGTAAGGCTCGTGGCCTCCGTCGGCGGGCTCGGCGTCGAGGTGAGGGGCATAGCGCTCCAGCGCGGCGGGAAGGGCGACATTATAAAGGTGAGGAATTTATCTACCAGGAAAATTCTGTCCGGGACTGTAATAGACGCCGGGCGAGTGTCGATAATATATTAAGGGAAGGCATGATTTACAGGGAGGAGCCTAGGGGGTGAAGATCTAAACCCTTGCGGCGTCTGCCTTCAAACAGCAAATTTACGTATGGGCGACAGGCAATGAGGGAGGGATTCCCATGAGGATCAGGAATATGGTTATTTTAACGCTCGCGGCGCTGTGGCTCCTCGGAGCTTCCGTTTCGCCGGCTCCGGCAGGTTCGCTGTGGGAGAATAACGGCAGCCTGTTCGAGGACACGAAGGCTTCGAGGCTGGGCGACGTGGTCACAGTCAGGGTAAACGAAAGCATCAAGGACAGCGACGAGGGGAAGACGAGTTCCAGCAAGACTACAGACGAGGATGTCAAATCAGGCTTCGGGATACTGAATTTCATAAAGGCGTTTGGGATCGGCTCTACATCGTCAATGAGCAGCAATACCAAGGTAGAGCGCACCAAGACGATAAGCGCGGTATTCACCTGCCTGGTAGTGGACGTGCTGCCGAACGGGAATATGGTCATCCAGGGCGACAGGAGCCTGACGAGCGGCTCGGAGAAGATGAACGTCCGCTTTTCAGGCGTGGTGCGCCAGCAGGACATAAGCCACAATAACATGATAGAGAGCAACAGGGTCGCGAACGCCGAGGTCGCCGTCTCCGGGAAGGGGATCGTGTCGACCACCCAGCGCCCTGGCATCATCAGCCAGGTACTGAAGGCGATTTTCTAAAAACAGCTCTTGTCGCTGCCAGAAGAGTGAACGGCAGAGCAAACGCCTAGGTTTTAAGGCGACGGAGGCGAGGATCATGGAGGACAGGAAGATGACGAAAAACGTGAGCAACGCGAATAAAATGACGACGGCGCGGAGGCTGGCCTGCCTGGCCGCGCTTTGCCTGATGCTCTCTCAAGCGCCATCGGAGGCAGGCGAAATCCAGCCCATGGTCCGGCTTAAGGACATAACGACGGTCGAGGGCATACGCGAAAACCAGCTCGTCGGGATGGGCCTGGTCGTCGGCCTCCAGGGCACTGGCGACAAGGGGCAGATGGCTATGCAGATGATGTCCAACATGTCCCAGCAGTTCGGCGTGACGGTAGACCCGAGGCAGATCCGCAGCAAGAATTCAGCAGTGGTGACGGTCACATGCCAGCTCTCGCCGTTTTTGCTCCCCGGGCAGAACACGGACGTAGTCGTCAGCGCCATCGGCGACGCCAAGAGCCTCGAAGGGGGCGTGCTCATACAGACCCCGCTCAAAGCCGCCAACGGCCAGGTATACGCCGTGGCCCAGGGCCCGCTCACGCTGGGGGGCTGGTCGGACAGCGGCGCCGCCTCGACCGTCAAGAAAAACGCGATCACCGTGGGCCGGATACCAAACGGCGCCATCGTGGAGCAGGGCGTCGAGATGGATTTCTCCGGTGACGGCGTGATAAACCTGCTGCTCCGGCAGTCCGACTTCACGACGGCGGGCAGGGTCGCCGGCGCGATAAACGAGCGGTTCGGGAATATCGCCCGCGCCGTCGACGGCAGACGCGTCGAGGTGTATCTGCCACAGAATTACGTCAGGTCCCCGTCGGCCTTCGTGGCGTCAATAGAGGGGATTTCGGTCCGCCCCGACAGCGTCGCCAAGGTCGTTGTCAACGAGCGCACCGGCACCATCGTCATGGGCGGCAACGTCAGGATCGGCAACGTCTCGGTGGCGCACGGCAACCTCACAGTGCAGGTGCGGGAGAACCCGCAGGTAAGCCAGCCGGGCGCGTTCAGCCCAGGGAACACGGCGGTTACGCCGCAGACGGACATTTCGGCTCACGAGGAGAAACCGGAGCTCGTCGAACTGCCGGCGACATCGACGGTGGAGGACCTGACGGAGGCCATGAACGCGGTCGGCGCGTCGCCCCGTGACCTGATCGCGGTGCTGCAGGCAATGGATCAGGCCGGTGCCTTGCACGGCGAGCTGATCATACAGTGACCTGCGGCTTGGAGAGGGTTGCGCGTCATGGCTGAGGTAAACGCCCAAAAGGCTCATATCAAGACGACAACGATGGAGGAGTACCGCCGCCAGGAAAAGGCGCTGGAGACGGCGTGCAAGCAGTTCGAGGGCACGATGTTCTCAAAACTCTGGAAGGACATGATGGCGACCGCCAGGAGCCCGCTCGGCCCTGAGAAGAAACGCGAGTTCGCCCCCCTGGAGGACACGGTAGTCGAGATGGTGTCGGAACACCTCAGCGAGAGCAGGGGCGTGGGCGTGTGGAAGGTCCTCTACGACCAGCTTCACGAGCGCCTGTCTCTCCCCGAGGAGCTGCGGGAGGAAAAGGCAGAGGCGCTCGCGGCCTCCTCCGAAGCCAAGTCAAAGGCGAACCTGCGGCCGTCGAAGAAATAGCCTGATAATTACAGAGAAAAAGCGGCTGGCCGCAGCCTATGCGCGGCCGGCCGCTTTAACGTCTTACCATGCCTCCACGCAGCCGTCGGTGCGTGGCTCGGTTCCCCCGGCTAACGTGCCGTCATCGGTGCGCCAGATGACCTGTCCGCGCCCGAAGTCAGTCGGATGGAGCGCCGGCGTGACGCTGTGTCCCATCCTCTCCAGCGTTTGCGCCGTGTTGGCCGCGAAGCCCGGCTCGACCGAGACATTCATGCCACCGGTCCACTGCCACCTCGGCGCGTCCAGCGCCTCCTGAGGGTTCATGTGGAAGTCTACGCTGTTCATAACTACCTGCACGTGTCCCTGTGGCTGCATGTAGCCCCCCATCACGCCGAACGGCCCTACCGGGGCGCCGCCCTTCGTCAAAAAACCAGGGATTATCGTGTTGTAAGGGCGTTTGCGGGGCGCGAGCGCGTTTGGGTGCGACGGGTCCAGCGAGAAGCACCTCGCCCTGTTGTTGAGCGCGATGCCCGTTCCGGGGATCACGACCCCTGAGCCGAAACCCATGTAGTTGCTCTGTATATAAGAAATCATGTTCCCGCCGTCGTCAGCCGCGCAGAGGTACACGGTGCCGCCAGAGTATGGGTCGCCGGCCTTGAAGTCCCTGGCGCGGTCCGTTATCAGCCCGCGCCTGGACTGGACGTAGGGGTCGCTCAGCAGCTCTCTTACGGGCAGGGACGAGTGCCTCATGTCGGCGACGTACCGCTTCGCGTCGGCGAAAGCCAGTTTTATGGCCTCTATTTGCCGGTGTATGTCGAATGGGCAGCCGTGATCCTCGAAGCCGAACCCACCGAGCATCCCGAGCGCCAAGAGGGCCGTGATCCCCTGCCCGTTCGGCGGCATCTCCCATACGTCGTACCCCCTGTATTTTACGCTGATCGGGTCTGTCCACTCGGGCCTGAACGCGGCCAGGTCCTCCTCGGCGAAGAAGCCGCCTGAGCGCCTCGCGAATTTGATTATCTCGTCCGCTGTCTCCCCTGCGTAAAACGACGCCGCATCCTCCGCGATCCTGGCAAGGGTGCGGGCGTGCCACGGCAGGCGGACGGTCTCCCCGGGTCGCGGCGGCCTCCCGTCAGGGCAAAATGTCTCGTGCCAGTGACGGTAAACTTCCCCGCTTAGTTTGGTGAAATCCCTGAAAGCCCGCTCCCAGAGGAACGAGACGTTTACGGAGACGGCGTACCCGTCCTCCGCGTACAGGATCGCCGGCCTGAGGCATTCGCTGAGGGAAAGACGCCCCATTTTCGACGACAGCTCGGTCCAAGCGCCGGGCGCGCCAGGCACGGTAGCCGCCGCCCACCCGAGCGTCGGCGGCTCGTCAGCGTGTCCCATCTCGTTGAACTTCTCGATGCTCCATGAAGATGGCGCCCATCCGCTCCCGTTGAGCCCGTGCAGACGGCCGTCCTTCCAGATTATGGCGAAAGCGTCGCTCCCAAGGCCGTTGCACGTAGGTTCGACGACGACGAGCGCGGCTGCCGTTGCGATAGCGGCGTCTACGGCGTTCCCGCCTTTTTTGAGGATGTCCATCCCGGCTGAGGCCGCGAGCGGGTTTGACGTGGCGACCATGCCACGCTTGCCGTAAACGACATTCCTTCTGGACGGGTATCTGTAGCTGAATGGGTCGAATTGCATGATCTTTACCCCATGTTTTTTATATTATCTCTGGGCGGTTATCTCAAGTATCTTGAGACGCCTGAGTCCTTTCGGGACTCGCACGGAGACCTCGTCGCCGACCGCCTTGCCTATTATGGCCTTGCCCACCGGGCTGGATACGGATATCTTGTTTTCCTTCGGGTCGGATTCCTCCGTCCCGACGAGCATATAGGTGAAAGAGTTGTTTTTGTCCAGATCTTGAATGGTTATTGTGGTGCCGAGGTTTGCGTGGCTTGTGTCCAGGTCGTCGAAATCTATTATTTTTGCCTTGTTCAGTTTGTATTCGAGCCTGCTTATGCGGCCTTCGAGCTTCTCTTGCTCCTCCTTCGCGGCGTGATATTCCGCGTTCTCGCTCAAGTCCCCGAAGGCTCTCGCCTCTTCCAGCTTGTTCGCTACCTCCAGCCTCATGTCGGTGCGGAGAAGCGTCAGTTCCGTCTTTAGTTTTTCATATCCGCTGCGGGTCATTATCTCGACGTCTGAATTGTTTTTTTGCGCTGCCATTAAACACCCCACCTATATTCCTTTTTTCAAATGAACCGCGCGTCGTTACGCGCCACATCCGTCACAGGTTTATTCAAACGGGGCTATTTTACCGGAAGTCTCCGCGCCCCGCAATCTGATCATGCTATGCTCCGTTTATTTCATCCTGCTTGCCTGATCCCGCCCTCTTCGCTATAGCCCGTATCACAGCCCGGCATGGTACAATTGCTTCCGCACGGATCGGAGGCGGTCAGGATATGTGGGTAGCTTATGCGCTGATGTCAGCCCTTTTCGCCGCGCTTACGTCGATATTGGCGAAAATAGGCATCGAGGGCGTCGACTCAAACGTAGCGACAGCCATAAGGACGGTCGTCGTCCTCATAATGGCATGGGGCATCGTCTTCATTGGCGGGAGGCAGGGCGAGGTAATCGGCATCGGGCAGAAAAGCTGGCTGTTCCTCCTCCTCTCGGGCTGCGCGACGGGATTGTCATGGCTTTTCTACTACAAGGCGCTGCAAATCGGCGAGGCATCGAAAGTCGTCCCCGTCGACAAATTCAGCGTCGTTATCAGCATGGCCCTGGCTTTTGCCATTTTGGGCGAACGAGTGGGCGCGAAATCTGTCACGGGCGGGCTGCTCATCGCGGCAGGCACGCTCATCATCGCGTTATAGGGTCCCGCGCTAATCCAGGCTTACCTCTGCCGCCGCCGTTTGGGCGTGGCGCGTCAAATACGATATGATACAATGTCGCGAAAGAGCAGTCGGCGTTAAGGCCACCGGGGAGTTGGGCGCTATTGATCTTATCCGGCATGGAGATTGAAAAACAGGTCAGGGACGGCAAAATTTCCATCACACCGTTTGAAAAAAGGCTGGTCAACCCGAACAGTTACAACTTACGGCTGCATAACGAGCTACTGACCTATACGGACGACGTGCTGGACATGAAGAAACCCCTCGCCACGGAACGGACGCTGATACCGCCCGAGGGACTCGTGCTGTTCCCGGGGAGGCTCTATCTCGGGCGCACGTTCGAACACACGTCCACTGATTTTTTCGTCCCCATGCTCGAAGGCCGCTCGTCCGTCGGGCGTCTGGGGCTTTACATCCACGTAACGGCCGGTTTCGGCGACATCGGCTTTTCGGGCTGCTGGACGCTTGAGATACAGTGCGTCCAGCCGGTGAGGGTATACCCGATGGCGGAGATATGCCAAATCTACTACCATACGATAAAGGGCGATTTCAAGAAATACGCCGGCGGGAAATACCAGGGAAGCGCAGACATCCAGCCTAGCCTCTCGTACATGGATTTCGAGGGCGCATGAAAGTAACCGTGTTAATATTTTCTTTGACGCCTTCTTTTTTGTGAACTATAATTTAGCCGTAGGCGGCTCGTAAAATTTTGTGTTCTGTTTGCGGCGAAAATGCATTAGAGGTGAGTGGAGACGCATTTTTTTGTAATATCCTTAAAAAGCTCGCTGCTCTATCGGAAGGGCGTATTTATTTCGTTTTTCGGCGCGTTCGTCTTCATCGCCGTGAACCTGACGCTGTGGCACGCCCTGTTCAGGGACGACCCCGGCGCTTACGCTTATATGACAAGGTATACGGTCATATCGAACGTCATCGCCATGCTCTACCCGCGGAAAATAGCGGAATCCATCGGCAAGAAGATCGCGACTGGCGAATTCGCGGAAGTCATCGCCAGGCCGGTCAACTTCTTCGCCGTGTCCTGGATGATCGAGCTGGCCGACGTCTGCTCGAGGTTCATGCTGCGCGGCGTGCCTGTCATTTTAGTATTCCTGCCGTTTTTGTTTTCCAGCGCGTACTTCAATATAGGCCACTTCATGCTGTCCGTTTTCATGGCGCACGTGCTGTCCATACTCATGTACTCGCTGATCGGCTTCGGCGTATTCATCGTGGCGGATGTCTGGCCGCTGCGGCGGATGCTGGACGACACTATCAGGCTCTTTGCCGGCGCCTTTGTCCCGCTCGCCCTGCTTCCGGATGCGATGGGCAAGGTCGCGTATGCGCTCCCGTTCCGCTTCCTCTATTCCTTTCCGCTTGAGACGCTCTTGGCCCCGGCAGGTTCGGCGCGCATCGCCGGCGGGTACGTCATGATGTGTTTGTGGATCGCGCTGTTCGCGGCGGCAAATATCTTGGTCTGCCGTCTGGCGTTCAAGAGGACGGCGCTACAGTGGTAGCCTCATGAGATTTTTACGCCTGTACGCCAGCTATGTCTCCATTTTTTTTAGGGCGCGGAGAGGGAGCCGTTTCACGTTCTATGCCGGCATATTCGCGAACTTCTACTCTTACTTTGTCACATACGCGCTCTTATGGGCGATCACGACGCGCTTCGGCGACATAGAAGGATGGGCGGTCGGGGACGTGACCGTCCTCGTGGGACTCAACGCGCTGGCGTATTCTGTCTCCGGGGTGCTGTTCTCGTACACGGCGTATCAGCTAGATAACGAGATTGCCTCAGGGAACCTCGACAGCTACCTCGTCCGGCCGATGGGCATCCTCCAGCAGATGGCCTGCAGGAGCTTCGTCGTGGACACGCTGATCGGCCCGATACTGGTGACCGCCATCTTCATGGCCGGCGCTTTTGAGCGGATAAGCTACCATATGACCGCGTTCAGTTTCATATACCTCGCGGCCGCCATCGTAAGCGGCATCCTGATCCAGTCCGGCGCGATGATCATCCTGGGGAGCCTGAGCTTCTGGAGCGTCCGCCCTCAGAAGATCGCGAGCGTCGTCTTGGTCGAGATGCGCGCTCTCACTAACCTGCCCCTCTCGATATTCCCTGATTTTGTGAGGCGCGGCCTCACATACGTCCTTCCGCTGGCCATAGTGAATTATTACCCGAGCCTGATAATCCTGCGGAAGGTAGAGACGAACGAGGAGTTTGTGGCGGGCCTTCTGTCTCCGCTCGCAGGCGTCTGCTTTTTCATCTTCTCGCTCTACGTGTTCGATGCCGGCCTCAAGCGATACGCCGGCAGCAGGGCCTAGGGGAAATGGCCGATTTCATACTGGCGGAGGGCCTTTCGCTAGACTACGTGAAGCAAAGACGCGGCAGCCTTTTTAAGGCGCTCTTTTCCAGCCGGCGCGAGACGGTTTCCGCAGTCAGGGACGTGAGCTTTTCGATAGGCGAGGGCGAGGCAGTCGGGTTAGCCGGCACCAACGGGGCCGGCAAGTCAACCCTCCTCAAGGTGCTCCTGGGGATTTTGGCGCCCACGTCCGGCGAGGTCTCCGTGATGGGCTGTGACCCCTTCAAAAACCGCAGGGACAACGCCTACAAGACGGGCGTCGTCTTCGGCCACCGCAGCCAGCTTTGGTGGGATCTGCCAGTCAGCGACTCCTTCGGGCTGCTCAAAAAGATTTACAAGGTCCCCGACGACGTTTTCAGGCAAAACCTCAGTTACGCGAAGGAACACCTCGGCATAGGCAGCTTATGGGACGTCCCGGTACGCCAGCTCACGCCCGGCCAGAGGGCGCTGGCCGAAGTGGGCGCGGCGACCGTACACGGCCCGAGGCTCCTGATCCTGGACGAGCCGGCGTCTGGCATTGACATCCCTGCCCGGCGGCGGATCCTGGGATTCATAAAGAGGCTGAACAGCGAGCGTGACGCCACGGTGATCATGGCTACGCATTATATGAATGACGTCGACGAGCTATGCGGGCGCGTCATACTGATCGACCTCGGGTCGATCGTCGCGGACATGCCCCTCGGCGCGTTCAGGCAGCGTTACAGCGGCCAGCGCACGATAAAGGTCGATTTGAACGCGCCGCTTGCCGAATTTTCAACAGAGGGGGCGACGGCCTCGCCTCGATCCGGCGGCCTGACGTGGAGTTTCAGGCTCGAACC
>JAISFV010000147.1 GCA_031263445.1 Synergistaceae bacterium | reverse complement strand
GCGCCGCCGATCAGTAGTCCGTCGATATCTTTTTGAGCCAGTATCCCGCCGCTGTTCTCGTGCTTGACGGAGCCGCCGTAGAGGATCAGAATTTTCTGGGCCGCCTCTGCCCCGAATTTCTCCGCTATAAACGAGCGGACGAAGGCGCACGCAGTCTGAGCGTCGTCGTTGCTCGCGACCTTGCCGGTGCCGATCGCCCATACGGGTTCGTAAGCTATCGTCAGCTTGTCCTCGACATCTGCGCCTTTGGCGTCACCCAGCGCTATGGAGAGCTGCCTTTCGAGAATCTTCTCCGTCTCGCCGGATTCGCGCTCCTCCAGCAGTTCGCCGACGCAGAATATGGGGCTCAGTTTCGAGGCGAACGCTGAATCGAGTTTCTTCTTCAGGTGCCCGTCTGTCTCGCCGAATACGTGACGCCTTTCGCTGTGGCCCAGGATCACGTATTTGCAGCCTGATTCTTCGAGCATCTGGAGAGAGATCTCGCCGGTGAACGCCCCTTTAGGCTCAAAATAGGCGTTCTGTGCGGATATCCCGATGTATTCGCTCTTTTTAGCTGCGACCGCAGCCGTGATCGATGTGAACGGCGGCGCGACTACTATCTCGATCTTGCCGTGTTTCGCGGCTGCCGCCGTACGTTTCCCCGCATCGTCGGTCGAAAGCCATGCCTCTAGCTCCTTAAAAAAATCCCGAGTCGCGGCTGCGCCGTTGTTCATCTTCCAGTTCCCCGCGATCATCCTTGCCCTGTCCGCCATCTCAAATCAACCCTCCACGCCAGGGAGTACGTAAGGTTCTACGCCAGGGAGGGTCTTCCCCTCGAAGAACTCTAGGCTCGCGCCGCCGCCCGTCGAGACGTGCGTGACGTCCTTCTCATGCCCGAACTTCGCTATCGCTGCGGCTGAGTCTCCCCCGCCCACGACCGTTAGCGCTCCGTTTTTGGTTATCAGTGCGAGCCGCGCCGCTATCGCCTCAGTGCCTTTGGCGAACGGGGCTGTCTCGAATACCCCCATTGGTCCGTTCCAGAGCACGGTCCTAGCGGCGTCAAGCGCCTTGCAGAAGGATTCTGCCGTGCGCGGCCCGATGTCCAGGCCCAGTTTGTCGGCCGGGATCGCCGAGACAGGGACGACCGAGACGCTTGCGGACTCGGATATTTCGGAGGCCGCTGTCACGTCGTCCGGCAGGATTATCTTGACGCCCTTTGCCTTGGCGCGGCGCAGCATCTCCCGCGAAAATTCAAGCCTGTCCTCCTCGCAGAGCGATTTGCCTATCTCGAAGCCCTGCGCCTTGAGGAACGTGAACGCCATCCCGCCGCCTATTATGATCGTGTCCACGCTGTCCAGCATGTTCTCGATGACGCCTATCTTGTCCGATACCTTCGCTCCGCCCAAGATCAGCATAAAGGGCTTCTTCGGGTCGTCGCGGACGGCGCTGAGCATCTCTATCTCGCGGATCAGAAGGGGGCCCGCGAATGACGGCAGACAATCCGTCACTGCCTTGGTCGATGCGTGCGCCCTGTGCGCGGCGCTGAACGCGTCCATTATGAATACGTCAAACGGTGCGGCCAGCATCTTCGCGAACCCGGCGTCGTTCTTCTCCTCCTCCGCATGAAAGCGGAGGTTTTCGAGGAGGGTTATCCCGCCCGGGGTGAGCGCGTCCACTGCGCCTTGAGCAGGCGCGCCGACGCAGTCCTCCGCGAAGCCGACCTTCTTCCCTAGCACGGAGGAAAGCTCCTCCGCCACGGGCCTGAGCGAATACTTGGCCACAGGCGCGCCCTTCGGCCTGCCAAGGTGCGATATCAACGCTACCTTGGCGCCTGCGTCTGAGAGTTCTTTGATGAGCGGGACGTGCGCGTTTATCCGCGTATCGTCCGCGACCTTCCCGTCGGACGTGAGCGGGACGTTGAAATCCACCCTCGCCAAGACTTTTCTGCCCGCGATGCCGCTCTTTGTGAAAGTCTTGAGCCTCAAGGCTACAGCCCCTTTTGTATTATGTAGTCCGCCAAGTCGGCTGCCCTCGAGCTGTACCCCCACTCGTTGTCGTACCACGAGAGCACCTTGGCCATGTTGTCGATCACGGTGGTGTGTTTGGGGGCGAATATCGATGAGCGGAAGTCGCCGACGAAGTCCATGGACACGAGGTCATCCGTCTCGTACCCCAGGATGCCCTTGAGCTGACCCTCCGCGTACTCCTTGACGGCCGCGTTGATCTCGTCCTTCGTGGCGGGTTTTTTGAGTTCCGCCGTGAGATCCACTATTGAGACATCCGGCGTCGGCACGCGGAGCGAGAAGCCGTTGAGCTTGCCCTTGAGTTCGGGGATGACCTCGCCTATGGCCTTGGCCGCGCCGGTGCTCGTCGGGATTATGGAGAGCGCCGCCGCCCTCCCGCGCGTAATCGCGGATATGCCTTTCCTGGGCGGGAAGTCCAGCGTCACCTGGTCGTTCGTGTAGGAGTGAACGGTGTTCATGAGGCCCTTCACGATCCCGAAGCGCTCGTGCAGCACCTTCACGACCGGCGCGAGGCAATTCGTCGTGCATGACGCGTTGGACAGGATCCTGTGTTTCGCAGGGTCGTATGACCCCTCGTTGACGCCCATGACGATCGTGACGTCGTTGTTCGTGGCGGGCGCGGAGATGATGACCTTCTTCGCCCCGGCGTCAAGGTGCGCCTTCGCCTTCTCGCCGTCCGTAAAGCGGCCCGTGCACTCCAGGACCACGTCTACGCCCAGCTCCTTCCACGGGAGCTTCGAAGGGTCGGCCTCGGCTGTGGCCTTGAGCTTGTGGCCGTTGACCTCCAGCACGTCGCCGGAGAGCGCGACTGTCCCGTCAAACCTGCGGAAGACGGAGTCGTATTTCAGCAGGTATTCCAGCACGTCCGGCGGAGTGAGGTCATTTACCGCCACGACTTCGAAATCGTGATTGCCCTTGGCGAAATACGAGCGCAGGAACACGCGCCCGATGCGTCCGAATCCATTGATCGCCAGCCTTGCCTTTGCCATTCGAAAAAACCTCCCTGAAATGTGTTAGGATGAGTGTTGTATTTCTTTAATGTGTAAAACCGATAATACCTATTTTATAGGCTATCAAAAAAGAGTCAAACGGTCAACGTATCATTAAGCTCATTTTGCGCTCGTGAGCTATCAGCCACTCCTTGCGCCAGAGTCCGCCGCCGTAGCCGGTCAGCCCACCGTCGCTGCCCACGACCCTGTGGCAGGGGACGACTATGGAGACGGGGTTGCGGTGGTTCGCGCCCCCTACGGCCCGGGACGCCTTGGGTTTGCCGATCTGCGCGGCCATCTCTCCGTAGCTCCGTGTGACGCCATACGGTATGGTCAAAAGCGCCTGCCATACGGAGAGCTGGAACTCCGTTCCCTTTAAGTCGAGTCGGAGGTCGAACGTATTCCTGTGCCCCGCGAAGTATTCGTCCAACTGTCTGCGGCACTCCTCTGAAAATGGCGCGCCTCCCTCTGAAACGCCTGGCGAGCGCTCCAGCGAGTCCACGAACGATACCTCCGCCAGTCCTAGTCCGCCCGTCACGATCAGCAGCTTGCCGATCGGAGATTCGTATATCGTTTCGTCCAACGTCATCAACTCCCGATAAAATGATCAGCGCTCTTCTGCTATACTACCGGCTATAGCGTCAATTTCAGACAGGAGGGGCGGTTTTGGATATCTTTTTCATGTTGAACGCCCTCGACGAGGCGCAAAAAGCCTTTGACGATGACGAGACTCCGGTCGGTGCCGTTGTCGTCAAAGACGGCGTGATCATCGGGCGTGGCCGGAACGAGCGCTCGTCAAAGCGTCTGCCCCTGGCTCACGCTGAGATGAACGCCATTTCCGAGGCCGCGAGGGCCGCCGGCAACTGGCGGCTCGACGGGTGTACGCTCTACGTCACGCTCGAACCCTGCGTCATGTGCGCCGGGGCGATAATGGAGACCAGGATCGCGCGGGTGGTCTATGGGGCCAGGGATCCGAAGGCCGGCGCGGCCGGCTCACTCTACGACGTGCTCCGAGACCCCAGGATGCCTCATCGGTGCCGCGTGACGGACGCCGTCCTCTCAGCCGAGTGCGCCGCCCTGCTGAAAAAGTTCTTCCTAGCGAAAAGAGGCCGCGCCGGCAAGCCATCCTGACGATAAGCCGACCTTCTAAAGTTGAAGCCAGGATTTGGTGAAAATCCGGCTTCAACTTATTACCATCTTATTTGAAAACTCTAAAGCAAGACCGATTCATCGTCAGGGGCCAGAAGGGTAAAGATGTAAACCCTCATAAGGCTACTCGCCCTGGGTTTCGGCCTCTTCGCTACGCGCCTTGAGGAAGTCGCCCAGCGTGACGGACATCTCCTCCGTCGGTACCTGCGGTGAGCGGCTCTGCTCCCTCCTGCGGTCGCCGTTTTCGTGCCTCGGCCTGTGCTCGAAGTGCTGCCCTGCGTCATCGTGAGGCTTCCGCTCCTCATCAGGCTGGAGTGCCTTCAGGCTGAGGCGTATCCTGCGGGCGTTCGAGTCCACCTCAAGGACGCGCGCCGTGATCTCCTGGCCCACGTGCAGCACGTCGCCGGGCTTCTCCACCCGCTGTCTGCTCAACTGGGAGATGTGTATCAGGCCTTCAACGCCTGGCTCGAGCTCGACAAACGCGCCGAAGTCCGCCAGGCGGATGACCTTGACGGGTACGTCGCTGTCCTTCGCGAAGCGCTCCGCAATGTCCTGCCAGGGGTCGTTCAACTGCTTGTAACCCAGGCTGATGCGCCTGCGATCCATGTCGACGTCCAAGATGACGACCTTCACCCTCTGACCGCGCTTCAGGACTTCTTTGGGATGCTTTATGCGGCTCCAGCTCAGGTCGCCGATGTGGATCAGCCCCTCTACGCCCGGCTCGATCTCGACGAAGGCCCCGAAGTCCGTCATATTAGTGACCGGCCCCTCCGTCTCCGTATCCTTCGGCCAGCGCTCGGCCACCGTGTCCCACGGATCTGGGAGGGTCTGGCGGATCGAGAGTGAGATCCTGTTCTTCTCCCTGTCGATGCCTATCACCTTGACCTGCACCTTGTCGCCCTTGGCCAGTATGTCCTTGGCCTTCGCGTTGCGCTGCCAGGAGAGCTCGGTAATGTGTACCAGCCCCTCTATGGCACCAAGGTTGACAAAAACGCCGAAGCTGGTGATGCTGCTCACTTCACCCTCGACGACGTCACCCTCGTGCACAGCTTCGTAGAATTTCTCGCGTTCGACGTTCATCTCCTCTTCGAGGATGGAACGGCGGGACAGGACGAAACGCCGCTTGCGGCGGTCGCGCTCGATTACCTTGACCATGAACGTCTGATCGACCAGGCGTCCGGGGTTGACTCCCCTGCCCTCTTCAGCCAGGTGGGAGATGGGGATGAAGCCCTCTATGCCGAAACAATCGACTATAAGCCCGCCCTTTACCTTCCGGAGCCCCTTTACCTCGACGGTCTCGCCCTTTTCGAGTTCTTCTTCGAGCCGATTCCATCTTTCGTCAAATTCACAACGCCAGCGGCTCAGTGTCAGCTGGGCCTCTTCGCCCTGGCTGATATTGGTCACCTGCACGCGGACCTTGTCCCCCACAGCCGGCGCTTTGACGGACTCCACCAAGACGCGGTGTGTCCACTCCTTCTGCGGGAGCAACCCTTCGCACTTATAGCCCACGTCCACAAGCCAACCATCGTCACGGGCGTCCACGACAACGCCCTCGACCACCTTGTTGCGATGGATGTCCTCGAAGCCGCCCATCTGCTCCATAATGCTCTCCATCGTCTCTTCGTTCGTGTCCTGCGTTGAAAATTCTTCATTTCGGATTTCATCAACCATCTAGTAACAGCCTCCTCGGACCTACAGCGTCTGTAATTTGCACTTTAAATCTTTTATCAGCCAGTCGGGCGTGCTCCCTCCCGCTGCCACTCCTATCGACCGCTTCCCCTGCAACCACCTCCGGCTCAGTTCTCCAGAATGTTCTATCCACATGGCCGGGACGCCGAGCGATTCGGCGATCTCGACCAGTTTTCGCGTGTTCGCGCTGTTCCTGCCGCCGATGACGACTATTCCGTCGACCTGCGCCGCCAGTCGCTGGATGGATTTCTGCCTTTCGATGGTAGCGCCGCAGATGGTATTATATACCTTAATCTCGCCGGCTCTAAGCGCCAACCTTGAAACCGCCGCAGCGAACGACGATTCTTTCTGCGTAGTCTGGCTCAGGACGCCGAGCCTGCCGCACCTCGTCTCCTCGTCGATCTCGGACTCGCCTGATATCACGAGCGATTCGCCTTCTATATATCCTAGGATCCCCCTGACCTCAGGGTGATTCGAGTCGCCGACCACGACCACCCTGTACCCCTCTTTCGAAAGCGACTCCGCCCTCGCTTGAGCCGTGCTCACGTGCGGACACGTACCGTCGATGACCAGGCGCGAGCGCCGTGTCAGTTCCTCCAGCTCAGACCTCGCCACGCCGTGGGCCCTGACGAAGGAAACCCCTCCCTCCGGCATGTCTGCGGCCTTTTCTATGAGTTCAAGCCCCGATCCCTCGAGACGGGCCACTTCCTGCGGGTTATGGATGGGGCTGCCGAGCGAGTGGACGATGCCATACTCCGAGAGCGCCCCTTCGAGGCGCTCTATCGCCCGCCTGACCCCGAAGCACAGCCCGGTGGGGCTGGCCACGACCAGGTTCACTCTCCGCTCAACCCCGCTCTTTCCATGAAATCCCCATCTGAAATGACCCTTCCCATATCGCTTGCGATTTTTTCTATATTAAATTCTGACGCATCATACCATAAAATAGGAGAAAAGTGCTTAAACCAAGCGCCCTGTCTCCGCGAAAATGCCTTCGTCGACCTGATATCTCCCTCTATGGCCTCCTCCAGCGTGATTTTCCCGCAGAGATAGGCTACGATCTCCCTGTAACCAAAGCCCTGGAGCGCGGGCAGATCGCGCGAGTAGCCGTTTTGGAGCAGCCACTCGACCTCCTCGACGTAGCCGGAGCGGAACTGCTGGTTCACTCTGCTCGCTATCTTCTCGTATAACAGCGGCCTCGGCATGTGTATGCCAAAATACAGCAGGTCGACCGGGGCGCCGAGCTTGTCCCTCTCCGCGTAGAGTTCCGACGAGGGACGACCCGTCAGCTCGTACAGCTCGATCGCCCGCACGAGCCTCATCCTGTCGTTGCGGTGGATCCGCGACGCGCTCTGCGGGTCGACCCGCGCCAGCCTGTCGTGGAGGGCGGGCGTCCCGCGTAAGCTGGCCTCGTCCTCCAACCTGTGCCTGACGGCCTCGTCCTTCGGGAGTGACCTGGACAGGAGGCCGCCCTCGAGCGCGCGGTAATAGAGAGGCGTGCCTCCCGTCAGAATGGGTGTCTTCCCGCGCGACGAGACGCGCGATATGGCCTTCCAAGCCTGCTCCACGAAGTCGGCGGCGGTGAACGTCTCGTCTGGGTCAGCCACGTCGATCAGGTGGTGCGGCACGGTTTTCCTGTCCGCGTGGGATATCTTGTCCGTCCCCACGTCGAGATAGCGGTAGACCTGCCTGGAGTCGACCGACACGATCTCCGCCCCTATGATCTTCGCGAGGCCGAAGGCCGCGCTGGTCTTGCCGGCCGCCGTGGGGCCGACTACGGCATAGACGGTCTGTCTCGGTTCCCCTTTGCCGTCGTCCGTCAACGCTCGAACCAGCTCCTGAGCTTTTCACCGGCCAGGAATATCGTCGTCGGGCGCCCGTGCGGGCAGCTATAAGGTGAACGGCAGCGTTCAAGCCGCTCGAAGAGGCTCAATGCCTCCTCGGGGCCTAGCACGGCGCCCAGCTTTATGGCGTCCCTGCAAGCCGTCCTGGCCCACCTCCACCAGACTTCGCGATCCCTCTTCGACGGGTCGTCCTCCTCCTCTATGCCGCGCAGCGCGGAGCGGAGCATCTCGACCGGGGACAGCCTGCCCAAGCCGCGCAGCGCCGGGAGCGCGGTCATGACGGCTGTCTCCGTGTCATGGCCCTCGTCCCCTGGAATCCTGAACGAGAAGCCCATCGCGGCCAGCTCATCCCAGTGAAGCCCGACTGCCGCGATTATGGCAGACGGGACTTCCTGTTCCAGGACGAGCTGCTGGCTTGGCACTTGCCTGCCGCTGTACGAATCCTCTATCTCCTCGTAAAGGATGCGCTCGTGCGCGGCGTGAGCGTCAACGAGACAGAGCCCACGAGTGTCGTCGAAAACTAGGTATCCGCCCTGAGCCTGTCCGAGGTACTTCCTCGCGGGCAGATCGGATAATTTGTCCCATGCGGACGACAGCGGTTCGCCTACTTCGCTTGCCCCGCCCCGTCCCTTTGCCGGCGTCGTTTCGGGCCGGCTGGCCTGCCACCCCTGCTGATTTTTCATCGGCCCGACCGGAGGGACGTAATTCTCCCAGGGGTCTAGCGGCATCCCAGCCTGGCCTTCCGAGGCTTCCGGCCTCGCGGAAAACCCGCCTCCGGACAAGAGGAGGTCCGAAGCGGCCTTGCGAACCAGCTCGAATATCGCGCCAGACTTCCTGAACCTGATTTCCGCCTTCGCAGGGTGGATGTTCACGTCCACCTCCTCGGGCGGGATGGCGACCATCGCTATCCACTCGCCGTATATCGACCCGCCGGTCGAGTTGAGCGCCGCCCGGATCGTAGCGTCCTGAACGCGTCTGCCGTTCACGAACGACGTGACGTTGACCCGCCGCGACCCTGGGAGGTTGTTCCACCAGAGCGAGACGGACGCCTCCCCGCTTGATGCTGCCGCCTTCACGGATCTGCTCTCCTCTCCCCAGAGTGCCGTCAAGACCTCGTCAGTCGAGTTTGCGTCTCCTATGTCTATGAGGGGCTTGCCGTCGTTGGAGACCCTGAAGCGTATGCCCGGGTGAACCAGCGCGTAGTCCTGGACGACCTGGATGACGCGCTTCAATTCGGTGGTGGCGCTCTTCATGAATTTCCTCCTGGCGGGGAGATTGTAGAACAGGTCGTCGACCTGGATCCTCGTGCCAGGGGCGGCCGGCATATCCGCACAGGCGGTGATCAACCCGCCCTCGCAGCGGATCATGCCGCCGCTCGTCTCCCCTGCCGCCATGCTGCGGAGCTCCATCCTGCTCACCGCCGCTATGCTGGAAAGCGCCTCCCCTCGGTAGCCGAGCGTGCTGACGCGCTCGAGGTCGTCCAGCGTCCTGATCTTGCTCGTCGCGTAGCGCTCAAGGGCGAGCGGCAGTTGGTCGCGCGGTATGCCGCAGCCGTCGTCCTCTATGACGATGGAGGTTTTGCCGCCCTGTTCGAGCGCGACGCGTATGTCCGAGGCCCCGGAGTCGATGGAGTTCTCGATCAGCTCCTTTGCGGCCGAGACCGGGCGTTCGATTACCTCGCCTGCCGCGATCCTGCTGGCCACGCTCCGCTCCAGCTTTAAAATCACGTTCGCCATCGGGTCGCCGCTCCTGTCAAGCCACGCAACCGCATATGACTGTCAAGTTTACTCAAGACGCGAGGGTTTTTCGAGCGAACACAAAAAGGTAAAGACATTAAAATCATTTCAACCCTAGGATCTTCCTGCTCTTCTTCCTGAGACGGAATATCAGGTCGAGCGCCTCCATCGGGGTCATGCTGTTCGGCTCAGTTGAGGCCAGTTGTTCTATTACGCCCTCTCGTTCGGAGTCGAAGAATATCTCCTTCTGGATGTTTTTTCTGGAGATCTTGCGGATGTCCTCCCTCGATTTCGCCGGGTCGTTCTCGAACTCGGCCAGCAGCTCGCGTGACCGCGTGATCACGATGTCCGGCACGCCGGCGAGGCGTGCCACCTCTATCCCGTATGATCTGTCCGCCGGGCCTGGGACCACCTTGTGCAGAAACCTGACGCTCCCGCCGGACTCCTCGACCGCCATGCTCATGTTCACGAGGCGGGGCAGCCCGAGGCTCGTCAGCTCGTGGTAGTGCGTGGCGAAGAGGGCCTTCGTGTTGCCCTGGACGTTCCGCGCTAAGAACTCCACCACAGCCCACGCTATGCTCATGCCGTCGAACGTGGACGTCCCGCGCCCTATCTCGTCCAGCACGACCAGGCTGCGGCCCGTCACGTGCCTCAGTATGTTGGCGGTTTCCACCATCTCCACCATGAACGTGCTGCGGCCGCGGGCCAGCTCGTCGCGGGCACCGATCCGCGTGAATATCCTGTCGATGAGGCCGATCCGCGCGCTTTGAGCCGGGATGAAGGAACCCATCTGCGACATGAGGGCTATTATGGCCGCAGTCCGCAGGTATGTGGATTTGCCTGCCATGTTGGGCCCCGTGATTATGGCGACACATCCTGGCGAACCCTGCCCGTCCGGGCTTGGCTCGTCAGGTGAGTCGGGGTCGAGCGTTATGTCGTTTGGCGTGAACGGCAGGTTCCCGAGAGACTTCTCGATCACCGGGTGGCGCGCTCCCCTCACGTCGAAGACGCGGCTGCCGTCCATGACGGGGCGGACGTAGCCGTTGTCGCGGGCGGTCTCAGCCAAAGACCGTAGTGCGTCGAGCGTCGCGATGAACCTCGCGGCGGCCTGGCAGTCGCGGCTGCGCTCCAGCGTCCTCGACAGCACGTCGCGGTATAGCGCCTCCTCGCGCTCGCCTATCTCCTGCTCGGCGCGGAAGACCCTCCGCTCTATGTCCTTGAGGCGTTCGTTCACGAACCGCTCGCCGTTCGACACGGTCTGCCTCCGCACGTAGTCATCAGGCACCTTGTCGGCGTAGCTCCTGCCGACCTCGATGTAGTAGCCGAACACCTTGTTTATTCCGACCCGCACCTTCAGCCCCGTCCTCTCGCGCTCGCCCGCCTCGAATGCCCTGAGATTTTCCTCCGCGTGAGCGATGGCGTCCCTGGCGTCGTCGAGTTCGCTGTCAAAGCCTGGGCGGATCACCCCGCCTGACAGGAGAACCCTCGGCGGGTCGTCCTCCAGCGCACGCGCCAAGAGCTGTTCCACGTCCGAGAGATCCGGAAGCCCTTCCGAGAGCCTAAAGAGCGGGTTTCCGCCCTGGCTTTCGATCAGCCGCGTGATGCCAGGCACGGCGGACAGCGTGTCACGCACCGCCCCGAGGTCTTTGGGGTTGCCGACCCTCATGCAGAGCCGGCCCAGCGAGCGCTCCATGTCCCTGCACCCTGAAAGCGCCTCCGACATCTTTTTGAGCATCCGGCGGTCGCCCGAGAGGAATTCGACGCAATCATGGCGGAAGGCTATCTCGCAAAGATCCATGAGGGGGTGTGCTATCCAGTCGCGCAGCATCCTGCGTCCCATCGCCGTCCTGTTCCTGTCGAGGATGGAGAACAAAGAGCCGCCGTCTCCCTCCAGGAGTTCTAGGTTCGCCTGGGTGGTGTTGTCGAGGATGAGCATCCCGCCCGGCATGAGCGGCTTGATGGAGTGGACGTGGCCGGCGCCGCCGAACTGCGTCTCTTCGAGATACCGCAACGCGGCTGCAGCCGCGCCCGCCGCATGGTCGCCGTCCTCCAGCCCCATCGCCCTGAGGCTCGCTATCCCCCACCGCTTGCATAGCCAGTCCGACGCGGAATTCAGCCCGAATTCCCCCCGTTCGCGGGTGACGATCATGGGCCGGACACCGGCGAGGGTCATGGCTTCGGATGCGCGACGCCTGAACTCCCCCTCCTGCCCATTGGCGAGGAGCAGTTCCCCCGGCGCGAACGAGAACAAGAGCGACAGCGCCTCGTCGGACTGGAATGTCCCTGCTTCCAGCAGGCCTGTTCCTGCCGTGAGGAGGGCGATTGAAACCGATTCCCCGTCAAAAAGCGCAGACGCCAGCTTCCCGTCGCCCTCAGAATCCTGCGGCACGTATGTTCCAGGGGTCACGAGGCGAACGACCCCGCGTTCGACGAGCGTCTTGCCGTCCGGCGCGGTCGTCTGATCGCAGACCGCGACCTTGTAACCGGCCGCGATGAGTTTCCCCATGTAGAGGTCGAGCGCGTGGTGCGGGACGCCCGCCATGGGGATCGCCTTCTCGCGGTCGCGCGCCGTGAGCGTGATATCGAGGACTTCCGAAGCAGTCACGGCGTCGTCGAAGAACAGCTCGAAAAAATCCCCCATGCGGAAGAGCAGGAGGCAGTCCGGGTATTTGTCCTTCCACTCGGAGTACTGCCTGAGCATGGGGGTCATCTTTACCCCGTCGGGGAGAATCACCTGGAAAGGCCTCCTATCGGGGATAGAGCCGGCGCGCCATTAAAAAAACAACGGTTCGCCGCCAAAAACCTGGCGGGTAAAAACCTATCCTCATTCATAGGCGCTCTTTTCCTTGCGGCCCTTCCGCCTGCCGTCTGGCGAGGCCACGCCGACCGACGCTGTATCCGCGCCGTTCCGTGCGCCGTGCGAGATGAAATCCAGGTGGCTTTGCAGCAGCAAGGTCGCTGCCACCTTGTCAACCTGGCCTTTTCTCCCCTTTCTCGAAACGTCGGCCTGGATGAGCGCCTGGTTTGCTATTGCAGTCGTGAAGCGCTCGTCCCAGCCAATCACCCGGCAGTCGGGGAAACGCGCGGAGAGGCTTTGGATGACCTCCCTCATCCGCTCCGCCTCCGGACCCTCCGTGCCGTCCGATCGGACGGGCATCCCCACCAGCAGCGTATACGCCCCGTACTCGGAGATCAGTGACGATAGCTCACCCATCCAGTCCGAAGCGGCTTGGAGAACGGACAAGCCCTGCGCGAACGACCCGAGCGGGTCGCTCACGGCGACGCCTATCCTGACGCTGCCGACGTCTAGGGCTATGATCCTCCCTTTGCCCTTGGTTTCGCCCGCCATCATGCCAGCGACGTGCTGAAGGGGGCGTTACCCTGCAAGGAATTTCGACAGGAGGCCGGCCGCCTCCTGCGGGTCCGCCTGGCCGCGGGCTTCCTTCATGACGAGGCCCTGGAGGAATTTGAGCTTGCCGCCCTTCTTGTCCTGACCGCTCTTGATCGTCTGAACCACGTCAGGTTGTTCGGATATTATCCTCTTTATCAGCTCGCCCAAGGCGTCTCCGGTCATACGGCCCACCTGCGCCCCGGAGCGTTTCACCGCCTCTTCGAGCGTCAGGTCCTCACGCGCCAGTACGTCCAGTATCTCCTTCCCGATGGTGCTGGAAAGCTCCTTCTTCTCCACCCTGGTAACGAGGTCAGCCAAGACGGCGGGCCTCACCCTGAACGCCGCTATGTCCTGCCCCAGCTCGTTCAGGACGCGCAGAACCTCCATACGTACCCAGTTGGCGGCCCTGGCCTTAGGCGCTCCAGATGCCACCAGGGCCTCGTAATAGGCGGCCAGATCCTTCTGCTCCGTCAGTATGGAGACTTCCTCGCCGGAGAGGCCGAAGGATTCTGCGAAGCGCTCGCGCTTCTCCCAGGGCAGCTCGGGCATCGCGTCCCTGTACCCCTCGATTTCGGCGTCGCTGATGATGATCGGGGCCAGGTCCATCTCCGGGTAATACCTGTAGTCCGACGCGGTCTCTTTGTTCCTCATGGAGCGTGTCACTCCCTCGGCGTCGTCCCAGAGCCTCGTCTCCTGCACGATCCTGCCTCCTGAGTCCAGGGTCTTGTTCTGTCTGGATATCTCGTACTCCAGGGCGCGTTCGAGCGCCTTGAGCGAATTCATGTTCTTTATCTCGACCTTCGTGCCTAAGCTGCCGTCGTCCTTTGACAGCGATATGTTCGCGTCCACCCGGAGCGATCCGGACTCCATCTCGCCGTCCGATACGTCGAGGTACCTGGCGAGCTGCCTGAGCTTCATGACATATTCCTTGGCCTCCGCGGGCGACGACATGTCCGGCTCCGAGACGACCTCGGTCAGCGGCACCCCTCCTCTGTTGTAGTCGACGAGCGAGTATGCCGCGCCGGTGAGCCGCCCGTCCGCAGTGGGGTGCACGAGCTTCCCGGCGTCCTCCTCGAGGTGCAGGTGATGTATCCGGACGCGCTTCGACTGACCATCACACTCGATGTCGAGATAGCCCCCGGTGGCGACCGGCAGCTCGTACTGCGTTATCTGGTACGCCTTCGCGAGGTCGGCGTAAAAATAATTCTTCCGGCCGAACGTGGAGTAGTTCTGTATCTCGCAGTGCAGCCCGAGGCCCATACGGCACGCGAGCGCTACGGCGCCGTCGTTTAGGAGCGGCAGCGTGCCAGGGACCGCGAGGCATATGGGGCAGACGTTCGTGTTGGGCTTGTGCCCGATATAGTCCGTGGAACAGGGACAGAACAATTTTGTCTTTGTGACGAGCTGCAAGTGAACCTCGAGCCCTATTACTATCGGACGGGCCATCTACTTCGCCCCCTCGCTTGTCTCTGCCTTGCCGGGCGTAGCCACGCCTGGCTTCCCGACGATCCGCTCAAGCACCGACGCTATGCCGAGCAGCTCCGCGTCGAAATACCTCTGCCCGACGAGCTGGACGGAGAGGGGCAGCCCCTCAGCGTTCAGGCCCATGCTCAGGTTTATCCCCGGCAGGCCGCCCAGGCTTATCGGAACAGTGAATATGTCACCCAGGTAGAGTCTGTTGGGATCAGTCTCCTTCATCCCGATGACGTAAGGGAGCGAGGGGGACGTCGGGAGGATGTAGGCGTCGAAGCGCTCGAACAGTTCGTTAAACTCGTCCACCATCCGCTGCCGCACCTTGAGCGCCGGGCCGTAATAGTTCTGGTAAAAGCCCTCGGTCAGGAGGCAAGTACCCAAGATGATCCTGCGCCGCACCTCCTCGCCGAAACAAGCCGTGCGGGTGTTGACGTACATCTCATTCAGCGTGGGGCCGTCCCTGTGCGAGCCGTACCTCATGCCGTCGTAACAGGCGAGCTTCGAGCTGGCGTCCGCGAGCGCTGTCACATAATAGGTCGCGACGCCGTATTTGACCGCTATGGGCAGATCCATCGGCTCTACCGTGGCACCCGCCTCTCGGCAATGTTCCGCTGCCTTCCTGAGCGCCCCGTAAAGCTCCGCGTCCATCTGGCTGGACTCGAAACCCTCGAAGACGCCGATCCTCTTGCCAGCGAGATCCCGCAGGGAGAGGGCTTCCGTGAAGCGCGGCCTGTCGTAGGCGTCGCACGTGGTGTCGTGCGGATCGGGCCTCGCCAGCACCTCCATCGCTATCGCCAGATCCTCCACCGTGCGGGCTAGCGGGCTCACCTGGTCGAGCGAGGAGGCGTAAGCCAGTATACCGTACCTGCTCACCTGCCCGTAGGAGGGTTTCATCCCCTGCACGCCGCAGAAGCAAGCGGGCTGTCTGACGGAGCCGCCCGTGTCGGTGCCGAGCGCGAGCGGGGAGTAGCCCGCCGCGACCGCCGCCGCGCTCCCGCCGCTGCTGCCGCCTGGAACCCTGTTCAAGTCCCTGGGGTTCTTCGTTGGGCCTATTATCGAGTTTTCCGTGGAGCTGCCCATGGCGAACTCGTCGAGGTTCGTCTTGCCCATCATTACCGCCCCTGCGGCGTTCATGTAGTTTATCGCAGAGGCGTCATAGGTCGGCGACCAGTGTTCCAAGATTTTGCTGCTGCAGGTCGTCCGCGTCCCTCTCGTGCAGAAGTTGTCCTTCGCGAAGTACGGCACGCCCGCCAAAGGCCCGGCGTCCTCTCCCCGTGCGACCTTAGCGTCGATCTCACGCGCCCGCGTGAGCGCGGCCTCCGATGTACGGGTTATGACCGCGTTCACGCTTCCCTCGAACTTATCTGCCCGCGCTATGCAAGCCTCGGCTACCTCTGCCGCGCTGAATTTTTTCGAGCTGACGCCCTGCGCCGTCTCCTTCGCGCTCAGTTCGTACAGTTCCATCCTTCAGCCCTCCGCGATTATCCGGGGCGTCTTGAAAAATTCCCCGTCATACACAGGCGCGGCCGACTCGAAAAGCTCCCTGTCCGGCCAGTCCTCGGGCGCGTCAGGTCTGCGGGACGGAAGTTTCTTCATCTTCCACATGAAATCTGGCACGCCCTCGCAGTCGAGATCCCCGACCAGCGCGCAGAAATCCAGTATATCGTTGATGGAGTTCATCATCTTTTCGACGTTCTCTGGCTCGACGCGCAGTTGCGCCGCCTTTGCCATCTTAAGCGTTATCTCCTGATCCACCGTCATCTTCAAAACGCTGTTACCTCCCCGTTCTCGCGAGGCTGTGAAACCCGGCCCTTCGCGCTGACAATATTGATGATGGCTATTACGCCAAGTTGTTCTGCGTCTCTTACGTGAGGTGCCTTCATGCTAATAATTATACACATAAAATGGACTAAGCCCTTATTCGTTTATCCTTTTCAGGAATGTCTCCTCGTCCCAGATCTCTATGCCCAGCTCGACGGCCCTGTCGTGCTTGCCGCCGGCGTTTTGCCCCGCGACTACCACGTCCGTCTTCTTGCTCACGCTGCCAGAGGTCTTGGCGCCGAGCGATTCGGCCAGCTTTTCGGCGTCTTGCCTCGTCATGGAGGAGAGTTCACCTGTGAATACAAATTTTTTGCCGGCGAATGCCTCGGAGCGCCTAGGCGGCGCATCCTCGTCGCCGGGTGACTCCATGTTCACGCCCGCCTCGCGCAGGCGCTCTATCGTCCCTCTGTTATGACCTTCGCCCATGAAGGCGGCGATGGAGGCCGCGACCACCGGCCCTACCCCCTCGACCGCCGACAGCGCGCCCTCGTCTGACGCTATGAGCCTGTCCATGCTCTTGAAGCGGCTGGCGAGGTCGAACGCCGTCTTCCGGCCCACGCTGCGGATGCCCAGGGCGTTTATCACAGCGCCGAGCGGGCGCGATTTTGAGCTTTCTATGGCGCCGATGAGCTTCTGTGACGATTTCTCGGCCATCCTGTCGAGCCCGGCGAGTTCCTCGGCCGTGAGGCCGTATATGTCTGCCGCGCTCTTCACGATCCCGCGCTCCGTGAGCTGAGCGATGAGCTTTTCACCTATCCCGCTTATGTCCATGCACTGGCGTGAGACGAAGTGCGCGATGCCTTCCTGCAACTGAGCCGGGCAGGTCTTGTTCGGACAACGCACAGCGGCCTCGCCAGGGAGCCTTACAGCGGAGGCGCCGCAGACTGGGCAGCTCCCGGG
>JAISFV010000138.1 GCA_031263445.1 Synergistaceae bacterium | reverse complement strand
CAAATTGAGCTACAGCTCCTCAACCCATTGACCGAGCGCTCATTGGTGGGCGGAATAGGTTTCGAACCTACGACCCCCTGCTTGTAAGGCAGGTGCTCTCCCACTGAGCTATCCGCCCCGGTCAACGCAAGCGGTAGTATACGACAGTGGTTCGCTTTGTGTCAACCCCACTTTCCCAAACTTGCTTTCCTAAACCTGCTGGATAAACGCCTAGAAATTCGAGGGACCAAATCAGTGCCTAAAGAGCGATAGGGCATGCAGATGTGGTGTCTGCACCCGACTTGTGTCGCAAACGGTTGTATCCTTAGCGCTCGGAGCGTATTATTATAACCGTAGAGGCGTTCGAAAACTTTTTTTGCCGGGGTGAAGCAAATGGGAGAAATCATTGACGATCTGGAGTGCTGCTTCGAGGCCCAGGAAGAGCTGACGGAGCGGTGGCACTTGAAAGCGGGCGACATGGAGGCGGAATACGAATCGATAATGTCATCCGTGTCAGGGAAAAGCCTGGCTTGTGTGATCGCGGCGCAGCACTTTATGAATTATTCGCTGTGGCATGTCGAGGACACCGCGAGGCGGCGCGACGTGCAAGCTGACGTAATAGCCGACTGCAAGCACAGGATAGACGTCTTGAACCAGAAGCGCAACAACCTGATAGAGAAGATCGACGAGGCTGTGACGAGCGCCATGTCTGCCAGTCTGCCGCCGGACGCGCTGGAAAAATACAATACCGAGACCCTCGGCATGGCTATCGACCGCATGTCGATCATCGCCCTCAAAATATACCACATGCGCGAGCAGACATCGAGGGGCGACGTGGATCAATGGCACAGGGACAGGTGTGCCGCCAAACTGTCTGAGCTCACCGAACAGAGGGAGCGGCTGAAACAGTCCATTTTCGACCTGGCAGACGATTATCTGGCTGGAAGGAAATCAATCAAGCCATACTACCAGCATAAGATGTACAACGACCGGAACCTCAACCCAGAGCTATACGGAAAGCCATGACGGCCCTCACAGGCGCACGGAGATTTAAAGTAGCCTTTCTCCTGCGGGACGCTGGGGAGGGCGGCGCGGAGCGCTCATCGCTGCGGCTCGCGAACGGCCTGTCTCGCCGCAGACACGAGGTATGTGTCTTCTTCCTGAATGGTAGAGGGCCGATGCTGGGTCAGGTGGGCGGCTCTGTCGAGGCCGTTGATCTGCGCGGGAATTTTTTCAGTTTTTTCAGGGAACTCGGCGCGAGGAAGATGGATTTTCTGCTGCCCGTCTACACGTCTATGAGGGCGCTTTTGGCAAAACGTTTCATGCGTTCGGGCGCTGGCGAGGGGATGAAGGTGATCCTCTCTCAGCGCAACATGTTTACGATGGATCGCGGACCTATGCAGACCAAGCTGCGTTTCGCGCGGTGCCGTTTGCTTTATCCCTGGGCGTCCGCTTGCGTCTGCTTGTCTCGCGGGGTAGCGGACGATATGGCGTCGACCGGCCTGATGCCAAGGGAAAAAATTCACGTAGTCTACAACCCTGTCGCCACCGACGAACTGAAAAAACAGATGGAGGAACCGATCCCGCCCGGCCCGCTCGAACGCTTCGGCAGTGACGGACGATTGGAAATTCTCGGAGTGGGGCGGCTCGGCTCGCAAAAGGATTTTGCCACGCTCATAAAAGCCTTCGCCTCATTCGCTGGCGAGAGGGGCGACGCCCGTCTCACTATCCTTGGCGAGGGCAGACAGAGGCCGGCGCTCGAAAAACTCGCCTCAGAGCTTGGGGTAGCGGACAGGTTCTTGCTGCCTGGCTACGCCGCCAACCCATATCCCTTCATGAGGCGGGCGGCGCTGTTCGTCTCGACGTCCCTCTACGAGGGATTCTGTAATGTCGTGGCGGAGGCACTCGCCTGCGGGTGTAACGTAGTCTCCACCGACTGCCCGAGCAGCCCGTCAGAGATATTGGAGGGCGGGAAGTACGGTCGCCTCGCCAAGGTCGGTGACTACCGAGACGTTGCCACCAAAATGAAGGAAGCGGTCGAATCCCCGCTGCCGCCCGACGCGCTGATGAATCGCGCCGCGCTCTTCTCAGAGGCCAGGGCCGTGGACGGGTACTGCGAAATTTTCGAATCCCTGCTCGAATAACGCAACGGCATGTCGCGCCCGACATGAAATGCGCAGGTTTTCTTCCAAATCAACTCGTCCATTACGAGTTGATTTGGAAGAAAGATAAGGTACCCCATTGAAAGATTTTTTCATTCTGCCCGCATCAGGCGGCAAGTGCCGCCCCATTGAGCGGTTTTGGACGGCAAGGCAAGGTATTTCAGTGATTTCTGGATATAGTTAATTATGCTATATTATGCCCGCTGTATCCGATCTGCGTCTGGATGGGGGTGAGACATTGTCCGATTTCCCGGAAAAGTCGGAAGCGGCAGGCAAGAATAACGGGGCGGAACATCCGAGGAGGACGCGGCGGAGCGACTGGGACGACCCTATCGTGAGGGTCGCGCGGGGCGCGCGTCCGCCGATGGCTAACCTCAAGCTCGTAGTCATCCTCACCGACGGGGTGCGAAGCCACGTCAACCAGAGCAGGGGAGTGGCCGTATGGCTCTCGCGCCGCACTGGCGCGGAGATACTGGAGCTCGCGATCCCGGAGCTGAAGGGCGTAAGGCGGCGTAAGGCATACTCCGCCGTCGCCAGGCTCCTTGAGGGTAACCGCAGGAAGGCGCGTGACTGGCTGGCCTTGGCCGAGGGCGAGAACGTCATACGCACGCTCGGCCATTGGTTCTTGGAGAGGGACATAAGGGAGGGTGACGCCTCATCGCTGATCCTGCTCTCCGCAGGTTCGCTGCCGTCGTTTTACAACGTCGCGCTGGGCTATATATGGCGCTGCACTTGCGCCGCCATAATGACGCCGAGCGTCATCGGGACGGAACCGTTTGATTTCGCCATCGTACCCGAGTACGACTACCCGCTAGACCTGTCGAACATACTGACCACGGTCGGCACGCCGAACCTCATCGTCCGCGAGGAGCTGGGCGCGGTATCGGCGTCCCTGCTCCGGCAGTTTCCCCCCAAGAGCGAGCGCAGGTGGGGCATCCTGCTCGGCGGAGACAGCAGGGACTACAGGATCACGGCGGAATGGATCCAAAAGTGGCTGGGCAAGGTCTTTCACGAGGCGCAGCGCAGCAACGTAGACCTGTACGTAGCGACTAGCAAGAGGACATCGAGGGACGCGGAGGGCGCGATCCGCAGGCTCGCCGCGAACAGCGACAGGGTGCGCTTCCTGCTGATAGCGTCCACTGATCCGCTGAACCCGGTTCCGGCGATACTCGGGGCGTGCGACGAGGTGTTCGTCACCGACGACTCCATCAGCATGGTCTCAGAGACGGCGACCGCAGGCCACAGGGTCGTGCTGCTGCGCTCCGAGCGGATCGGGGCCGTGAAGCGTAAGCTGCAGAGGCTGACATCAGGGATGGTGACGGTCGGGCTGCTCCCGAAGAGGATGCTGTGGGGTACCCCGCGCTTCGACCAGACGTTCCGGAGTTTCGAAAAGATGGGTCTCCTGATCGAGTTCAAGGACTGGATAAAGGAGCGCCGGCGTGACGACATGATCCCGTTCGCCCCGCTCGACGATGATTCTGACATTGAGCTGAAAGGTTTCAACGAGGCGCGCCGCGCTGCCGACTGGATACTCGAAAACCTGGGCGACGTCGTGCACCCGTCGGAGGACGAGTGCACGGGGAGAAAGGGAGTGACGGCTTGAAAATTGTCTTTATAGACCAGGACATCCGCGCCAACGTAATAGACGGGGAGGCCGCCGTAGCTCCGCACATGGGTTACTTCACGGCATCAACTAACACCGACATGCTCAAAATGAGCGTCGCGTCCGTGCCGGAATATATAAATTCGACCAGCCGCGCCAAATAACGGGATAAGCGCCAAGCCGCCCGTCACGCGCTGGCGGCGGCAGAGACAAACGATGCCGCCGATTCGGCAATCCCCTTGGCGTCTAAGCCGTAGTGCGCCATGAGTTCCCTGTAAGGGCCGCTCGTGGCGTATGTGTACGGCAGGCCGAGTTTTCTGACCTTCGCGTGAAGGTCGCCGTCGCAGACGGATTCTTGCACGATGGTACCCAGCCCGCCAATGACATAATGCTCCTCGACCGTCACGATTAGGCCTGTCTTTCGGGCGCACTCGCATATGAGCTCGTGGTCTATGGGGTACACGGTGGGCATACCCACGACGCGAGCGCTTATGCCGCGATTTTCTAGTATTTCGGTTGCCGCGATCACGGCCCCTGTCAACGTCCCGGTTGATATTACTGAGACGTCCGTCCCCTCACGGATCACCTGGCCTTTTCCTATGGCGAACGGCCTTGGGATCGGCAGATCCGGTATCGGGTCGTTGCCTATGCGCATATAGACCGGACCGTCGCAGGCTAGCATGGCGTTCACTGCCGATACGATCTCCTCGGGGTCCTGTGGGGCCAAGACGGTCACGCCTGGTATCATCCGCGTGATGGCGAAGTCCTCCAGGCTGTGGTGCGTAGCGCCCAGATCGCTGTAGCTCACGCCGCTGTTGCGTCCGACTATCTTGACGTTCTGGCGCATGTAGCCGATGTCGTTGCGGAACATCTCGAACGGACGCGCCGTCACGAACGGGGCGATGGCGCAAAAGACGGGGATCTTGCCAGTCGTGGCCAGACCGCTCGCGATCCCCAGCACACACTG
>JAISFV010000103.1 GCA_031263445.1 Synergistaceae bacterium | reverse complement strand
TCGCACGAGTACGAGTCTATCTGGTCGGGCGGGCTGAAGTTCTCCAGCAGCATGTGGGAGTAGCCCGGGTAGATGTTGTTCCCGTCCAGCACGAGGACTATCTCGCCTACGTTGTCCTCGACGACCTCCACGCGGCGGTTGAGAGAGGCGTAGTCGGATCCGCCCATCAGATTCGTTATCGCCCGGCGCACCATCTGAGGCGTCATCGCCCTGTCGTTGACGCTCTGATTTAACGCCTCCGCAGTGTTCGCGTACTGGGTGACGCCTTTTGATGTTTCAGTCGCGTCCGGTATGTCCCCGGCGCTGACCCGGGCGATCATGGACTCCAGAGCCGTCACCAGCGCGTCCATGTCTCCGTTGTCGAGGGCGTCCCCGCCGCTCTCTGCGATGAGCCGCCCGAGCGCAGCCGCCATCACCGTCCCTTGCCGTTCCGCCTTGTTCGCCAGCGCCGCCGACGCCAGCCCGGGTCTGTGCCCCGGCGTCCGCAGGGTGCCTTCCTCCCACTGGCCTTGAGATAAAACAATAGCGTCTTGTGACACGGCGAACGGCAAAAAATCATTCTGCCCTGCTGCCATTTACAGCACTCCCTTCGATATCCAGCTTCCTTCCTCCCAGCCCGCGAAGACAGGGCTTTCCAGATCCCAGGCGAAAACGTTTTTGTCCGCAGGGTCTGCGACCATGTAGCTGATCCTTACCCCCGCAGGGCGCAGGGGCAGCAGCCCCTGGCGCAGGATTTCCTTGAAAACAGCGTCGCCCTCTATCCCGACGATCAGCATCTCCATGCTCATGTCGAGATGGTCTATCACCGCGATCCGTGAACCGTCGCCGAACGCGGCCTCCCACGCCTCGCTTATCGTGTCTTTGCCGCCGTCCCATCTGTTCGCGGCGATCTTCGCCTTGACTAGGTTGCGGTACACGTGATCCGGCAGACTGACGATCTCGGTTTCGCCTCCGTCGCCGTCTCCCTTCGGGACGCTGACGACCTTCCGTGATATCCCCGCCCACCGCCCAGCCTCGTCGAGCTGCGCCCCGACAGCGCCGTCCACGTCGAAATGCCGCCCCATGTTGTAGGCGAAATTCGACAGGTCGACCGCAGGGCTGATTACCGAACTCAGCAAAGACAAGAACTTCGGTCTTTTGTGCTGCCAGGGGACGTTCCTCGTGTAATCCTCTATTTTGACCGGTTCCGGCAATGAGGCCGTAAGCCATCCGAGAGCCGCCCATGCGTCCGCGATCTCCCCCCGGAGCGGGATCCTCGTCGACAATACGTCGATTTGTATCCAGGAGTTCCTGAGCAGAACAGGCTCGCTCAGCCAATGCCCTGTGCTCCAGCCGTAGCTGTCGAGTTCCCAGCAGAACGGCGGCGGGTCGACATTCGGCGTCAGCATCCCCGCGACGAAAGAGAGATTGCGCGATTCGCCGGAGTAAGCCGGGAGCCTCCTCCAGCCGGCCACGTCCCAGCCATAGCCCGGGACGTCCCAATACATGCCCGGAGGCACGGACAGGCTTGCCTCATAGCCCCACCGGTTTGTCAGCCTTACGCGGGTGTCCGGCCAGGAGCCGTCGCCCCAGCCGTAAAATTCCCGATCCCAGCAGAACGGCGCCGGGTCGACGCACGGCATGAGGAGTCCGGAGGACGAAACGCGGTTATGGAGGTTCCCGGACAAATCCTGTCCTCTTGCCTCAAGCGTCATCGCCGAGGCATTGCCGGCCTCCCCGGCAAGAAAGACTTCATTCCCCCACAGGCCGGCGTCCCAGCCATTATTCCACAGCCCCCAGGCGAACCACGGCGGCCCTGCGGAAGGAGACGCCGCAGCTATGAGGGCTGACCTGTTCGACGCCTCCCCCCGCAAGCTCATGGCGCTCCGCTCAGTTGTCTATCTGATAAGCCAGGTCTGAGGGCATGAATGACGGAGGCACGTCGCCGTTGTTTATCGACTTGGGTATCGCCAGCCTCCCGTAGAACAGCATGTTGCCCCCGGCCTGTGCGTCGAACACCGCGAAATCCACGGCCACGCCCCAGCCTCCTGTCGGTTCGGGGAACTGTATCACGGCGTTGTTGCTGGTCCGCCCGGAGGCTCCGACAGACTCCGTGACCGTGCCTGGACTCTGAGTCCCGCTCCATGCCTCCAGGCTTCGCGGTATCGACGCCCTGGCGTACCCGCCGCCCGTCACCTCGATCCCGCCCCCCGTCTCGTCCGTGAAGGTCGTGAAAAGGCCGAGGTACAGCGCAGGGGGCAGGATCAGTCCCTGCCCCCTGAATATGAAGTCCAGCAGCTTGTTCTCTAAATAGTTCGTCATCGCGCCCGCCATGCGTATTCCACCTTCCTAAACGACAGTCAAGTCTATGTCCTCCAGGCTCAAGGACGCCATCTCGTTGAACCCAATCAGAACGTTCTGCGCGGTCTTTGCGCCGCCGTCACGCGACAGCAGAAGCTCCGTCACCTCGAAGCTCGAAGGGGAGCGCGAAACCGCCGGCGTGTCCGACCCGAAGCCGCCCGCGTCGGCAAGGTCGACCGGCGCGTAGAGCTTCGACAGGAGAACCGAATTCCCTATGCCCAGGGAGTTCACGTAGGCGGCGAGGCTGCCCTTTATCCTGTCCGCCGTCTCCGGCGAGTACCCGGCCGCTCGGCGTATGGTCAGCCCAACGCTTATGCGCGCCATAGCCGGCCTGGAAAATTTTATTCCCGTCGAAATCCAGTACCGGTCTTTTACCAGGATTTCAATGTCGCCGTGCGTCCCCGTTCCGGGCGTCTTTTTCCTGTGTATCGCCGCCGCGATTTCCCCTGCCTCCCCGCCGTCGACCACGAGGCAGACGGAGTGAGGGGGGAGGCCGTCGCCGTCAGTCTCGTCGGTGAAGTTTTCGTATCCCCGCACGGCTGTCACGCCGTCCAGGTCGGCGACCGCCCCGATTATGCCCTCGAAAATGCTCAGGGAGGGCAGTTCCGTCGAGTAGGCCTGTCTGAACCTCAGCTCGGCGTCGCTCTCCGCCGCGTGTCCGATGATGGCGGCATCGGGGTTCCCCACCGACTGCCACCCGCGCATCGGCGTCGCGATCTTGTTTATCTCCCCGGGCTGCGCGCGGATCGCCCCGGCGTCTTGAGCCGTGACCGTCGTCAGCGCTTCCCCTTCAAACGGGATGTCCACGTTCGCAGGGAGAATCCACTTTTGTCCGGCTACATCTTCCGCTATGCCCCCTGAAATCCTCGTCCCGGCGACTCCTACGACCCGGACGTCCGCATAGCTGTGCGTCGCCGGACGCCGCCTTATCCCGTTGACCCTGACCATCCGTGAAAGCCCCGCCCCCTGCGCCGTCTGGGGAGAGAAAGACTGATACGCCGAGGCGGTGAACTGATACGAGTCATACAGCGCCAGCGCAAATATTTCAAGCATTTCCCCCTCCTGGGAGTCGTTCTCCAGATAGAGGTCTTCGCCGAAAATCGAGCGCCACCGCTCCTTGAGGTATTCGGCTATTTCGTGGTACTCCGGAATGTGTATGCCCGTCTCGTCGATGTGCGGTTTTATCGCCATCACAACGCCTCCCGCAAGCGCGCCTGTCCGTATACGGTGTCGATTGTCGCTTCGATCAGCAGACGGCGGCTTTCTTCTTCATAGCTGCTGTTATAACTGCTTATCCCCGTCACGCCGCTGGTACCTCTTATCCTGCGCCTTATGGCGGCGTCGTATTTGGCCTTCGTGTACCTGCCCAGAACCTGAGTGCGCCAGGGCGTCCCGTCCGCAGTGTCGTTGAACCATTCCCCCGCGAAAAGTTTGAGCCGCGTCATGACGGCTTGCAGCACCGTGTCAGGGGAGTCGCGCAGGTAATCGGCCTGCCCGTGTCCCATCTGAAAATCCCAGTCGGGCGTCAGTCTCCTGTACCGCATTTCCGTCACTCCGTTATGTCGAACAACGGGTGGCCTTCAGCGACGAGAGACCCGCAAGCCACCGGGTCGCCTATCCGCCCGACCTCCAGGGTCTCAACGTCGAAAATCTTGCTGCCCTCCGCGAGGACTGAGTCATGACACGGCGGACAGCAGTGGACGGCCCATGCGTGGGTTTGCAGATGGACGGGGATGCCTTCGACATCGAAAAGCCCCGTGCCTTCGACGGAAGGGCGCGGCGGCCAGCAGCCGTGTCCGGTGCAGATCATTCCTTTGAGCGTTATGAGCGGCATTTCAATACGCCTCCATGGTCGCGTGTCCGACGCGGAACAAAAGCAGCCCGGGCGTGGCTATCGTGATGTTGTGGACGGGGGAGTCGTCGATCCCGATAAACGCCCTGCCGTCGTCAGTCCTCAGCATGACCGAGTCGGTCGAAATGTCAGGTATCCGGTGAGGCTGGCTGATCGGCGCGAACACCGCGAACGAATCCGAGAGGTCATGCTGCCGGAACTCGACGGGATCCTGAACGCCTCCGTTCTGCCACCAGGCGTCCATGCACGAGTCGCCGAACACCACCAGGCAGTCGTCCCCGGGCTTGACCGGGAAGGTCAGAGTGAATCCCCCTGCGCTCGGGAACACGACCGGGACGTCGACCAGCAGCGGAAGCTCCGTCTGCTCGACTGTCCCGTCCGATTTCCCTACGGCGGCGCGTACCGCCGGCCTGACCGATACGGTCTTCGCTTCCGGGTCGAAGGATTCCACTATGCCCGGGCAGGACACGTGCATGTCGAACATCGACGACTCTATGGCCGCGCGTATCGTTTCAGAATTGTCGTTCAGGCGCTCGCTCCGTTTCAACCTGCCGCCCCCTTTCTGTCCGCTGTCTTGGAACCCGACGCGTCGATGGAGATGCAGACGAGGTCGCAATACCAGTCCTGTCCCCGCGTGTCTCCGACGTAGGCGATCTGGAGGATCCTGTAAAAACCGTCCGAGTTCAGCGCGGCGGGCTGCTTGGCGTCTTTGCCGGCCTGGGCTTTAGCTTCCTGCACGGACGCGTTGTCGATCTTCACCCGCCCGTTGACCCTGATCCTCGGATTCAGCAGACAGCGGACTTTCAATCCGTCGTTCGTCTGCTCCGGAGCGCCCACCAGCCCTGTCTCAGATGTCAGGACTACGGCTTCCCCTGAGAGATACCCTTCTCGTTTTACGACGGTCAGCTTGCCGTCCTGGATCGACCATGACGTGTCTGTCGTATAAGCCGCCTCGCGCGCGTACCTGCGCGTCATGCCGAACATGACCTTGCCCCGGGGCAATCGCTCGCCGCCCAGTTCCTGTATCTCGCCCTGCTGCACTCCGTATTCCCCGAAGCTGTTCTGAACCTCGCCTATGACGTCTTTGGGAGTCGACCCTGCCGCGAGCGTCTTGCTGACGACCGCCCCGACGTATGCCTCGTCCCCGTCCCCGCAGGTCAGCTCCAGCACGGCGTCGACCCCGTTCTCGTGTATTATGCGCTTCCCGATGATGTTGCCCGCATAGATCACGCCGGAGTTATCCTGATATCCGGCCTCCAGAACCACCCTGTCGAACTCGCGCCTGGCCCGCTGCATCGTTTCGTCGGCGAGGTTCCATACTCTGATAGTCGCCTCGTTGGGCGTCTCCGTGTCGCCTTTTTTCACCTCGAAAGCCACCCGCAGCTTGTCAGTCTTGACCCCGGCCCCGCCGCTTTTGCCCATCGTGAGTTCGTAACGCCGCAGCCATTGCCTGTCAGCCATCGGCGCTCACCACGAACAGCAGATCGTTCCCGATCCCCAGGTTCTCATACGTCGGCGCCTCGTCGGAAGCCCCGGAATAGCAGACGAGCGAGCCGCCGAAGTCCAGGTAGCCGAACGGCCCGAGCAGGTCTGTGCCGGTCACGACGGGCAGGCCGTGAAGGATCGGCTCCCCGTTGTCAGGCCTGGAGATGTCGAGCCACCAGCCGCCTTCCGGTGCGGCGTTCCAGCGGACAGTCAGAAGGTATTCTTTGTTCGCGAGCGAAATGTTGAAGGTCTGCGGCGTCGGGGTAAGGGGGATGGCGTAAGCTCGCATTTTATCGCCCACCTCCGAACAGGCTGTTCATCACCGATGTTTTTTTCACGTCGTCACCCTCGCCGGATTCCTGCGCCTGTTTAGTCCCGGCCTGCTGGGCCTTCTGCGTTTTCGGTGCCTGGCCCTGCCGGGAGGGCGGAACCTGAGCCGTCTCCGTCGACACGATTATCACTTCGCGGCAGTCCAGCGTCACCATGAGGACGTTCCCCGTGTCGGCGTCCGTGGTGACGCTTATCCCCTGCAAAAGCATGTTTTCGTATTCGCGTTTGCCCGTGACGATGCTGAACGGCTCCCTCGACTCCTGGAGCGCGAGGAGCTTTTCATACGTCTCCGTCGGCACTCCGTCCCCCGTCTTGCCGCTCATGCCGGCGGTTACCGTGACAGCCATCGGATTCTTGTAGGCGTGGTCGGATATCGCCGCGCCTTTCTCAACCGGGTGTTCGGTTATCGTGAGGGTGTCGTCATGCCTTTCCTCTATCGTGACTTCGAGATTGATGTCGCCTATCGCGCGTTCGATTATCGCCGGCTCTGCCATCGGCTCATTCCCTGCCTTTCCGGGTGTCGGGGGCAAACGGCCTGACCGCGTTCGCCGTGTTGCGGTTCAAGCGGTCGATCTCGTTTCCTACGGCTTCCCCGGTAGCCCTGGCGTCCTGGCTTTCATATATGTTGATCTTCGTGTCGTTTTTGATGTTGTTTTCCTGGGTGTTGCTGATTTCCTGCGTGAGCGCTTTTTGAGTTGCGGGGGAGGGCGCTATCTGCGTCCGGCCCATTTGCTGGATGTTCTCGTGGGCCTGTCCGGCCCGATCATACAGGCTGAGGACGTGCGCATTGGCGGGACCGGCCGGGCCGGATCCTTGAGCGCGCCCGTCTCCAGGAGTGCCGTCCTCTTCTCCGTCCAGCCCGAACACGCCCTTTATTCCGCTCCACAGGCCCCTTACGGTGTCGATGGCCTTCCTGAACGGGGCGATTATGATCTCGGCCAGTCCGAGCAGCGCGTCCCCGATCCTGCCCGGCAGTCCCATGAACCAGTCGGCGAGGCTGTCGGCGTCTCCTCTGACCCATTCCCACGCGGCGGCGAAAAGCCCCGATATTATTTCCGGAAGAGAGAGGAGAAATTCCTTTATCCGGCCAGGCAACGCCATGAACCAGCCGATCAGCTCCTGCCCTTTGGCCTTCGCGTTTTCCCACGCCGTCAGAAAAGCGCTGACGATGCCGTCCTTGATCTCGTTCATCCGCTCCGCGATCCTGTCCCGCAGATCTCCGAACCACGCCATCAGCTCGTCAATTTTCTGGACGGCTAGGCCGTACCACTCCTGGAACTTCGCCTTCACCGTATCCCAGTTCTTCGCGAGCAGGTACAGCCCTGCGATGAGCAGCAGAACCCCGGCTACGATCCAGGTGATCGGGTTGGTCAGGAGCGCCACTGAGAATTTCAGCACTGCGGGGATGACTGTTTTAAACAGCACTCCGGACAGCTTGATAAACACCGACCCGACTTTCATGCCCACAGAGGCGAACTTGCCTAGTCCCTGAGCAAGCGTAACGAACGGCCCGAAGAGCGTCTGTGTAATTTTGAAGATTCCTTTGAGTCCTCCGACAAACAAACCGGCTGTCCCGGCAACCGCCTTAAAAGGACTTATCAATACCCACCCGGCGGCGGCCAATGATGTGATGCCGCCGATCAGTCCGCCTATTACCTTCCCAATGGTCTTGAACGTTTCGGCGCTTGATTCAGATTCTCCCATTGCCTTTGTAATCCATGAACCGACTGACTTGAAACCTGAGACGAGCGGCTTGAGAAACATCGAATCAAATTTATCCCAGGCAGCGGAAAACCCTTCGGCAAACCCGCTCACGAAAGAGGAAACGTTTTCCTTTAGTACTTTAAACCCATTGACGATCTTCTCGATCTCGGGCAGCCACTGCCCCCAGTCGAAGTAGGACTCGCCGCCCTCCATGTAGGTCATCAGGTCGTCGACCGCGAGGAAGAGCGCCGTCAGACCGGCAATGACCGCCCCGAGCGGCGTCGACAGGAAGCCCATGTTCAGCAGCTTCCACGCGGCCAGCAGCCCGCCGACAGTCAGGATGAGGTTCTTCGTCCCGGCGTCGAGGCTCGCGAACCAGTCCCCGAGCCTGACTATCCAGCCTATCACCCGCATCGCGGCTGCGCCTATCGCCCCGGCGGCCCTCGTGACGAGGGACATTATCGCCGTAAGGATCTTCTTTATCGAGTCTGCGTTTTCGATGATCGTCTTTCGCAGACGGGTGATGTCGTTCTTGAATCTCATCATGAAGCCGACGTTGACGGCCCTGTACAGCATCGACGATATGGTTTTCAGCTTCCCCCATTCGTCCATGAAATCCGACGCGGCGGAAGCCGCCTCGTTCGCGTCCACGCCGGCAGTCCTGTACATCGTCTGGAACTCGCCTCTCAGGCCGGACACGTCGTTCGTGAGCATCTGTATCATCGTCCTGTCGATGCCCACGCGCCCGAGGAAGGCGATCTGCTCCGACGAACTCATGTCCTTTATCTTGCCGCCTATCTCATCGAGGAGGTCTGCCGTGTTTTTCACGCTGCCGTCCGCGTTCTTGGCTTCGAGTCCCAGTTTCTTGAACATCATCCCGCCGCGCCCGACGCCGAGCGCCGCCTCCCCGGCCGTGCGGGACAGGTTCTCAAGGCTCGCCTGGACGGCCTCCATGGAGCTGTCCGTCTGCGACGCTACATATCCGAGTTCTTCCAGCTTGTCTACGGGGACGTTCACCCGCGCGGAGAGGTCGGAGAGCGCGTCCAGGCCGTCGGCCGTTTTCAGGACGCCCCTGAAAATCGCCCCCGCCGCCGCCGTTATCGCGCCGCCGAACACGGCGGCCTGTTTCGCCGCCGTCCGAAGACCGCCGGTGAACTTGCTCATCGAGGACTGGTCTACGTCGAACCCCAGCGACACGAGGAAGGATTTTATTACGCCGGATTCAGACATGTCCCGTCACCTCTTGTTTTTTTCGTGATCCAGCCACCTGCGCTCGTTTTCGTGCTTCACGTCGAGCGCCTGGTTCATCACCAGCAGGTCTTCAAGCGAAAGCGTCCCGTCCGCCAGACCCTCGTATCGGCACAGGCCCTCCAGGACGGGGCGCATCAGCCAGTCCTCCCCGTCGTTCATGTCTGCGTAGCGGACGCCATCCCCCTCAGTTTTTCGGACAAATCGGAGGGAAGGGCGTCGAAAAAACCCGACAGGTTCCTCTTTATCACGTAATAGACTATCGTCAGCATAGCCACCCAGTCTATGTCCTTGTACTGCAAGACCCTCTTTCCCCCTGGTGCCGCTGCCGTGATCGCTGCCCATATCGCGCCGTCTTTCCTCGTGACGACGGACAGGCAGTTGTCGATCACGTAGTCAAGCTGTTCGTCGGGGATAGTCCCTGCCGCTCCGAGAAGCCCGGCGATTGCTTTTTCGTCCGACAGCTTTTCCAGGTTCCCCGCCTCTAGGATCCCGCCGAGGAACGGCGCCAGACGCCTGACGATGTGAAACTGCCTCCGGGCGTCGAGCTTGCCGGCGGAATATTCTTGTTCCTTGACGCGGAAGGTTATGTCTTCGTCCATTTACGCCCTCTCCTCAAACCGCGCCGCCGGAGCCGAGAACCCTGTCTATCTTCCCGGAGTGGAACGCCCACTCGACTGTCCCGCCCTCGGTCGCGAACGTGCTTGAGGGTTCCTTCGCGAAGGCACATTCAGAACAGGTAATATCGTCACCCAGCCACATGTCCTTAACGGATATCGTGTTCTGCCCCCATGTCGAGGCGCTGCCCTTCTGAGAGTTGTATATCTGTTCTAGCTGGGCGTTTATCGGAGATGTCTTGAGGAGCCTGACGGTGACCGTCCCCGAGTTGTCCCCTCGGAGCGAGTGCATGACTGCGCCGTCCGCGCCGACGGTCATGATGTTTTTGTCCCCCGTCTGCTCGATGGTGATCCCCTCTTCGGAGTTGGAGCCTTTCAGGTCGATGTTGCCCCCGGGGCCTGAAAAGCTCGCCACCACGTCCAAAAAACTATATGCCGGCATTCTCTGTACCCCCCTTAGCGGTTAACGTCTACGATGACATCCACGAAGTGAATGGCTCCGGCGAGCTTAATGGCTATCTGTATGGCGGTAGCCTTGCGCTGTTCGCGTTCGCTCTGCGGCTGGAGGTTCACGTCCTGGAAATAGATGTAGAATCCGGGGATGACATCCCCGCGTTCGAGTTCCCCGAACCCGTCGGCGTTCCACGTCCCGCTGTCGGCTATAAGCCCGTTGTTCTGCCCTTCCTCGCAGACCTTCTTGCAGACCGTCGCGAGGATGTTCATGCCGGCGTTCGTCTGCGGGATCTTGGTCTTGCTCTGATAGAGGGCGTTCCACAGTTCGATCTGGAGGGCGTTCTGGAGCCAGTCCGTGCCGTGTACCTCGTCGAAGAACGCGCCGTTCGCCATCGTGCCTTCCTGCAATATGGCCTGGTCGGTGTTGTAATACGCGAAGACGTTGGCGTTTTTGGCCGCGAGTGCCTGTGCGCGTGACTCCGTTATCTGTTCGTACACGACGCCAGGCTCCTGTTTGAATTTCAGGGTGATCGCGCTGCGGTTCGCGTTGAAATTCACCGAGAACGCGCGCCCGAACATGGATGCGACCGCGTAAGGGTTACGGGTCGAGAACTGCACGAATGAGCGTTTGTAGCCGAGTTTTTTCAGCGCGCTCGCGATGTCAGTGTCAACCGTAGCCTCCAGCATCAGCGAGGATGACGAGGTTATCCCGAATATCCTGCTCTGCGACGTGCCTTCGATGAATCCGGAAACTTCGATATTTTCGTCGTCCGTGATTTCAGTTTCCGCAGCGAACATAAGCCCGTACCATTCGCCGCTCATCTCGGCGGCTCTGGCGACCGCCTCCGCCGGAGTTTCGGCATCCGCTCCCTGGACAGGCTCCGGCGCCAGCCCTTCCGTCAGCTTCATCATGGCCGAAATGTCGGTACCCGCCGAAGGAGCCGACGCGTAGCCGACGGACGCCGTCGTGCCGGACGCGTCAGTCGCGACCGTGAACCTGTCCCCGTCCCAGACGACGCTTACGCCGGCCGAGGCCGTTCCGAGCGCGGCGCTGATGACGCTCGCCACCCCGTCCAGGTTCGTCTGCATTGAAAAATCAAGCCCTGTCACGCTTTTCGCAGACCCGCCGACGTTGACAGTGAACCCGCCGTCCGTCACCGCCGTCCACAAGGAAAGGGTTTTTTCGGACGGAGACAACACGCCCCCTTTGAGCAGCCCGTGAGTCGTGTCGCTCACCCAGCGGCCTACCATCAGGTTAAGCGGCTTAGGTGTCTGCCCGTAATAAAGCGCCGCCGCGTAATACTCAGGAGCGCCGAGGCCGAAATCCCCTGCCACTCCGTCAAGCGACGTATAAGCCCTCAGCCTTTCCCCCTGGTCTATCACGTCGCTGTCGCCGAGGATCAGGAGCGTCCCGAACGAACGCCGCGCGGCGGCGACGGGCTGGAGGTTCACGGTGACGTTGATGACGCGCCCTATGTCGAGCGCCGTATAATCCTTTGCCAATTTTTCCACCTCTCTCGTTGTTTACCGCCGGGCGTGTCCGTCCGTGTCGAATTGTGTCGCGAACTGCTCTCCGTCTCTGAAACTGTCCGTCTTGACGGGGCCGCCGGACTGGAGCAGGTTGAGTACTGCGTACCCGCCTGTCGCTTCGAGCGTCGCGAATATTACGAGATCGCACCTGCGGAGCCATTTGCCGTTGACGAGTTCCGGGAACGGGGCGGCGTTTCCCGCCCGCCTTACCGATATCCCGGACTCCCTCAGCCTGAATCTGTTCTGCTCGATGTGAAGCCCGCGCCGCGTCATTCCGGCGTACTCCTCCGAGAGCTTCCCGTAGAATGACAGCCTTATCTCCTTGTCTGTCCAGTCCGTTATCTCGTCGTGTCCGTCTCCGTCAGGGACATGCCTCGCGTCCGGGAAATTCGTCGCGGAGGAATCGGCGACATGGAACGCGCACCAGTCAACTTCGGGAGCGGGGGCGGCGAGCGGGTCTTCCTGGAAGGCCGGCCTCACCAGCACTGGGTCTAAACCCGTGAGGCCGACCACCATCGCGTGTATCGCATCCTCGACCTGTTCCCGGCGTGTCGCGCCCGGCGACTCTCTGATGTAACCGCCTGTCGCGGAAGTGTTCATGACGGCTGCCTCTCCTTCATGCCCTGCGCCACGCAGACGGCGCGGCAGTATCCGAGTCCGTAGTCCTCCCAGTCCCTCACGTGACGGACGGCGTATCTCGTCCCCCGCCAGGTGATTTCGTCAGGGAGTTCCCCGGGCGTCCCGCTGGACAGCGGGGCGGCAGTCCACACCGTGACCGACTGCATCCCCCGGTCGCCGTCGGGCAGACGGTCGAGGTCTTCCCCGGCGGAGGGCTGGATGACGCCCCGGGCCGTGACCTCTTCCTTGGACACGACGGCGCGCCCGTGTTCGTCAGGCGCGCGCGTCGTCTTGATCAGGGAGAAGGTCTGGAGCCACCTCGGATTGCCAAGAACTTTGTCCGCGTTGTGAAACAGCCGGAGGGACACCGCTATTCACCCCGCCCTTTGACGACGTAGCTTATCGACTGACGCAACGAACCGGTGTCGATGAGGGGCTTGTAATCGCCCCTTATCTCGTCAAGGCTGTCGCCGAATATGGAGGCCATTGCGAACGCCTCCTGCATTTTTTTTGTCTTTTTCCGTCCCTTGATGGCATAATCTTCGTCGTTTAAGGAAAATTTCCCGTCTTTTCTCTTGTTTACGCCCCGTATGGTTACGTCAGAGAGGGGTTCCCAGTCGTTGTCGGTAAATTCTTTTTTGACTTGCGTGGCCGCGTGCATACCGGCCTTGTTGAGCGCCGCCTCCACCGCGCGGGGGTTCAGCTCGTCGAGCGCCTTGTCCGCGCCCTCGCGCATGTCTGCGACGATCTGATCGTGCGCGTGCATGATCCCCGGTTCCAGGAACGGGCGGGCGGGGATGTGCGCCGCCGGGGAGCCGTGCTCGTGGATGCGGGCGAGCGTCGCGTTGTTCATCTGGGCCGCTTCCCCTTCCTCGGAGGGCCTGCCGCTTTTCTCCTCCGGCACCCCGACGTACACCCTTCTCAGATCCAGCCCCTCCAACGCGGTCAGCACTTCTTTCGTCCGGTCTAAAGTGACCCTGACCCCCGGCTGCGTAACTGGACACCCCCCGCCCCGATCATCCTCGAAAGGTCGACGAACATCTGCCCGTATGAAGTCGCGGCCATCTGCCCTGCCCCGGCGTAAGAGCTTGTGTCATAGGTCTGTGAGAAGGACGCGTCGCCGACGCTCTGCGATTCGGATGTCACGATCCCGCCGCCTCCGCCGGAGCCGCCCCCGGAACCTTCGCCGGCGCCCATGGCCTGCGTCTCCGCAAGCAAAAAGTGCGCCGTGTAAAGATACGCGCCCTCCTCATAGATTTCGCCCCAGCGCTCTTTTTTAAGCATCTTCCGGGCCATGTTCAGCCAGAACTCGATGCGGGCGACGGGGAAAGCGCCGGTGTCGGCGAAGGCGGGGAAACTCTCCGTGAATCCCTCGGCTGAGATCACGCCTATTCCCCGGGAGGCGCGGCTTCCTCCGTGAGCGCGACGGGTTTGGCATCTGCGGTTTTAGCTTTCGCGGACGCGTCCGTCTCCGCTTTTTTATTCGCCGTTTTCGGGGCTCTTTTCTCTTCTTTGATCTCGGGGACGCTGAGGATCACGGCTTTCCCGTCCGACAGCATGGCTTTGATCAGCCAGTGCTTTAGGACTACGGGGTCGGCCTTCCCGGCTCCCTTGCCTATCTCATGGTCGCCCTTCTTGAGATATCCCAGCGCCCCGCCGAGGTTCACGGGACTGTGCAGCCTCAAGGTTTCGCTCATCTCCGCACTCTCCTCCTCATATCCCGTCCATGTATCCGACCGTCTCCGGATAGACGTTCTCCACGGAGCCTATCGTCCCGTAATACAGGAACGAGAAGAAAAGCCCCCTCTGATCCAGCGGGGTGCGCATCAGCGGGACGACCGGGAGCCTGACGTACTGCTCATCAGGCGTGTACGCGATCATGCGCGCGGTCTGCCCCGCCCCGGCCTTGCCGCACCAGCGGCAGGGATAGATTTCGAGCTGCCTCCCCGACACGTCGTTGCTGATGTTGTTCTGCTTTATATAGTTCAGGATCGTCGTGTCGCTGCCTTCGGAGGCGTTGCGCGTGGCGATGACGCTGTAATTGTTCCACGGCATGAGGATCCTCGACGGGGCGACGGCCTCGTTGGCCGATTCGAGCGTGGACTTGATCAGTGCGTTTATGTCGGCGCGGATTTCGTCTACCGACGTCGCCTCCGTCCAGGCCGTCCCGCCTTCCGTCTTTGCCCCCGCCGCCGTGACCGGGATGTCGTCGAGGTTGAGGATCCCTTTGGTGCCGAGCGTGGCGTCGCCTGCATAGGCGAACTCGTTCAGCTCCCCCTGGTAGATCCTCTGCGCGTTCATGATCTTGGTCTGGTCGATGGGACGCCCTACGGCCTGAGAGCGCTCAAGGTCGAAGATCGAGTATTTGACCTCTATCGCCCACGGGTGCAGCGGGTTCCTCAAAAGGCTCCTGCTCTCCTGGACGCCGGCGATTTCGTTCGTCTCGCTGGCTATCCAGTGCTTGCCGTCCGCGCGCTGGTTCCCCGGGCTGGCGAAGAAATCCCTGGTGTATGACGTGGTTTCGTCGGATATTGTCACGTCGCTGCGGACCGGCACGTCGCGTCCCCATGTGAAGTCCTGGAGAGGCAGGTTTATCCTGCGGTCGAGGCGTTCCAGCTCCCCCAGCAGGAAAACGGCGGCCCCGTCGATCCGCGAGGCGTCGAGCGTCCGCAGGGCGTCGTGGGTGCGTATGAGTCTGACGGTCATCGTGTATTCCCCCTCCTTATAGATTGAATGCGATTTCGGCTATGCAGGAGCCGTCGCTCGCAGCCGTGGAAGGCCCTGTGAAACGGGCGCCTGGCAGCACGACCGTGCGGAGAGAGGTCTCGGTCACGGCGGCGGCGTTTATCTCGCCGAGCGGGTGCGAATCCGACGCGTTGCCGACGCGGATATACACAGCTCCGTTCGCCGTTACAGTGCCGCTCGCGACTTTGACGGTCATGTAGCCCTGCCGCATCACGTCGCCCATCCTCCCTGGCTCCGGCTTCTCCGTGTACGTGGAAAACTCAGGCGCGACGAGGAAGCCGAAAACAGCGTCGGCGGCGCTCGACGCCGGCAGCTCCGCCACGTCCCCTGCCGCGCTGATCCCGACCGCCAGCCCGTAAACGGAGGGCGGGGCTGCGTCGTCTACGCGGTGCGCTTCCGTCGCGAGGTTCGCCAGACGGGATATCCGCCCCGGGAACCCTACCGGTACGCCGTTCCTGTAGTCTCTCGAATCCATTTTCACCTGTCCCCTTTCTTCTTGCCCCAGAATTCCTCGTGCTCCCGCCTGATGTCGTCGACGGTCATCTGGCCGACGACGGCGAAATCACGGACGCCGACTTTCGCGCCTTCGTTGTTCCTCTCGGCCTTGCACTTCGCCGCCACGGCGAACAGCGTCCTGACGTCTGCGTCGTCCACGGCGGCCCAGGAACGGATTGCGTCGCCGTATGTCTCGGTCACGTCCCTCCTGACGGCGGCGTCGCGCAGACACGCTTCTTCCAGCACCTTCCGCATCCCTGAGACGAGGGAGGTCTGGGAGTCGAGCGTCAGAGAGCGCGTGTCGAACCCGGGCGCCAGCGTCTCGGCCTCGCTCCTGAACGTCGCGGCCTTTCTGGAGTCGAGCGTGTTGGCAGTGTCCGCCGTTTTCCCGGCGGCGGTTTTTTTCGCCGGCGCTTTGGCGGCGTCGCCTGTTTTCACGTCCTCCGCTTTCTTCCCTCCAGGCTCTTCCTGCCCGCCTTCCGGCTCGCCGTCGGCAGCCGTCTCCTCCTCGTGTCCGTCAGGAGACGCTTCCCCGTCTTTGCCGGATGCGGATGCGGCTCCGATGGCTGACACGAGCGCGTCGAGTTTCGCGCTCAGATCCCCGAACGCCTTCTGCGCGTCGAAAGCCGTCTCTTCTTTTCCCCCCTCCGCGCCTTCGTCGGGCGGGGCTTCGGGCGTCCCGCTGATCTCCAGCACGATCCCCTCGTCCGTGGCCTTCTTGAAAGCGTCGCGGAGCCAGTCCATAAACCTGACTTTCTTTTCCTTTCCTTTGACGGTCATCTGTCCGTCCCCTTCCTTTCCGGCCTCTGCGGCCTCGTCCCCGATGGCAACACGGTGTCCGGCGCGCCCTCTCTCGACGAGCGCGACGTGGTTGCCGATCATGCTGTTGAGCCTCACCCTGCCCGGCTCGGTCTGTTCGTATTCGCCGTCGTAGCCGCAGGATATCTCCCTGACCCCGGCGTCGATCTCGCTGACCGCCTCGGGGCTTGTGACAAGTATGTCCGCGACGAGCAGATCCCCGTCGCCGCCTTCCCCCCTCCTGACGTTTTGGACGACGCCCGCCGCGTAATCGCCCCAGTTCGTGATGTCGACGCCTTCGGGAGGATGGCCTATCACGAAGGGCTTTCCCTCGAAGCTCGCTATCGCCTCGTCTGAAAAGACGATTTCCGACGCGCGCTCGCAGACGACGGTTCCGTCCTCCCTCCCGTCGAAGTCAGGGAATTCGTCGGCTCTGTACTCGTACTCGCCCGTGCGCGCTATCGGCACCCCCACGCACAGCAGATAGCCTTCGGGCGTCCGCTTCCGGACTTCCCCGAGGCTCTCCGTGATGTAGTATTTGTTCATCGGCCTATGCGCCCGCCTCCCGTCTCGGTTTTTTGGCACAAAAAAGCCGCCCCGCAGGGCGGCGCGTTCCGTGGATTCAGGCGGATTTCAGATCCCGTCCGCCAATCTCTCTGAGGGCCTTGCGGAGGACTTCTCGGAGCAGCGTCTCGATGTCCTCCTGAATCAGCCGCTTCTGCGGGTCGGTCAGTTCAAGCTCCATGAAGATCCTCGCGAAATGCACCGTGCTGCGGAGCGCCCGCCCGCTGATCCGTCTGCGCTCGTCAGGCAGCAGGAAGGCTTTGTCCAGATACTGCGGAACCTCCCTGCCGTCGCGCCGTATCGAGACGATAAGCTCGCCGGTCTTTCGGCAGAAATCCCGCTTGAACTCGCGGGCGTCTTGCAGACGGCATTTCCTGTCCGTCTCGCCCTCGTCGAAAACCCTGTCCAGGATTTCGGCCAGCTCCTCGTCGGTGACGCCTTCGGGCGATCTGAGCCTGGCTTCCGCCGTTTTCACGTCGTCCCGGTATCTGTCAAAGTCCTTTGACAATTCTCAGCCCTCCTCCGTTTTTTATCCTGACTATGAGGGAATGGACGGCAGGGATGATCTCGTTCACCATCACCCCGACCTGCGCGGTTTCGCGCTCGAACCGCTCCAGCTCTTCCACGGACAGGCCGCAGCAGTCCTCGCGGGCCGCTATGTCGCGCCCTATTATCTGCATGACGGTCGAAGCCTGGATGAACGCCTCGTGAGCGCCGCGCACCCGCCTCCTGACCCTGTCGTTGAACTTCTCTTCCGCGATGTCCGCTTCGAGGTGGATTTTTTTGCTTTCCAGCGACTCGTATTCCTGCCGTAGTTTTTCGAGGTCGAGATGTTTTTTCGCAGCCTCGTCGATCTCCTTCGACTTTTTTTCGAGTTCTTCCCGCAGGTATTTTTGATCCCTTTCACGCGCCTGTCTCAGCTTCTCGCGGTCTTTCTCGTAATGCGCCCGTTCGGCGTCGGCTTCGCGCCGCGCTTTTTCGAGTTCGGCGGTCTTCTCGGCGGCGCGCCGCTCGGCCATGCGCTCGATCTCGGCCGGGTCGGCTCCCGCGTCTCTGAGCGCCGCGAGCTTCTTCTCGTAGTCCTCCCGCATGGCGTCCACGCGCGCCTTCACTCTGGCGTCGATCTCAGCGGTGCGCTGTTTTTCCTGCTCCCTGGCCAGCTTCTCGTAATACTCGACCTGCTCGCGGAGTTCGGTTTTTTCTTTGTCCTCGGGCGGGGTCTTTGGTGAAGGTTGGTCTAAAAGTTTAATCCTAAACTCTTTTGCGATCTGTGACACCCTGCCTGGCGTAACACGGAGGCGATGCGCAATATCCTCCTGTTTCCAGCCCTCTTCGAGGTATTGTTTCGTCAATTCTCTTATTTGTGCCGGGGTAATGTGTCGCCGAGAAACATTCAGGTCAAACGCGAGATCGATTTTTTCTTTCTCGGTTTTACCCTCTACGGCCTTCGTCGGATACTCGACCCCGAGTTCTTCGCATATTTTCGCCCTGTGGTGTCCGTCGATTATCGCGCCGCCTTCGTCCACCACGACAGGCTCGATGACGCCGTTCTCGCGCACCGACTCCCGCAAGGCCTCGTACTCGTCGAGGCTAAGGCTTGGCAAATACTGGTATCCGTCCATTTCTGCTCCTCCTGCCTATTTCGATGCCCTGCGCAAGCCCGTAAAAGTATATTTTCCTGTGCATCAGCCGGCTTTCCATCGCGGCCTCGGCGTTCAGGCATTCCTCGATTTCCCGCAGCGGCTCCATCTGCACTTCCGTCAGCGCCGCCTCAAGCATCGCCCAGGACGCCCTGAACGCGGAACTCTCCTGTCTGTACTCGTCCAGCGCCCGCACCTCGGGCATACAGCTCTCCGCTATGTCCCACAGTTTTTTGTCAAGGTTTTCGTATTCGGCCATAAAAAAAGACCCCCTTCGCATGTTCCAAAGGAAGCCTTCGCCGTGCTATAATCGCACGTGCAAAGACTTTCTTTGCGTTGACCCGGATGACCGTCTGTCCGCCAAGAGAGAACGGTTATTCGGGTTGTTCTTTACGCTTCAACAAATCATATTCTCGAATTCTCCAGAGCCTGCCGTATTTCACGCCCTGTAATTCCCCGTTGCGGAGCCATCGTCGAATCGTCATCGGATGCACCCCAAGAAATTGCGCCGCTTCGTCTGGTGTAAATACCTTTTCTGTCATCGCGCCCCTCCCCTTGCATCATGTTAAATACATTCTATGTAATTCAATGTAACATGTCAAGGGGTTCCGTGCTATAATGCCCGCGAGGCCCCGGTGCGACACTTCATCACCTCGGGGGCTCGGTGACGAAGCCCCACGCCATTGCAAAGGGGGTGGAGTCAATGGGCCGGAAGCGGAAAAAGAGCAAGAAAAAACGCCCCCAGGTCAGTTTCTGGAAGGCGTTCGCTTTGAAGCTGAAAGTTCTCATGCGAGTTGTGCTGACTCGTTAACCCTGGGCGTAAGTCCCGGTTGAGGCAGCCACCTCGACCGGGCATCCCAATGCCGGGGCCTCGTTTATTATACGTAAGCCCGCCTGAAATTTCAAGCGCCGCCCGCCCGTAAACGTCACTTCTCAGCGATGTCGAACTCGAACGCGAAGTGCTCGCGCCCAAGCCTCTGCGCCTCCCGGGCTTTCCGTAGGCTTTCAAAGGCCTGTCGTGCCGGTTCGCCGTAAGGCATCCCGCATGAAGGGCATTTCCCGGCACCGAAGCGCTCGCCGTCGATTCTGACGATATGGCCCGCCCCGCAGCGTTTGCAGCGGATCGTCACGGCGTCGATTTCAGAGAGGCGGAAACGGTTGATTCGCAGGGCGGTCATGGCGACGCCTCCTCGCTCTCGCGTCAGACCATTGCCAGGTTTCTGGCTCGGTCTCGGCGGCGGCGGGCTAGGCTTCCTGAAGAATTCGGTTCGCGGCCAGGTCACGGCGCGCCGCTAGGCCTCGCACAGGCTCTTGATGCCGAGGGCCGTGAGGATGACGACGGAATCCGAGATTTACAGCAGCCCCTCTTCCGCCATTCTGTCGGTCAGCCACGAGAGCGCCGTCCGGTCGATCCGCGCCCCTGCGCAGAAGGATTCTTTCTGCCCTTCGCTTTCGAACAGCGCGTATCTGTGCGCCCCGGCGGCGCGCGGACGGACGACGCGGTAGACATGCTCCGTGAGCGCCGCTATCGCCGCCTCGCGGTCTTCCTCGGCCAGCCTTTTCTTGACGGATATCATACGGTCGGTGATCGTCATGGCCTAAGAACCTCCTAATTGATCAATCGTCTGGTTCGTCGTCTTCCTCGGCGCAAACGACCTCCCTGTAAAATTCGATCACGGACGGAGGCTCGTCTTTTTTGGGCAGGAACCGGATCCCGCTGTCACCGTCTCTGGCATGGAAATGCCCGCCGAGAAGCACGGGAAGAGGGATCCCGCCGCCGTCTGGATAGGCCGCGCAATACTCGTAAAAGGGGTGTGTTTTCTGACCCGCCCTGTGTTTTTTTTCTTCCGGGAAATAGTGCTGACACATGTAGCACAGCGGCCTCGCACGTATCATTGCGGTGTCAGGCCGCATCAGTATCAGCGAGTGCTTTCCGATACTCCGCGTAAACGGCTTTTACCGCGTCGGTGAACTCCTTTTCGCCATAAAGCCCTTCTTCCCGCAACTTGGCGTCAGGCTCGTAAAACTCAATCTCGTATTGGATTTCGTCAAGGAAGTTATCGGCCTCCCATTCGGACACCTTGCCACGGAACTCGTCAGATACTGCGGCGTCGACGCGCTTGCAGAAGCCCGTGGCTGACAGTTGCCCGGCTGTCAGATCCTCGCAGAGCCGCGCCAGTTTTTTGCCTGTCTCGGTTATGATTTCTTCTGCCATGTGCTTTTCGCCTTCTTCACTCGCGTGACCGTTTTGATTATTCCGTTTTTCGAAAGATGAACCGCTATACCGTTTTTCAGCCTGACCGTACCTTCATGACTCGGGTCGACATAAATATCGCCGTTTTGGTATGCGTCAATCACATCCCCTATGCTGGCAATATTATACGACGGATCGCTGGAATTTAAACGGCCACTCAGCTTATTCAGCGCGTGTTCAGAAGATGTCGCCCCGTACTCGCGCAGTTCCTTGTCGATTCTCAGTAGTTTCGATCTATATCCCCGAGAGTAATCGGTACCCTTGAGTTCGATTTCCGTCTCAGGCGTCGCGTTTGCCTCCGGCACGATAACCTCCGGCCCCTCGAAATACCCCAGCCGCCTTCCGCGCGTGGTCTGCTCCCTCTGGCCGGGGTTGCCCTCCAGCGCCTGTTGAAGCTCGGCGTCGCT